>JBILGV010000030.1:0-41459 GCA_044350865.1 Pseudanabaena sp. | reverse complement strand
CGAGCATAATTCTCAGTTTAAGAGCTTTAGTTTTAACTTCTACTCGTTGGGAGCAATTCTGGGACAATCTCAATCAGTATGGGTTTCCTGTTGCTGCCTAATAGTTGTATTATATTGAGGTCGCACCCAATCCATCCCGACGCGATTGCCCCTTTCAAGACTTGATACAATAACTTTTAGCAATCTAAGTTTAAACCTATGGCACAAATAACAATTGAACTCCCCAAATCCATAACCGATGTTCTAGATAACTACTCCCAAGAACATCAAACCTCATCATCAGCCACAGTCCAAAAAGCAATTCAACAATTTCTGATTCAAGAAGGCTACTTAGCTAAACCTAAAAAGCCATTTCGATTAACACCAGCAACTCAGGGTAGTGGATACACCGATACATCCATCAATCATGACGCAGTATTAGCAGAGTTCATCTATGCAAACAAAATCCAACCTAACCAACCATGAGAGGATTGATTGCTGATACAACACCCCTCTTTGGAGCGATCGACCCTAACGATCAATATCACTCTAGAGCGCAACTTGAACTAGAAATAATTGAGACAGAAAATTTAACAGTTTTTATACCTTTTCCAGTTTATGTGGAAACATATAGCTTATTGCTATACCGTCTAGGTTTCAGCTATGCCTACAACTTTACTCAAAGTTGCGTTGATTCTGTACATCTAATTAATCCAACAGAAGAGGAATATTTGGTTGCTGTTAAAAAAGTATCTCGATATCCCGATCAAAAGATTACCCTTGTAGATGCGATCATTGCCGTTTTATCAGAAAAAATGAATTTGCCAGTTTGGTCATACGATTACCACTTTGACGTTATGGGAATTCCAGTATGGCGATAAAAATAGTAAAGACTGAGATTTTGACAACATCCGTGCCGATCGCCGCTTTCAAGCCTTGATACAATAGGAGAAAAACACCATGCCACAACTACTTAACCAAGCCCTTGATGTTATTTCTAAACTCTCAGAAACCGACCAAGAGCATATCGCCGCCCTAATCTTGCAAGAAGTAGAAACCCTTCGCAAACAGCAAGAACTAGAAAAACAAGCAGGTTACGCCCAAGCCCAAGCATTCCTACAACGCATCGCCAAAATTCGCGAAAGCATCCCCAAAGAAGAATGGCAAAAACTCCCATCTGACGCTTCTAAAAACGTCGATCATTACTTATATGGCTCCCCCAAAGAAGACTAATGCGGAAAATATTTGTTGACACAAGCTACTGGATCGCAGTTCTTAACCCTACCGATTCACTTCATGATTTTGCTAACAATCTCACACTAACACTGTTTCCATCCAAGTTAGTTACAAGCGAACTCATACTCAATGAATTGCTCAATCATTATTCAGGTAGTGGATCGCGATTTCGTGAAACCACAGTCAATCTAATTCGCCAAATTCAAGAGGACGAAAATATGGAAGTTATTCCTATAACGAGTCAAATTTTCACAAACGCCTTTCAACTCTACGCCCAACGCCAAGACAAAGCATGGAGCCATACCGACTGCTCATCATTTTGCATCATGGAAGAACTAGGAATTATAGAAGCCCTAACCTATGACAAACATTTCGAGCAAGCAGGTTTTGTTGCCTTGTTAAGAAGTTAGGAGAAAACTACATGGTTACAACTACAGAAATCCTCCAAACCATTCCCAAACTCTCTCAAGAAGATTGCGTCCAAATAGCAGAAATACTTTTACAAAGACTACTAACTCAAACAAAACCCACCCGCACCCAAATCAACCAACAGATAAAAATTGCCGCCTTACTTGCCGTTGACGACTACACCAACGATCCAGAGATTCATCAATTCATATCATAGGAAAATTAAAATTATGGTTCAACTTCTCCGAATTTCTGAAGAAACAAGCCTTGAAAGACTAGAACAAGACTTTCTCTTACAACGTAACGCTGATCGCAACTTCTTTTTAGAATGGCAACAGGATTTGCCAAATTTGACAGAAAGCGATCGCAAAGACTTGCAACGGATTACCGAACTTTATGACCGCATTAATCGGCGATCGGTCGTTTCTGAGAACATCATCAAAATGGCGATCTTGTCCCCATTACTTGATCTGGCTGGATTTTATAGCTCCCAATTTGCGATCGCTGATGAAGAATCCATCGAAATAACCACCGATGACGGTGAAACCATCTATCGAGGACGCATTGATATTCTCGTAATTCAACAAAGTCTGTGGGTACTGGTTATCGAGTCCAAAAGTAGCAGCTTTTCCTTACACAAAGCACTGCCCCAAGCCCTAGCCTATATGCTAGCAAGCCCCAACTCAACCAAAACTACTTTCGGGTTAATCACTAATGGCGGCGAATATCGCTTTTTGAAACTAAATCATCCCAATTCACCTACCGAACCACCACAATACGCTCCATCTTCCCTATTTTCTATTTCGCCTCCAGACGATCATCTTCCGACTGTATTACAAATTTTGCGCCGCATTGCCAAAATAATTGCACCTTGACCAGCAAATAGAAAAAGCATCAGATTTTGATAACATCCACGGCGATCGCCACGGTTTCCAAGGTATCATTGACAACTTGAAAACCGCTCTCCAAACCTAGCCATGTTTAGATTTTAAGACTTTTCCGCAACGTTGCTTTTCTCCAAAATTTGATCATCGGTTGAGAAATCAATATTGGCTTGGGCGCGATCGCTTGGGATATAGTCCAAATCAAAGGAAGTTTTTAAACCAGATAATAAATCGTACTTGACCTGCCAGTTAAGATCTTGCTCCGCTTTGGTGACAGATGCAAAAAAATGTTGCAAACGGAATGGGAATGCTTTCTTTTTACCAAAGTCAAAATCCTTGGGATTGTAATAGACATAGTTGAGTTTAGCTGGATCTTTACCTGCGGCGATCGCGCATTGTTTAGCAAGTCCAATAAAAGTGACATAACGCGAATCAGAAACATTATAAATTTGACCGATCGCCTTCTCATTTCCTAAAACTGCTGCCATCGCGCTGGCTAAATCTTCGACATGACCGAGTTGCGTGATAAATTTGCCATTAGCAGGAATGGGAATTGGGAGATCGCGAACAATTCGATCAAAAAACCAAGCTTCCACATCATTATAGTTTTGCGGTCCATAGATATAGGTAGGACGAATGGAAGTAAAGGGAAATCCATTTTCAGCGCGAACTTGTTGCAAATATGCCTCAGTGTCAAGCTTGCCCTTATGACGACTTTTGGGGTCGGTAGCATCGGATTCGTAATAGGGCAGAACATCGCTGTCCAGATAAACGCCTGCGGAACTCATATACACAAAATGCTGTAGGCGATCGCGAAAGATCTCGACTAGGGGCTGAGTATCGCTGAGTTCACGACCGTTATTGTCAAAAACTGCATCAAAGCTTTCGCCACTAAGTTTGTCCTGCAATTGCTGTGGATCGGTGCGATCGCCAATAATTGTCCGCAGTTCCGCCACAGGTGAAGGCTTTTTGCCGCGATTAAATAAGGTTACTTCATGCCCTTGGGATACTAACAATTTAACTAGGGACACACCGATAAATCTTGTGCCACCCATTACTAAAATTTTCATTTTTTTAATTGATAATCTATTAAATTCATTCTACTGGTTTCACCTAGAAATAAAAAAAGCGATCGCTATAATATGACGATCGCACTAGTTATTTAGGGCTTAGCTCCTTAACTAAAGCCTTAAACCAACATTTCGACGGCGCGGCAACAGGTGCGAGATCTGACAAGCATTTAGCGATCAATACCGATTGCTTTTACCTTTGCCATTTTTATTGCGAACTATCTCTACGATTGGCTTTTGATGCTCATCTAGGAAAGTATCAAGAGGGAAAATTGTCCCCAAAATGTACGATCGCACTCGCTGACCCATACGAAAGTCGTCAAACACTTTGTTGTAGACGGTGAACATTTCATGTCCGATTGTTCAGCCAACTGCTTTTCCATGCGTACTTCCTGTTCGTGAATGACACACATTCTCTCAGCATGATCTTTGGTGAAGTCACTGATACCAGTGCCAATCGATTGAGCGACAAACTTATCAAATCTGTTCTTTGATTGAGTCGCGATTTTTCTCCCTGCAAAATATCGAAATAGCGGTGCTGTTAGTTCGGATGTGCTTTAGATAGTTCAAAGCAATGTTTGTCTGTCCGCTCCATAATTGCGATAGTAAGAACCTGACATGAATTGACTGAATACCATCGTCAAACAAGAGAATTTCTGGCTCTTCCATGTTGTAAATTTTGACTGTTGGGTTAACCTCGATTTTGGATGAATTTGTGGTCTCTAAATTAGTTTTGGCTTGTTGGCGGATTTGCTGACTATAGGTTGCGGCTTTCGCTTTGATGATTGCCCAAATTTTTTGATCACTCAACAATCTCTCTCCCGTCAGTCATGCGCTCAACCAAATCCTCAAGGTTCTCATAACTGAGGCGATTGGCGTAATGACCGCATAGTTCCTCTAATCGAGGACTCACATATCTCTCCTGTAATTGATTAGATAACTGGAAATAGTTTATTTCTTCTTTGTTGATTTGGTATTTTTGCAAGCAAAACTAGAATTTCCCGTATGACGTAACGTAGGGGCAATTCATGAATTGCCCCTACTGTGAAATAAAGGTTTCAAGGTGGTTTTGCGTAAGTCCTAATCATGTAGACTTTGTGTCCCTATATCCATCGACATAGGTGTGTTTTTGCCGAGGATGTTTCCTTCTTCATCTCGAATTACAAATTCCAATGTTACTTTCATGCTTTTATCTTTTTTTAACGTTACCCATTATCTACATCTTGTTATAACCTCCTTTTCTATCAACGAATTATTTACAGCAAGTTTGATTTGAAGTGTGTTGCGATCGGTGTTACCGCGATTTAGGATAAGATGCAAAAGTATAAACCTCAGGGTGCAAGTGATTTATACAGAGAAACACTAATTGCTTAAACCATGCTTTTATTACAGTTCAGTACCTCTCACTATTGCCGCAAAGCCAGACTTGCTCTTGGCTATAAACAAATTTCGTATCAAGTCGAAAACCTTACCCCTGCATTACATATCTTACGAATCAAGTCATTGTGTGACTCAACCACTGTTCCTGTCCTCTTACCACAGCAAAAAAATTGTCCTGCTGTAGTTTCCGACTCTACTGATATCATTCAATTTTTGGAAACCTATCAGCCAAGTTCGCCACTTTGTTTTGCCGATCCACAACAACAACAGGAAGCCTTACGTTTAGAGGATTATTTTGATGAAATTGGGATCGCCTCAAGGGTTGTCTATTCACAGTTTCGAGCCACTGAAGGTAAGCAAATTGATCCTTCTTGGATGAGCTTGTTGGTGATTAATATGATCCGATTAAAATATGGCATTAATACTAAGTCAGCAAACGTGGCGGCGCAGAAGATAGCGGATGCGATCGCTTTGCTTGGTGAGTTTTGGCATGATGGCTATTTGATCGGCGATCGCTTTAGTGTTGCCGATTTAACGGCGGCGGCGTTGTTGTCACCATTGGGCTTAATCCCCAAATATCGGCGCGATTATCCTTGGCTATTTGAGAAAATTGCTGAGATTCATCAACTTTGCAATGAGCCTTTACCCAAAAACTGGGATGCTTGGTATAACTTAACGTATGATCTTAGTGGGAATCGGTAAGCTAAAAAAATTAGATTCTTAGTTAAGTTCGGATAAGTTCATAGAGGCGATTGGTGCGAGTAGCGATATGACTGTTAATGTTAGCGAATCTTTGTTTGAACAGATCCTCGAATATCTCCGAGTAAGGACAGAGGCAAGCGATCGCGTTGCACAGAAATTGCTCAAAACATTAGAAACTCTTAGATCTGCTAATGCACCGATAAATTCTGCGACGACAAATTCTTCAGCAAATTCTGGCGATCGCCCTAACGATCGATCGATGGATCGCCTTGATGATATAGCCTCGCAATTTGGACAAAAGCTATTTGATGCATGGAAAGAATTAGCTGATTTGCAAGTTGGCGAAAATTATTGGAGTTATCCAGTCATGTTTGAGGATATTGCCGAAATCATGGAGGTATCTGTTGATCGTTTTGTGCAGTATCTTGGTGGTATCCAAATCGGTAGTTTGCAATTAATTCAGGGGCGCGGTTATAACTATCAGGTAAATGGACAGCAAGCAGCTTCATTGACTTTTCACTCTGCTCCGACCCTCAAAAAAGCCGCTATTCCCAAGGTTGCCGAAAACAAACAAGAGGCTACTAAAAAAAATAAAGGTTTTAAAGTTGGCGATCGCGTATGTGTAAATGCCAATCGTCAGCAATATGCTAATCATAAGGGCGTGGTAGAGCAGGTAATTAGCGTTAGTTGTCGGGTGAAGCTAGATAACGGTTGGACAGCCTTTTTACCTAATCATTGCCTAGATCCCATTGACTAGATCATAAATCACTTAAAATTGCGGGAGAGTTTTTTACAATACGACTGTGATTTTAATGAATAAAACAGTTGCAAGGATTTGCACGATCGCATTGATCACCATATCAATGGTGTTATCGCTCAATTTGTTATTTAGTGGGTTATACCCGCAAAGCTCACAAGCAGAAAATAATACGATCTCAATTGCGGTGGCTGCGCCGCTAAGTGGTGATGGCGCTAGTGGCGGTCAAGAAATCGTGGATAGCATCAAGTTGTATATCGATGCAACCAATCGCGATGGCGGGATCAATGGTCGTCAGCTTAAATTAAATGTTGTTGATGACAAGGGAAATGTCGAAGGCGCAACAGAGGCGGCTAACAACATCGCCAAAAGTAATGCGCTGGTAGTTTTAGGGCATCGATCCTCGGATGCTTCGATCGCCGCAGGCAGTATTTATCAAGAACGTAAATTACCTGCGATCACAGGTACGGCAAATAATCCTAAAGTCACCACCGATCGCCCGTACTATTTTCGGATTATTTATACCAATCCTGATTTAGCAAAAACCTTGTCACTCTATGCACAACAGGTATTGCAGTTCAAAACCGCTAGTGTAATTTATGACAAGGCTAGCAAAAATGAACAAACCCAATCGGAAGTAATTAAATCAGCCTTTGAAGCCAATGGTAGTGGCAAGATTCAAAAAATTTGGGCGATCGACTCCGATCCGAATAATCGCAAAGCTTCAATTCAGCAGATCGTTAATGAAATTGCGACTGAACCTGAAGCGGGAATTTTGTTTTTAACCTTATCCAAAGAAGATGTTGCCGAAGATTTCCTAGTAGCACTCAAACAAAAGGGGTTAAAAAATAGCATTTTAGGTGAGCAGGCTCTAGGGCGTGAATCCTTTGCCAAGCGCTTTGATAAATATGATGAAGAAAAGAAAAAGTCGGGTTTCTTCACCGATGGCATGTATGTGCCATTGCCCATTTTATTTGATAGCGCGGGAGCCGATGCTCAAGATTATTTCGCCGCTTATCAAAAAGCCTATAACAAGACTCCTTCCTATTTAGGCGCTAAATTTTACGAAGCTGCGATCGCCGCAGTGGATGCAATTCGTAAAGCCGATCTTAAATTAACCGCAGCAAGTTTAGATAGCGATCGCGAACAGGTGCGTGACGCTTTATCGAAACTAAATAATCGCAAAGTGGGAATTCGCGGTTTAACTGGGTTGCTGTATTTCAATAGCGATCGCAATAGTGATCAACCAGTCCGTTTAGCCAAATTCCAAAACTATAAGCTCATTTCTGCTTCCCAACAATTTACGCCGATCGCTAATCCCGAACGCTTAAATTTGCCCAAAGAATTGCAATCTGGCAGCATTGTCCAAGCTGGTGAAAAATATTTCTGGCGGCAGCGCGTAGTTTATGCAGGGATGGATATCAATAAATTGAATCGCATTGATAAATCCACTTTTACTGCCGATTTTTATGTGTGGTTCCTCTATAACGGCAGTGATGAGCCGACAGAAATTCAATTTCCTGATGCAGTAACCAATAGTGTGAATCCGACTGCGCCAGTCTTTGATGGTAAATCACCGATCAAAACACAGGTAGTAGATGGTTTAAACTATCGCCTCTATCGGGTGCGGGGTGAGTTTCGTAATGCCTTTGATTTTCGCGATTATCCCTTTGATTCCCAAAAGCTAAATTTGCGTTTTGATAATCCTAATCTGACTACTGAGCGTTTGATCTATGCGATCGATACCGTTGGTCTGAAATTACCTAGATCGAAAGAAGCAGAAGCTAAACCCTTCAAAGGGCTACAACTTTGGAACTTCAAGGATATTACCTATTTCCAAGATTCATCGAGGAGTACTTCCACCCAAGGTGATCCTGATTTAGTGCAGTCCAATGTTCAGATTGAATACCCAGGATTGAGTATTCGCATGACTTTTCAGCGCAAAACCCTAGTATTTCTCTCCAAGAATGGTTTACCTCTAGTTCTGTTATCGCTCTTGACCTATTGCTGCCTTTTCTTCCCTTACAACATGTTTGTTCCACGCACGATGGCTCCCGCTTCATCGCTGTTATCTGGAATTGTGTTGTTGTTATCCTTTAACAATCAACTACCTGAAGTTGGCTATACCGTAGCGATGGAATATGTGTTTTATGTCTACTTCTGTCTATGCCTAATCCCAATCCTTGTGACTGCGATCGGCGCTAAATTAGATAAAGATGGGAAAACTAAAGCTTTTCGCTATTTAAATATTGCGTCTTGGATTATCTATCCCATAATCTTAGTCACGACTATGTTGACTTTTCTGATTACCTATGGCGATCGCTTAGTTTAACTAACGCGAACGGGAAGTCCCGCACTCTATCCGCTTACAAGGATGAGTGACGGGATGAAAGTGAGCCAGAAAATAAATTGAGCGATCCTCGAATCAATAGAAGTTGTCTATGCTATAATTAGCTTATCAGTATTCAATATTCTTGATAAATGTATAAAGCATACAAATACAGGATCTATCCCACAAGTGAGCAAGAAACCTTGCTTGCAAAGTCTTTCGGCTGTGCGAGATGGTTCTGGAACTATGCCTTAAACCTATGTCAAGAAACTTACAAAACTACTGGTAAAGGGCTAACTAGAGGGTATATACAAGGCTTACTCCCTGCACTCAAGAAGGAATACGAATGGCTAACCGAGCCGTATTCTCAATGCTTGCAAGTAGTCGCTTTAAACTTATCCACTGCCTACAAAAATTTCTTTGATAAACGGGCCATGCTGCCTAAATTCAAGTCAAAGCATGGTAGGCAGTCAATTAGTTATCCCCAAAACGTCAAGTTTGACGGTGACAAGATTAATTTACCTAAGATTGGATTAGTCCAATGTCAGCGTCATCGTGATTTTGAAGGGACTGTCAAAACCGTCACTGTATCTCGCAATCCTGACGGAAAGCACTTTGTCTCTGTCTTGGTTGACGATGGTAAAGCTAATCCTGAATTAGTACCAGTGGATAAAGCTATTGGCATTGATGTGGGATTAACCCATTTTGCGATTACCAGTGACGGCTCTAAGTTTGATAATCCTAGATTTTTTATCAAACATCAACGCAACTTAAAGCGCAAACAGCAAAAGCTATCCAAAAAAAAGAAGGGTAGTCAAAACCGTAAAAAAGCAAGACTTGCCGTGGCAAAAGTTCACACCAAAATTGCCAGATGTCGCGAAGATTTTCTGCACAAGCTATCCCGCAAGATAGTAAACGAAAACCAAGTTATTGCAGTGGAAAATCTCAACATCAAGGGCATGGTCAAAAACCATAATCTAGCCAAAGCGATTAGCGATGTTGGCTGGAGTATGTTCTGCACAATGCTTAAATACAAGGCTGAAAGTGAAGGAAGGCAATATATCGAAATTGATCGATGGTTCCCTAGCTCTAAAACTTGCCATGTATGCCTAAATCGAGTTGATAATCTTACTCTTGATGTTAGGGCATGGACTTGTAAGCATTGTGGTACGCACCATGACCGTGATATAAATGCAGCGATCAATATTAGGAATGAAGCCTTGCGGATTATCTCGTTAGGAACTAGCGAGTCGGCCTGTGGAGGGGATGTAAGTCGATCTGGTAAAACTTCGGTTTTGTTGGACGCTATCCCCGTTGAATCAGGAAGCCAGCGCTGTACCGCCTAAGCGGTCAGCGTCTGGTAGTTCACACATCATATTGCAATCCTGAATCATTTGTGGCTTTGACTCCGCTCAGCTATCAGTCCACCCTGTTTTAACTCATTTCGGATTGCTATAGTGGCTTGCATTTGAGTGCTTTACAGGCAAGGGCTTAAGCCCTTGTTTCATAAGATGCTTATTCCTCTGATGTTCTCAATCCCTGAACTCAGATAACAAATATAGTATAGTCATGTTATACCAAAATTGAAATGGAAGCAAAAATGACAGAGTTACTCACACCTCAATCTCTTTATGACCAAGATATTTTGCTTTGGGTCGAAGATACAGTTGCGAAACTAAAAGCGCATGATTTTACAAATTTAGATCTAGAGAACTTAATTGAAGAGGTAGAAACTTTGGGTAAAAGTCAGCGTAATGCGATGAGAAGTCTATTAAGAAGATTGATCGAGCATTTACTCAAACGTTGTTATGTTCCATTACCAGAATGTTATGTCGGTTGGGAAAGAGAAATTAGAGCTTTTCGTAACGACATTAAAGATGTTTTGGAAGATGCACCGAGCTTAAAAAATCAAATCTTAGAGATTTTACCTAAAGTATTTGATAATGCTCTTGCTTCGATGCGAGAAGAATATCCACAAGTAAATTTTCCTAGTTCTTGGCTTGAGAATTGCAATGTTAATGACATCCTGAATCGTAATTTTTGGGCATAATTTTTGGGCGTAATTTTTGTATAAACAAGAACTTGACAAAAAAACAGATGAATCTTTTAGGATTAGAAACGTCAGTTTAAGTTAAAAAATATGCAATTATCTGGGATTAACGGTGATGGTTCAGTTAATTTGACACAGGCTGCGTCAACAGCTTTACCTACTGGTTTTGTAGTCCCAGATGCTTATGGATTAGTTGCGCCTGTTACGAAACCAAGCTTGCTATTTGATGCAACTACAGGCTGGCTGGCGATCGCAGGTAATGCCAACAACAACATCGTCAAACAAACTATTACCAATAGGGACTATTACCAATTTGACATTGATGGTTCTATATTAGCTATTGGTTGAGGCTGTGAAGGTGTAGGTTTCTGAAGATCCTTCAGAACATTGTCTACTTACTAAGGATGCAAGAAAATTTTAAAATTAGCGCAAGGCTCTATAAGTTTCTCAGTAACAGTCTGAAATGATCAGATCGCCAACAATTAGGACAAACTGCAAGGCAAATTTTAGCAATAATCCTTAAAAGCGCTTATGTATATTGATGCTACGCCCTATCCTTACCCATATAATGGCGATCTCCGCCCCGATAACACAGCCCTGATTATCATCGATATGCAGACTGACTTCTGCGGTGTCGGTGGCTATGTGGACACAATGGGCTATGACCTGTCCTTGACTAGAGCGCCGATCGAGCCAATCAAAAAAGTATTGACTCTTTTTCGTGAAAAAGGCTTTTTGATTATTCATACCCGTGAGGGACATCGCCCTGACTTATCAGATTTACCTGCAAATAAGCGTTGGCGATCGCAACGAATTGGTGCAGGCATTGGTGATGTCGGACCTTGTGGCAAAATCTTAATCCGTGGTGAAGCAGGTTGGGACATCATTCCCGATCTTTACCCGATCGAGGGTGAGCCGATCATCGACAAACCAGGGAAAGGCTCATTTTATGCCACTGATCTTGATTTGATCCTCAATCGCAACGGCATTAAGAATATTATCTTGTCGGGGATTACCACCGATGTCTGTGTGCATACGACCATGCGTGATGCCAACGATCGCGGCTATGAATGCCTGATGCTATCGGACTGCACAGGCGCAACCGACTATGGCAATCATCTGGCGGCGCTGAAAATGATCGAAATGCAGGGCGGCGTATTTGGTGCTGTCTCCGATTCTGAAACATTGACTACAGCAATTAAGCAAAATTTCTAGTTAGATTACTAAAATCTGCTTAAAAAACCTGCTTAAAAAATCTGCCTAAAAAATCTGCTAGGTATACGCCGCTATGGAAAAATCCAGTCCTGACGATCGCCAAAGCGATCTTGCTGATAATCTGGTTGAAGAAGAATCTATGAGAGAGCCGATACCACCCTTGACCATTCCATCTAGTGTTTCTGCTGATACCCTGCGATCGCATTTACCACCTGAGTTAGAGCTTGTGAATGTCTCCAAGAAATTCGGCTCTTTCGTCGCAGTTGATAATGTATCGCTAAAACTTTTGTCTGGAACCTTTCACGCTCTCCTTGGCGAAAATGGCGCAGGTAAAAGCACCTTGGTTAAATGCATTATGGGCTTCCATGCGGCTAGCCACGGCGATATTTTAATCAATAAGCAATCTCGCGATATCAATAGTCCCCGTGATGCCTACCATTACGGAATCGGCATGGTTTACCAGCATTTTACGGTCGTACCTTCGATGACAGTTGCCGAAAATCTCTTGTTAGTTCGTCCTGATACGCCATCGTTAATTAATTGGAAAGATGAATATGAGAAGTTAGATGCCTTCATGTCATCTGCTCCTTTCAAAATCGATCTGAATACGCCCATTTCCCAACTGGCGGCGGGACAAAAACAAAAATTAGAAATTCTCAAACAGCTTTATCTTAAAAGTAAGATTCTTATTCTTGATGAACCAACTTCTGTATTAACGCCCCAAGAAGCTGATGAAGTGCTAGGGCTGTTGCGCGAAGAAGTCACCGCAGGACGCTTGAGCGTCTTAATGATTAGCCACAAGTTTCGCGAAATCACCGCTTTTGCTGATAATGTGACCGTACTGCGAAAGGGCAAGTTTGCGGGAACAGGTTCCACTAAGGAGCTATCAGTCTCAGACATGGCGGCGATGATGTTAGGTGAAGCCAAGGAAGCGCGACAGGTTTCCAAAACGGAAGTTCTTGCTGACAATGTAGTTCTCAGAGTGCGCGACATTCACGCCGATCGAGATAATGGACTTGAAGCAGTTCGTGGCGTTAGCCTCACCATCAAAAGTGGCGAAATTGTCGGTATTGCTGGTGTTTCAGGCAATGGTCAACGCGAATTAGTAGAAGTTCTATCTGGACAAAGAATTGCTAGCTCGGGTGAGATTTTTGTTAATGGCGATTTATATACAGCAACTCGCAAGGAAATGTATACCCATCAGGTATTTTCGCTGCCTGAAGAACCTCTGCGAAATGCCTGTGTACCACACATGAGTGTTGCTGAGAATTTGGCGTTGCGTACTTTTGATCGCGCACCTCAAGCTCAAGGCGGAATTTTGTTGCTATTCAAAGCCATCCGCGAAACAGCCAAAAATCTGATTAAGGTCTTTTCCATCAAAACCCCTTCGCCAGATACCCCCATTGGCAATCTCTCAGGTGGCAACGTGCAGCGTACCGTTCTCGCGAGAGAACTTTCGGCTGCGGAAATCAAGTTATTGATTGTCGCCAATCCCGTATTTGGGCTGGATTTTGCCGCCGTTGAATATATTCACAATCAAATTGTCGAAGCTCGTAATCGCGGTGTAGCCGTTCTCTTAGTCAGTGAAGATCTTGATGAGATTTTGACGCTGAGCGATCGCATTCTCGTGATGAGTGATGGTCAATTTGTCTACGAAAGTCCCAGTGCCGAAGCAGATCTGGCTGCGATCGGGCAGAAAATGGCAGGACACTAAATAAACTAATTACAAGCTAATAACAAGGGGCTTAAGCCCCTTGCCTATCGGACAAATAATGATTATCAACCAACAAGTCAGGGTTTTCCCCGAATTACTTACTCGTTCTAACTATGACGATCTGCCTTGGGAATATTTTCGCAAAGGTGTAGAAATTTATCCGTTGTATAAGGATGATCTGGGTGCGAGTGCTGCCATGCTGCGCTACGAAGTCGGCGCGAAAGTTCCCCATCATTCCCATTCAGGATACGAGCATATTTTTGTGCTATCAGGTTCCCAATCTGACGCGAACGGAAAATATACCAAAGGTTCGGTGATTATCAACCCTCCCAATACCAGTCATCAAGTTTCTAGCGAAGAAGGTTGCGTGGTTCTAATTGTATGGGAAAAACCTGTCATAATTGCTAACGAATAATCCTTTGTAACGGAGAAACCTATGTCTGCGATCGCTGCTCAGCCCTACGATTACGAATTACCAAGCGAGAGCAAAATCGCACTCGTAATCATCGATATGCAACGAGATTTTTTAGAGTATGGTGGCTTTGGTGACGCTCTTGGTAATGATGTGATGCAATTACGCAGCATTGTACCAACTGTCAAAAAATTACTAGAAACTTTTAGAAAGCTCGGCTTCCCAGTCATTCATACCATCGAAGCACATTCGCCCGACTTATCAGACTGTCCACCCTCTAAGCTAAATCGTAGCAAAACTGGGCTTAAAATCGGCGATCGCGGCTCAATGGGAAGAATCCTAATTGTTGGTGAAGATGGCAATAATATTATTCCCGAACTTACTCCCCTAGAGAATGAGATTGTGATTGTTAAACCTGGGAAGGGAGCATTCTGTCGGACTGATTTAGAATTGATTTTACAAAAAGAGAATATTACTCATCTTTTATTTACAGGTGTAACAACCGAAGTTTGTGTGCAGACAACTATGCGTGAGGCGAACGATCGCGGTTATGAATGTTTGTTGATCGAAGATGGAACTGCTAGTTATTTCCCAGAGTTTAAGCAATCAACGATTGAGATGCTTCGCGCTCAAGGTGGAATTATTGGTTGGACTGGTAACGCTGATGATGTGATTAAGGCGATGACAAGTTAGGCGATCGCCGCTTGCTCGAAAATGCGACAATCGAACAAATCCGTAAGGTTTTGGAGAGTTAATTTTATGCTGCAAGCATTGGCGATCGAGAAAGTCTCACTGTATGAATTAGAACGCAAGTTTGGATTGGAGTTGGATCGCGATCCTAACTTTTTTCGGGAATGGCAGGATGATTTGCCAAGTTTGACTCTCCCTGAGTATGAACGTTTGCAAAGGGTACTGGCGATTTCAGCAAATTTAGAACGGCGATCGGTGTTAGAAAATACGGTAAAAATGGCGATCGTTTCGCCACTGTTGGATCTGGCGGGGTTCTTTTTGCCACCTTTTTACATGGATACGGAAACGGCGGTGGAGATTTTTGCGGAAGATGGTGAGACAAGACTGAGGGGGCGAATGGATGTATTGATTTTAATCGAACAGATTTGGGTGTTGGTAATTGAGTCAA
Source organism: Pseudanabaena sp. (assembly GCA_044350865.1). Lineage (GTDB taxonomy): Bacteria > Cyanobacteriota > Cyanobacteriia > Pseudanabaenales > Pseudanabaenaceae > Pseudanabaena. Next base: position 26,185 of record JBILGV010000030.1, on the reverse strand, counting down.
AACGAGCAGGATTTTCGCTAAAGGTGGGAATTCCGCAGGTATTGTCTTATATGCTGGCTGCACCTGATAGAGACAAGCCTTTGTTTGGTTTGGTGACGAATGGTAGTAGTTTTGTATTTCTGAAATTAGTCCATCAGGATCAGCCCAAATATGCCAAGTCCAAGGAGTTCATTCTAGATCAAGATGATGGTTTGGCGCTGACATTGCAAATCTTGAAAAAATTAGCGGCGATCGCCTCTCAAGTATAAATCCCAAAAAAGTAGCGGTAATCCATCAATTAACACTACCTTTTTGACTCCTTTTTAGATTAGACCGAATAGCAAAGAATTAAACACTCTTCTTGTATGCAGCCCAACCACCAAGATCAGAAATGTCAATCCAGTTAAACTCCTCAATCAATTCTTGAGGATAGAGAAAAGCGGTAAGAACTTCACCATCTTCTAAATAAACATCCGATGGATACATATTCGGCGGTTCATTATTCGCAAGATATTCAAATTCACTATCCTGCATTTCATAAACTTCTCCAGGAATAGAAATTCCACCTGTCTCAACTTCATAAATCGCAGGATGCCAACCATTACCTGCGGAATGAAGTCGATAGCGTGATTGAGTATTAGCGGAGCGAATAAACTTAGCTCCTTGCAAATTGCCATGATCGGGTTGTCCCCGTAAAGCCGAACCACAGATAAATACCCGTCTTGTACCGTTGGATGCTGTCATAAGTAGCAATTCTAAAATTATCGATGAGCGTTATTCGAGTATATTATCTCATTGTATACAGTATGCAGTTAATTGACTGATTAAACTTATGTCTGGAAAACTCTCGACCCATGTTCTTGATACAGTGCATGGTTGTCCTGCTCAAAATATGCAGATCGAACTGTGGGCGATCGCTATTGATGCACAAACAACAGATCAAACAACAGAACAGAAAACTTTGCTCAAAACCCTATACACCAATCAAGATGGTCGCACTGACGAGCTATTACTAAATGCAGAAGAAATGCAAGTCGGCATTTATGAAATTTGGTTTAATGTTAGTGATTATTTTGTAAGTCATCAAGTATCACAAACCGAACCAGCTTTTTTAGGTCGTGTGCCGATCCGCTTTGGCATTTCTGATATAGGCGATCGCTACCATGTACCTTTACTAGTATCACCTTGGGCTTATAGTACCTATCGAGGTAGCTAGTGGGCTATTCATAACACTTTTGCAATGTTTCTTGTGATCCATTTGCTCTAAAATTGCCCTAGGTGAAATTTTCAGCTAAAATAAAACCTTAAACTAAGCTTAAATTATCAAAAGTATTTAGGAGTAACCACTTTGGAAGTAACTCAACTATTAGAACTATACGGACAGGGACATCGCAATTTTGCCAATATAGATCTTAGTAATGCTGAGTTGCGTAATGTCAGCCTCACGGGAATTGACCTGCGCGGATCGACTTTAAACAAAGCTGATCTCAGTAGTGCTAATTTAATTGAAGCTAACTTGACAGGAGCCAACTTGGTCGATTGCAACCTCAGAGGTGCGCTGCTCCGCGATGTCAATTTTTCGGATGCTGATCTCAGTTGGGCAAATTTCACTTGGTCAAATTCATCCAATAGCAAATTTATTCGCGCTAATCTTAGTGTCACCAATTTTAGTGGGGCAAACCTAATTGAAGCTGATTTTACGGGTGCGATCCTTAAAGGTTCAAATTTACGCGGTACGAATTTACGCGGGGCGATATTACAGAATTTGACAGCTTGTGAAGATACTGAGTTTACGGGTGTGAGAAATTTAGACGAGCGTACACGCTTATATCTATGCACGATCGCCTGTGGGATGCATCCATTCACTAAAAATTACAGCCGACAAACCCTAGATTGTCGAAATTAAGACAAGACCTTGTGTAGAACACAATATTTTAATTTAAGGTTTTTCGGTAATTTTAAGTAAATAGGGAAAGGAGTTATTTTCTTCATAGGAACCAATCCAGACTTCATAGGTTCCTGCGAGCCAATCACCGCTAATTACAGGATTGCGATCGCTGACATCATCACTACACCAACTGCCCCCAGGTCCACGCACCAGCATGATCGTATCGCCAGAGCTTTTGACTTGCAGCTTGAGGTAGCGAAACGGTTTTGTCAAAGTGATTTTGTGATCGGCGACTTTATCAATAAAACCGATACAGGCTCCTGTTTCTGTAGATTTGCGCCCTGATGTTTTCTGCGTTTCTACAGTACCGCCACTAATTCCCCTCAATTCGATCGCTTTGGAGCCAAAACTAGGCGCGATCGCAATATCCTCAAACATTTTCACGAAGCTATCTTTTTTATTTGCGGTAATCTCTAGTTTTTCTGGTTGGGCTATGGGGCGCGAAATTTCAATGTTGGTTGTTTCTTGTTTGGGCTGCGATCTCATAGGTGTTGCCACAGCCAACATCGCGGTAGTTATAGCTGTTAGGGTAATTAGCGATCGCACTGCAAGTTTTCTCATGACGAAAATGTATTGGCTCTAAGACGTGGATTTTAGCATTAGCCACAACGGAAAACTATATTCTTTTATAATCGAGCGAGAGGTGGTATGGCGATCGCCGCTCCAAACTAAAAAAGACCTTTTACTCTGAGGTAAAATTATGGTTACTCAATATCAAGTTCGGTTGTTTCATAATGGACGCAATCAAACTTTGAATATTCCTCATGCATTTGAAATGTCTAGTAATGATGTGGTTATTCGTAGAGATGGTGAAAAATTAATTATTGAGCCATTTAAGAAAAGATCTTTATTGGAGTTATTGGCAACGTTGGAAGATATTGATGAAGATTTTCCCAATGTTGATGAGAGGTTGGTTCCACTAGATAATCGAGCCAGAAGTTGTGATGAAAATTTGCGGGGTGTTTGACAATGACAGTAATCACTAAAGAAACCCTTAAGCAAGAGTTAGATCATTTCAATGAGACTCAGCTAAAGCAAGTTGCAGATTTTATTGCTTTTATCAAGTTTCAAACGAGATTTAGTCAACCGAAAGCCGATATTAGTCAGTTTGCTAGCCTCTATCAAGAATTTGCTCAGGAAGATCGAGAACTGGCTGAAGCAGGAATTTCTGAGTATGTTGAACTCTTGAGCAGTGAGGACAAGGTGTTAAAAGATTAGGAAAGTTAAAATCAGGGATGATCGCTGATCTAGAAAGTATCGTTTTGTTTACGCTTGGGGGTAAAGTGTAAAAAGCGCAGCAATCCAAAATTTAACGATTCTGAAACCTTTACAGCAACATCGTTCTGAATTTGGAATTGGGGTATCAACTGTGATGGTTACCCGATTAATCAATAAAGCGATTATTGGTTGACAAATTCCTACTAGAACAATATGATAGCAAAACGTACACGTTAACTAAGTTAAATAAAAAAGCAAGCAGATGCTAATAACACCTACTTGCCCCTTTGTAGCTACACTGCGAATGTAACTATTTTCCTCGTCGTAGTTACACTGCGAATGTAACTAACACTAAGGTGGATAAGATAAACGCATCATCTGCATTCATCTGTCCACGCATTAACGCCAAAGTAATAGCGAATACTGTAATCAAACGCAGATGTTTCATAGTTCCTCCTAGGAGTAAATAAACTGCTAGTCCTAATGAAACTTAAGACTAGTTACATACAACATATCAAATGTTAGCATAGCTACTGGTAGACACAGTGATGACTGTGCTTATTTTGCTGTTTGTATTGAAGGAAGATTAGCACAAAATGATTTAGATGGCTAGAGTTCTGAATAATCTAAAAAATGGCATGGATATTTAGTTTGTCAGCAGAATGTGGTTCGGAAGAGCATAATGCAAGCGAATTTGCTCAATATTTTGACGAGCTAGTATTGACATTTGCCAATCATCAACAATGTAAATGCCGCGCCGAAACCTTTCAAGATATCGAAGAAAACTGGTGGTGTCGAGTTTTGCCAAGCAATATTAGTGAAATTGGCATCGATAGCCCCGAAAGTGCATATTCCATGACAGAGCTAGGGATTTTAATGTATCAATCTCTAAAATTTGCCCCAACCTTTCGCTATGCCCTAGTCGGCGTTGAAGTCGATGAATTCCGAACCTATAGTGAACTTATCGAAGACTTGCCTAATTTAGCTATCTCTGGATTAGTCCTAGCGAAATCAATCCCCAAGATTTAGGCATATTGCCATCTTTCCAACCCTTTAGACCTAATTACGTCTGGCAACCCTACGCAGGTGAAATTTACAATCCCTTAAAAACATCCCCAGACTTAAAAAATAAGCTCAATGAACTTTTAGCTGTAGCTTGAGCTTGTCAGGTAATTAAGTTTTCTAACTTGCTACCAATGGCTCACTCAATTCCACCAATAGTTTCTAGGGTTAGTTACTTTACCTAAAACTCCTGTATCTAATATGACAATTGGCTTCATACAGGTATTGGTCGATGGGACAATGTTCCATGATTAAGTGCATCACGAAGATAATTCCAAGTTTCCTCTTGCTCGTTTGGATCTTCTAGATCTTCGGCTAGCCACTCTTCGGCTAATTTCGCTAAACCCTGCCGTTGTTTCTCTCTTATTTTCGCAGGATCTTGGCTGTCTATTCTGGTGATGATACTTGCAAAATATTCATCTAGTTCGGTGACAATATCGCAATCTTTGAGCATCGGGTTAATCAAGATTTGAATTTGTTTAACTACGGTAACTAGAAATTGAATTTGGAGCGATTCGTATTGTTTTTGTAGAGATTTTAGACTCAGATGTTCTAGGACTAGTTTGTCTGTACCGATGAGTGCGTAAGTAAGATAGCGCAAAATATTTTTGCAGTCATAGGATATATCTGTTAGAAATTCTTGAGCGATCGCTGCTTGGATAATCGATTCACTTGTCTCGGCGATCGCGATTTCTTGAATGGCGATTAAGATCGCTGCTTGGACTACTTTTTTCGCGCTAATTGTCAGCATTTGGACAAATTCTAAGATTTCTTTCAGTCGCGCTAAAGATACATCAGTTTCACTATTGAATGTGTCCATAAATGAGTTGCTACTAACATTAATGGCTAATTCAGTTACTGATTTAGATTTAATAGTTGGGTCAAATGTGATCATTGCGATATTTTGCATTGCTTTGTCCTCTCATCTGATTATGTTTAGAGTTAAGTTTTTTAACTTGCTACCAATGGCTCACTCAGTTCTACCAACAGTTTCTCAGTGACGGCGATAAGCTCATTCACAGAATTATCTGTAAGTTGCGAAGTCTTGAAACCATGAGCGATCGTATTTCGCAACGAAAGAAAATTCATCAATAACTGGTAATCAGATCGGGAAATTACACCTTCATATGTTAAATATTTAACTAAATACTGCGGGTTGAAATTTTTTAAACTTAGCTCCTCCTTTTCCGCAAGAAGTCTCAGAGTTGCCTCAACCAAAGACCAAGAGTATAAAATTGCTGATTCTAGATTTTGGGTGGTAATTTGTTTTGCTACCGACAACCTTGCTTCTATATCCTGAATTTGGAGAGAGCCTTCAGAATGAGGCAGAGCAATTGGCGCATCCTCTGGATTGATCATGACAAACTCTAATCGCCAGCCATGCTGTTTCTCTAAGACTTCGGCTAAGCTACTTAAATATTGAGTTGATGAAGAATTAAGCGAAGAAGCAGAATTTATTTGAACCACGACAGATTCATCACCTCGGCGCACAATCATATCTGGACGATAGTTTTTAAGAAAAACAGGTATATCTTCAGGGTTTGGATGAAACGCAACTTCATAACCCTGATTACGATAATCTTCCGCAACCTTCAGTAATTGTTCTCTTGCTAAATTCACTGTCTGAGTTGTTGTCATGCCAGTACCTCTTGATCGGGAGCCTCAGTTACCACAATATATATAAAGTCATTTCCACGAGCAAAGCCATCTTCCAAAACTGGGGTCAAACCTTTTCCTTGGAATTTACCAAACAAACTTCTTTTTCTAACCAAAATATCAGATATTTGCTTATCATCAGCGTAGGCTAATTGAATAATTGCATCTTGAATCGGCTTAACAATATTGTCTACATCCATTTCCACATTATCAAAAAAATATGTCACCTGTAGCATGACTAGCCCAGTAAACATTTTCTGCTCATCTGTCCAGTACTTTTCAGCCTCTCGCCGCACAGTCACTTTCCACTCTCTAAGCCTCTCTCGCCTACGAGTTTGCTGTGATACGGGCGGTCCATCTACTATGAACTCAAACTTCATCAAGGCAATATTTCAGATGATTTAGGATTGCTATACTATTGTATTGCGTTGTGAAAAGAGATTAAGTAAAAACATGGCAGCGATTGGCATCATGACCGCACAGGTACGTCCCGAACGTGAAGTCGGACAAATCCATGTTTATGACGGCACAGGAAAAGGTAAATCACAGGCGGCTCTCGGCGTAGTCCTGCGATCGCTTGGCTTAGGAATGTCCGATACATCACCCTTCGGCACAAGAATTTTGTTATTGCGATTTCTCAAAGGCTCCGAACGCGAATATGCTGAAGATGCCGCAATTTCGGCTTTGCAACAGGGATTTCCCCATTTGATCGATCATGTGCGAACTGGACGCGCTGAATTTTTTGATGCTGAACATATCACACCATTCGATCGCCAAGAAGCTGAACGAGGTTGGGCGATCGCCAAAGGAGCAATGGCTTCAGGGCTATATTCCGTAGTAGTTTTAGATGAAATCAATCCCGTTCTCGATCTAGGCTTAATCCCCGTCGATCGCATTGTTAAAGATTTAAAAAATAAACCCGCCCATCTAGAAGTGATCTGCACAGGACGCGGCGCACCACAATCATTAATTGATATCGCTGACCTCCATTCAGAAATGCGATCGCACGATGAAGCCCATGCTGAAAAGTACGGTATGACAGGAATTGAGATTTATACAGGGGCTGGGAAAGGCAAAAGTACTTCGGCTTTAGGTCGGTCACTTAAAGCGATCGGGACAGGTATCAGTCGCGATTTATCCCATCGAGTTTTAATTATGCAATGGCTCAAGGGCGGTACTGGTTATACCGAAGATGCAGCGATCGCCGCTCTTAAGCGTGGCTATCCCCATGTGATCGATCATCAACGATGTGGACGTGACGCGATCGTCTGGCGCGGTCAACAGCAAGAAATGGACTGCATCGAAGCTCAACGTGGTTGGGAAATTGCTCAAGCAGCGATCGCCTCTGGACTCTACAAGACTATTATTCTCGATGAGCTAAATCCCACAGTTGACCTTGATCTACTTCCTGTTGAGCCAATCTGCCAAGCCCTACTCAAAAAATCGCGTGACACCGAAGTAATCATTACAGGACGCTGCTTTAATCAACCCGCCTATTTTGACCTTGCCTCTGTTCATTCAGAAATGGTATGCCACAAACACTATGCCGAAAAAGGCATAGATCTTAAACGCGGCGTAGATTTTTGAGAAAAAAAGCATCGCTATGCGATGCCTTTTTTTCAGATTTTCATCCAAGAGACAAGATTTCCCGACTAATTTGGGAAAATACACAACGGTAATTTAATTATTCGATTGTTCCTTAGCGCTTTCAATTGCATTCAGTGAGAAAGCTTCATGATCTGGATCACTGGCAATGTTTTTGCCAGCATTCAGATAATAATCATCGTAGTAGGTGTAGTAGTAATCACTATCAGTAGAAGAAATCATATTAATCAATAGCCCAGATACATTAGCTTGAGCTCTTTCCAAAATATCTAAAGCTTTAGAAATGCCACTACTTGTCGAACGATTAATCGCCGCCACCAAAATAAATGTATCAACCTTGGTGGTTAAGCATTGTGCATCGGTGATACCGACTACGGGCGGAGTATCAACTAACACATAGTCATACTCCCGCCGCCATTCTTGGCAAAGGCTGGTCATCTTATCGGAATCCAACAAAAACATGGGATTCGGGGGGATTGAGCCTGATGTAATAATATGTAGCTTGTTTTTATCATCGACGACATGAATCAGATCTTGCCAAGGGCTAGGGGTAGCGAGAACCGTGGACAAACCAAACTTATTACTTAGCTTTGCCAGCTTATGAATATTCGGCTTTCGCATATCTGCATCGACTAACAGCACCCTATATTCTAAGGCTGACAAAATCAAAGCAAGATTATAGATTAGTGTGCTCTTGCCCTCCGATGGTACTGATGAAGTGAATGCAATCAATTTCACCATACTATCAGCGCCTAAATAGCGTAGGTTCAAGGCAAGCGAACTCAATGATTCTTTAAAGGCATAGTAACTACTTGGTGGCAATGTTCCTTGAGTTCCGCTTGCTCCCAGATACCCCAATTCAGTCATGGGAACAGATCCGAGCAGAGGCAAATCAATGATTTCTCTGACCTCGTCTACCTCACGAATGCGTTGATCCATACGATTTAAGAGCAAGGCAAGCAAAACACCCATTGCTACACCTGCAAAAGCCCCCGTAATCAAGCTCCTCACAATTTCTGGCGAAAATGGTAACAACGGAACTAGTGGTGGCTCTAGAACCTTCCAAGCTGAGGTCTCTTGGGCTTCTGAAATTTTTAATTCTTCGAGTTTATCAGTGAGTTTGGTGTAAGTCGAAGTGTCTAGAGCCAGTTGTCGTTGGAGTTCCACATACTTTTGTTGAAGTTGAGGAATCTTGGCAAAAGCCGAAGCAACCTCAGACTGTGCATTTCTAATACTTTCTAGTTGCACTTGACTGACTGCCAGATTTGTTTGGGAGTCAAATAACTGGGTAGCCAAATTCTGTTGGATGGCACTATTTGGCTCATTGGTAATGTTAGCGTTACCACCTCTAAGCCCCACTACTGACTGAGCGCGAGTTTCTAACAAACGATAAAGTTCATCGCGTCGATCTTTGAGAGCAACAACACTGGGATGATCAGCCCGAAATCTAGTGCGTTCTAGAAAATAATTAGTCTCAACATCTTGGAACTGTTTGACCAAAGACTGATACGGAGCATCTTGCTGCAAAATTGCACCACCGATCGCCGCCTCTGGGGATTTACCGACTTGACGACTGAGAACTTCATACTGCTGTTGAACCTGAGCAATTTTAATTTGCAGATCTTGAGCTTGCTGTTCCAAAGCCGCACGCATGGTAAAAATGGCTGACGCATAGGTATCAGGATCAGTTATATTGTTGACCTTGCGGAATTGTGTAACGGCTAAAGCTGACTTATCGAGTTGTTGTTTGACTTGAGGAAGTTTGTCTTGAATAAACTTGATCGCAGTACTAGACTTAGTACGACGATCATTCAAACTATATTCAACATAAGTCTGAGACAGGGCATTAAGCACATCCCGAGCCCGTTTTGGGTCTGTATCTGTGTAGGCAAGACGTAAAATCAAAGTGTCCTTTTCGGGGCGGATGTCCAATCCAGACATCACAGTAATAGCATCCAAATCTTTATAGTTGCTACCAGATACCGATTCCCGCAGCTTGGCAAGGGATATTTCAACTAAAGGTCTACTTTTGAGAATTCCAATTTCCGTACCCAGATTAACCTTGGGACCATCTGGATTTATTCCTGGAATTTGGATATCTGATACGGGGATCGTGGAGCTACTGATCAACAACGCAGTAGTTGATTTGTATAATGGGGGTCTACTAAATGTATAGAAGGCATTTGCGGCGAATACAGAGGCAGATACTGCTGCAATGACAATCCAACGTTTGCGAAGTACGCGGATGAATCTGGCAAGTTTAAACGAATCATCTAAATACTTGCCTGTGTAGTTAGCCTTAGGATTGTCAGTCATCTTCGTATTTTCATCCAAGTAGTTCTAATGTTTCCAGAATCAACGGAACCAACTATTACATTAAGACCGATATTGTATATCAAGTTAGTTGAAGGTTATGGTTAATGTGATTTTTTTAGAATCGCCTTCCGCAAATCAGTAGCTGTATGCAATTAAATGCGGATTCCGCAAAACCTGTGGCAAATTTCAGAGGCACGGATCTTGAGGATTCAGTTTTTTATGATCAGCTACTTAAGAATTTTATAGATTATATCTTAAACTTTTGACTCTGCTAAAACCAAGGTGGTAGAAATTCTTGAACTCACTGTAGACTTTAAGGAATGCCATAATACGGGTTTAGTTTGTGATACCTATACTGCAAATAACTGCTAAACAGATGATTTCTTCATATCCTAAGGCATATAATGTATTGTAATACAAACATCCTCTAGAATAGCGGTTTTTTGTAGCAAATTTTTTAACAAAATTTCATCCTAAATGCCTGCAACCATCGTCACCATATACTCCAGTTTGTTATTAACAATCCTATTGTTTTTTGGGCTATTTTCTTTTTTGCGCGGGTCGATCCGCGATCGCACAACAGATGCAATCTTTGCGACGGATAAACTTACGGACGATCGCCTATTGATGCAGGTTCGCGATCACTTTCGCCAAAGAGCTTACAAAGTAGTAGAGATTGATCCCAAACGAGATGTCGCCATCTTGGCAGGTCAAGTTAGACCAAGTATTTTTTTAGCGATTTTTATGACTATGCTAGCTGCGATTGGGTTAGGTTGTTTAGGCGTGGTTCTAGGGATTTTACTTCCAGATTTAGAAAATCTCTGGTTTTGGCTGATTGTGATTTCGCCGATCGCAGGTTTGTTTTATTGGCGTGGTACTCCGCGTGAACAGCAAGTGAGTTTACAACTTTTGCCTGAGGCAAGACTCAAGGTACGCGCTCACAAAGATGAAATTGCGGAATTAGAGCGATCGCTCAAGTTAGAAAAAATAGAAGCATAGAACCGAATTTTTTGTTTTTGAGCGCAGTTCAAAAAATGAAAATTGATTTTTCCAGTATTTTATGCTGCTATTTTTTATAATGGCTGAAGAGAATTTTATAAAAAATGATGGGTACTTCATGACTACTGTTTTACCGAGTCTCAGTAAAGAGACTATTTCGGCAAATTTATTTGAAAATTCAGCCGCAAATAAGGTTTCCAGCTTACAAAGCCTTTCTCCTAATCAACAACTTTTACCTTTAACTGCGTTAGTTAACTCCAGCGATCGCCTAGAAATCGGTGGTTGCGATGTGGTGGAATTAGTACAGCAATACGGGTCGCCACTGTATATTTTAGATGAAGTGAGTCTAAGAACCTCTTGTCAACAATATCGTGACGCTTTTGCTAAGCATTATCAAGGGGCATCACAGGTTTTATATGCTTCTAAAGCTTGGAGTTGTCTTGCGGTTTGTGCGATCGCAGGTTCTGAGGGGCTAGGTATCGATGTGGTGTCCGCAGGGGAAATTTTGACAGCAATGCGAGCTGGTGTTTCCACAAGTTTGATTTATTTTCATGGCAATAACAAGTCTATTGATGAGCTTAGCTATGCCCTAGATTCGGGATGCACAATTGTCGTTGATAACTGGCATGAGCTAAAAACTTTGGATAGCCTCGCAAAAGCTCACGTTAATTCCATTAGCTTTACTGCACCCAGAATCATGCTGCGGTTAACCCCTGGGATCGAATGTCATACCCATGAATATATCCAAACGGGGCATATTGACAGCAAATTTGGCTTTGATCCCAATGAAATCGAATCCGTATTTGCGTTCTTGTCTGAATCCAGCCTTAACTGTATTGGTATTCATGCTCATATTGGTTCACAGATTTTTGAATTGCAGCCACATCAAGATATTGGTGGGGTGATGGTGCTATGGTTTAAGCTTGCGGGTGAAAAATATGGCTTGCAGTTTGAAGAACTGAATATTGGTGGTGGTTTAGGCATTCGTTATGTCGAATCCGATGATCCACCTAGCATTGAAGCTTGGGTACAAACCGTTAGTGCGGGCGTGACCGATGCTTTTGTGGCGGCGGGACTGCCTTTGCCTAAACTACTTTGTGAGCCAGGGCGATCGCTAATTGGCTCTACCTGTGTGACTGCTTATACGATTGGTGGGCGCAAGACTGTTCCTGGCATTCGCACCTATGTCACGATTGATGGTGGTATGTCGGATAATCCTCGTCCGATCACTTATCAGTCCAAATATCGCGCCGTAGTCGCTAATCAGATGAGTGCGCCCCTATCGGAAACCGTGACGATCGCAGGTAAGCACTGTGAATCGGGGGATATTTTAATTAAAGATATTCAATTGCCAGAAACGAAGGCAGGCGACATTTTAGTGGTATTTGGTACGGGCGCTTACAATTACAGCATGGCTTCCAATTACAATCGTTTACCGAAGCCTGCGGCGGTGGTTGTGGCGGATGGCGATTCTAGTTTGATCATCAAGCGTGAAACTCGTGAGGATCTATTGCGTCAAGATTGCTTGCCAGAAAGACTCCGCCAGTAGTTATATGTTTTCAGTTGTGAATGAGAGGGCTATGGATGCAGTGGTTTATCAATATTGACTTAATTGCATTCATGATGAGAGCGATCGATGTCCTTTTGGTATTGGGCTTGATCTATCTCATGCTTTCTCTCAGCAACGATCGCCGTACTTTATTGATGGTGCGCGGGATCATCTTTTTGCTGATTGCCAGTGTTTTAAGCGATCGCCTTGGCTTGCGATTACTCAATTTTGTTCTAGACAAATTACTGATTGGCACAGCCGTAGCGATGGCGGTGATTTTGCAGCCTGAATTGCGTAAATTTCTCGAACGTCTAGGACGGGGCGATTTACTCTCTTTAGTACAACCCACCTCCAATCGGCGATCGCCATTGGAAACAGACTCCGCACTTGAAGAAATTATTGAAGCTGTAATTGAGCTATCCCAAAATCGTACAGGTGCGTTAATGATCATTGAGACTGGGGAACCAATTGATGAACGCGATTTTTCTGTACCTGGGGTAAAGTTAAATGCGGTATTATCCAAAGAATTACTACATACGATTTTTCAAACTTCTACACTTTTACATGATGGTGCTGTGTTGATTCGCGAAGATCGAATTTTAGCGGCTGGGGTGATTTTGCCAATTTCGGAGCGAGCCGCTTCGAGAGAGATCGGTACGCGCCATCGCGCCGCAATGGGTATTACTGATCGCGTCAGAAATTGTTTTTGTATAGTGGTTTCTGAAGAAACTGGATCAATTGCGATCGCTGAAAATGGTCTTTTAGATCGTCCTGTTTCTAGCACTCGCCTACGCGAAATTTTAGAAACTAAACTGGGAAACTACCGTCCAACAACTTTAAGCCGCACTGTTCCAAGATTTAAGCTGCCAAGATTTAAATTCCTAGGATTTAAATCGCCAGAATTTAATTGGCTTTGGTCAAACTTAAAACTCAAAAACATGGTAAATCGAAAATCGTCAGAAAAGAAATGACTGCTAAGCTATTGCAAACTTTGCCACCAGATCTCGATCATCAACGCTTGCCCAAACATGTCGCCGTAATTATGGACGGTAATGGACGCTGGGCAAAGCAAAAGGGAATGCCCCGAATCGCGGGACATCGACAGGGGGTAGATGCACTCAAAGATCTATTGCGCTGTTGTAAGGATTGGGGCATTGCCGCCCTAACCGTCTATGCTTTTTCCACGGAAAATTGGAGCCGCCCCGCGCAAGAAGTTGATTTTTTAATGGTGTTATTTGAGCGGATGTTGCGCCGCGAACTGGAAGAAATGTGTCAGGAGGGGGTACGCATTTCCTTTGTGGGCGATCTTGATTCTTTATCGCCGTCTTTAAGAGCTGAGATTGAGCGATCGCAAATTGCTACAGCCAATAATCAAGCAATTCATTTTACGGTGGCAATTAATTATGGCAGCCGCCGCGAAATTGTGCGTGTCTGTCGGCAAATTGCGGAAGAGACGAAATCGGGCGAGATTAAAGCTGAGGATATTGATGAGAATCTCTTTGAGCAGCATCTATATACCGCAGGTACTCATAATCCTGATTTATTAATTCGCACTAGCGGCGAAATGCGCCTAAGTAATTTTCTGCTCTGGCAAATGGCTTATACCGAGATGTATTTTACGCATACCTTATGGCCAGACTTTAATCGCAGTGAATTTCATCGAGCTTTGATTGATTATCAAGAACGCGATCGCCGTTTTGGGAAGGTCTAATTGATAGTGGAACAGTCTTCTAGCCTGTTGACGGGCAAGATGTCCGTTACACACAGATTTTATATTTAATTGCAACCAGCTACTTATATGATGAAGAAGCCAAAACATCAAAATCTTAATAACCAATTAGCAACCTATGCAAGGCTTAGAAATTAATGGCGGTAAGTTCCGACCAGAAACAATAGTTGCAAAAGTTGTATCAAGTGGAATGATGCCGCAACTAGTCAAAGAGATGACCCTCGATCGCAGTACTTCGGAGATCTCACTGACCACTGAAGAACAAAAACTTGCCTATCAACAGGCTTTTCAACAGTTAGGTATTGACTCAGATGACAAGCTGAATGCATGGCTCAAACAACAGGGGATGACCTTAGCTGATTTAGAAAAACGGGCAGAGCGATCGCTCAAGCTTGCTAAATTTAAGCAGACGACGTGGGGCGCAAAGGTTAATTCCGCTTTTTTGGAACGTAAGCAACAGCTTGATCGGGTGATTTATTCGCTCATCTGTACTAAGGATTTTTGTGTGGCGCAAGAGCTATATTTTCGGGTGAAGGAAGGGGAGCAGTCCTTTGACGAACTGGCTAGAGAATATTCACAGGGACCTGAAGCGCAAACAGGGGGATTAATTGGTCCGATTGAAATTGGCTCAGTACACCCTAATTTAGCAAAAATGTTGATTGCCTCTGATGTGGGACAGGTACAAACACCAACGGTAATTGGCGATTGGATTGTGTTAGTCAGATTGGAAAAAGTTCTGCCCGTCACCCTTGATGAGGCGATGCAACAAAGGCTAATTGATGAAGCTTTTACTAAATGGCTGGATGAATCGGTAGCCCAACAAATGGCAACTTTTTCGATCACGCCCTAAATTTTGTTTTTGGATTAGTTCTGATAGTGCTTTGCTTTATCACGACAAACTAACTGGACGGATGTAAATTATTGAACCAAATTATTGATCCAAATATTTTGTCAGTAGAAGAATGGATAAACTTAGTTGTAAAACTTAGTCTTTCCTTGCTGGTGGGAAGTTTGATTGGATTAAATCGTCAATCCGAGAACAAACCCGCAGGGTTGCGAACACATATGTTAGTGACCCTCGGATCGACAATTTTCGTGATGAGTTCCTTTCCAAACAACCAAGAGCAAGTTAACCATGAGTCGATGAGTCGAGTGATTCAGGGGATTACGACAGGCGTAGGATTTTTAGGTGCTGGTGAAATTTTTCGCCAGTCGGATATTACTCAAAACCATATAAAAATTAGTGGGCTAACTTCGGCGGCAGCAATCTGGGTATCGTCTGCATTGGGAGTAGCGATCGGCGCTGGGCTTTATCCTTTAGCCTTAGTCAGTGTGCTAATGACATGGATTACGCTCAGCATCATCAAACAATTTGAACGTTAGATATCGCATTCTCGAAACGTAACAACTCTAAAGATCGATCGCCATAGATCGATTCGATTTGTTCTTCACAACAGGCGATCGCAAACTCATCAAGTTCCTCTGGCTCGATCCCAAACATATCCCAAAAAGTATCGGCTTGGACTCGACAAAAGCGCGGACGTTCAGCATAAATCCCGCATTGCCGATTGAGGCGATCAAAATTAATGCACCATCCGTCAGCGCCAACCATACTCAAATATTTTTGTAATTCTGCGGGGGTAAGGTAGTCTTCTAGGTCAGGGCGATCGCTCGGTTCGAGATAACAACAAGCGCCACAGCCACTAATACATTGCCAAGTTGCCATTTTTTGTTTTTATGTTGATTTTACAGCGCTTTGCGCTCCAAAAAAAAGCGGCGCAAAGCGCCGCCTTTTTTAGAAAACTGACTTATACCAATCTCGCATTAATCCATTGACGACTTCAGGACTCTCATCATGGGGGCAATGTCCAGCCTTAATGTAATGTTCCGTTAGTGATGGATAAAACTCGCGAAACTTTGCACCTCTAGAACTAGAATTCATCCAAGGATCGCCTTCACCCCAAATCATTAATAAAGGGCAACTCATCGCTCCTAATAATTCATCTACTTTTTTACCCTGTGGCGTACTAAATACCGAGCCGAAAACTTGCGCCGCGCCCTCATCACAGGAAGGTTGATAAATCTCTTCCACCAACTGCTCGGTGACAGCCGATTGATCTAGATATACTTTTTTCAAGGTGCTACGAATTCGCGATTTTCGCCGCACAAAGTTAAATAAAAGTTGATTTGCCCAAGGTTGCCGCAAAATCCCCTGTAAATTTTTGGCGATCGCTTTCTGCACAGGATTAACTTTTTTCGAGCCAAGAGGATTGGTATCGGTGAAAGGTCCCGCACTGTTTAGCAAAATAATTCCTGCTACTGATTGGGGATATCCCGCCGCGACACATAATGAAGAATAACCACCGAGGGAGTTACCTGCAATCACGGTGGGGCGTTGAATATTTTCGGTAATAAAATCATGGAGTTGATCGCGCCACAAATCGCCGCTATATTCCCATGCTGGTTTTTGCGATCGCCCAAATCCCAACAAATCGATCGCATATACTTCAAAGTCTTGACTAAGCTCAGAAATATTTTTGCGCCAATGATCGGTTGATGCGCCAAACCCATGCACTAGCAGCAATGGTGGCAATTGAGGGTTATGCCCTGCTTTAACAAAATATATTTTTTGTCCACGCCACAGCCAATATTGACCTGCGATCGGTTGAGTTGTTGTTGAAACCATTACGACAATTTACAAATATTTTAAATATGCTTTATTTCTACAATTGTTACATATCTTCACAATAAATCCCATAGATACAAGCGATCAAACAAAACCAAAACCGAGACTTTGCTTATACATTTAACAGTACATTGATCGTATCAACTAGTTCTTGAGGCGGAAAAGGCTTACTAATATAGGCATTAGCTCCATTTCGCATCCCCCAATAGCGATCAACGGTTGTTGATTTTGCGGAACAGATGATGATGTTGATATCACAAGTTGCAGGATTTTCTCTTAATTCGCGGCAAAGCTCATAGCCATTCATTTTTGGCATCACAATGTCCAAAACGACTATATCGGGATGTAACGATCGCACTTGCGCGATCGCCTCTAGTCCATTACTTGCCGTTGCGATTTCAAAATGATTTTTTCTCAAGAGAGTTGCCATTAATTCTCTTTGGACGGGACTATCTTCAACAACTAAAATTTTTGACATAGAATTAAACTCAAATCAACTTCTTTTCTGTATTGCCATCCTATATCCGAGTCCAAAATTCCACATGAGGCATAGGTCACGAATTGATATAGTACTTTGGTACTAGCCATAATTAGGACTATCGATACTTGTTGAATGACATGTAGAGAGGTTAGGCTAGTCTCAACTTCAGGCTGTAAATCCATATATGAAAATCCGCATTTTACTTGTAGACGATCATTCTTTCATTCGCCGTGCTTTGCGAATTTCTTTGGCTGATGAGACTTCCTTGGAAATTGTCGGAGAAGCGGCTAATGGTCAATTAGCGATCGAGCAAGTAGAACTTCTCAAACCTGATGTAGTTCTTATGGATATTCAAATGCCGCATCTGGATGGAGTCGAGGCTACGAAACAAATTTGCGATCGCTTTCCCAATGTTAAAGTTCTTATTCTTACGGTTGACGAAACGGAGGAATATGTTTCTCATGCTCTTAAATATGGTGCATCGGGCTATATTTTAAAAAATACTTCACCCGAAGAGTTATCCTTCGCAATTCAAGCAGTCTATCGAGGCTATATGCATTTGGATTTAAATTTAGGCAGAAAGGTAATTGCGAGAATTCCTGAAGTATCAGAAGTCTCTACGGTAGATTTTGATAAACTTACACCTAGAGAACAACAAATAGTTAAGTTAATCGCTACGGGGGCAAATAACGAAGAAATCGCCAGTCAGCTTTATATTTCCGCTAGAACTGTCAAGAATCATATTACCAATATTTTAAGCCAGCTAAATTTGCGAAATAGAACCCAAATAGCAATCCTCGTCACGGCTAATTAAATCGTCATGAACCAACAGTTGCTGTGACAAGATCAGCAATGCGTTCTCCACTAGAGGGTTGGGAATATTTACGTTTAGTTATTTCTTTCACAATTTAGTTGGGACTTTGTTCAAAAACATCTAGACTGTTGCTTGACTTACCCATTAGATTAGTTGGCAGTGACTTATTGTAGTATGTAGATCGAAATTCATCGGGTTTATAAAGGGTTTATCCATAATGTTGCAAGAGATTCAATTACCTGTTGTTGCTGATGTCAAAAAATGGGCTATTCAAGATAGCGAAAAACTCTATCGCATTGATGGGTGGGGAGAGCCATATTTTAGCATCAACGAAGCAGGGCATGTGACTGTATCCCCTAAAGGCGATCGCGGTGGCTGTATTGACCTATTCGATTTGGTGAATGATCTCAAACAACGGGGCTTGCGAACCCCAATTTTGATTAGATTTTCGGATATTCTTGCCGATCGCATTGAACGACTGAATGCGACATTTTCCAAGGCGATCGCACGTTATAACTACAACGGCGTGTATCGCGGCGTTTTTCCCGTTAAGGTCAATCAACAGCGCCAATTAGTCGAAGAAATTGCCAAGTATGGGAAACCATTTCAATTTGGATTGGAAGCGGGTTCTAAACCTGAGCTTTTGATCGCCCTTGCGACATTGCGTACCCCAGGATCTTTATTGATCTGCAATGGTTACAAGGATGCGGAATATATCGAAACCGCTTTGCTAGCGCGGAAGTTGGGACAAAACACGATCATTGTCATTGAACAACTCGAAGAAGTCGAAATGATCATTCGCGCTGCCACTAAACTCGGTATTGCGCCTGTAGTGGGCGTGAGAGCGAAACTCAGTGCTAAGGGCGTTGGACATTGGGAAGATTCCACAGGCGATCGCGCTAAGTTTGGATTGAGCATGTGGGAGATTCTGGAAGCCGTCGAACAGTTGGAAGCCGCAAACATGCTGGATTCGCTGAAGTTATTGCATTTTCACATCGGTTCCCAAATCAGTAATATCAGCACGATCAAAGATGCTCTGCGCGAAGCAGGACAGGTTTATGTGCAGCTTGCATTACTAGGCGCACCAATGGGACATTTGGATGTGGGCGGTGGTTTGGGTGTGGACTACGATGGTTCCAAAACTAATTTCTATGCATCTAAAAACTACAGTATGCAGAACTATGCTTACGATATTGTCGCCGCGATTAAGGATGCTTGTGCGGAAAAAGATGTTCCCGTGCCTACACTCACGAGTGAAAGTGGTCGGGCGATCGCATCCCATCAATCGGTTTTGGTATTTGATGTTGTTGGTATTAGTGGCATTCCCAGTCAAGCGATCGCACCATTACAAGAAGACGAGCATTTAATCGTTCGCAATCTTTTTGAAGCTCTGGAAACCATCAACGAGAAAAACTATCAAGAGATTTATCACGATGCCGTCCAGTTCAATCAAGAAGCAATTAGCTTGTTTACCTTTGGCTATCTGACTCTCAAACAACGCGCTAGAGTCGAACGCCTGTTTTGGGAATGTTGCGATCGCATTCTCAAGGTAACTCGCAAACTCAACTATGTACCTGACGATCTTGAAGATCTTGAAAAGGCAATGGCACTGACTTATTATTGCAATTTCTCGGTATTCCAATCGGCTCCTGATAGTTGGGCGATCGATCAACTGTTCCCCATCATGCCAATCCATCGTCTTAACGAAGAACCCAACTGTCGCGGCACGATCGCCGATCTCACCTGTGACAGCGATGGCAAAATTGACCGTTTCATCGATTTGCGCGATGTTAAGTCAGTTTTAGAAATGCATCCTTTCATTGCTGGAGAACCTTATTTTCTGGCTCTATTTCTTGGTGGAGCCTATCAAGAAATTCTCGGCGATTTGCATAATCTCTTTGGTGATACGGATGCAGTGCATATTCATACAACTCCCACAGGATATAAGGTTGAGCATGTGATCAAGGGCGATTCGATGACAGAAGTTCTTGCCTATGTGCAGTACAACCGTGATGCAATGTTGGAAAACATTCGCCAAGAAACGGAACGCGCTCTTCAAGATAAACAAATCACTCTCGATGAAGCAAGGTTGTTCTTACAAAAATACGAACATTGCTTGAATGGTTATACCTATCTCAGCTAAAACACACAAAATGTAGGGGCAATTCATGAATTGTCCCTACATTTTTGTTGGGCATACTCAACTACAAACCTCTATATTGTAAGCTGCATATAGTCTATCCGCGATCGCTTGAAAACCTACGAAACCCATGCGCTTAATGCCCCAGCCCCAGCATTTATTAAAAATATCAAAAACTTCTAAAAAAAGCCCTGTGCCACTCACCTTAACAAAATCCTGCTTAATGGCAAGCGTGGCGATCGCTCTGCTCGTAGGATGCCAAGATAAGCCAGATCCTATTCCCAGCACCCCACCCACAACTACTCCTAGCCCGAAAGCGATCGCCAAAGATCCTGAAGGGATTTTGGAGCGCGTAAAAGCAAAGGGCAAACTAATCTGTGGCGTAAATGGCAAGCTAGCAGGATTTAGCTATGTGGACGATAAAGGGGAATGGAGTGGCTTAGATGTGGATTATTGCAAGGCGATCGCGGCGGCAGTATTGGGAGATGCTAAGGCGGTTGATTTTAAGCCATTGCTAGCCAAAGATCGGTTTACAGCTTTACAAAATGGCGATATCGATATTTTGATGCGAAATACTACACGCACACTCACCCGTGATGTCACTCCGAATATTGCCTTTGCGCCCACAACTTTTTTTGATGGGCAGGGTTTGATGATTAGAACTGGAGCCAGCCCTAGTTCTCCGCAAAGTTCGGCTTCTCCCTCTGCTAGCCCAACACCAACGATTTCACCAACAACTGCACCAACGGCTTCTCCATCCGTTTCTCCATCAGCTAATCCAGAAACTAAATCTGATAGTAAATTAGATACTAAATTAGATAGTAAATCTGATAGTAAATCTGATAAACAAACCCCAAAAACAAAGGAAGAACTAGCGATCGCGCTTAAAGAATTGACAGGCAAAAAAATCTGTGTGGAAACAGGAATCAACGCCGCTAATTTAGAATCGACTTTTAAAGAAGCGAATATTGATATCCTTCCCAACGTTTTACCAGATCTTGATAGCGTTTTGAGTGCCTACTCCAAAGGAGACTGTGAAATTATCTCCTCCGAAAAATCACAACTAGCGGCTTGGCGGAATAAACTACCGCGTCCCGTTGATCACAAAATTCTTGATCTTAGTCTTTCTAAGGAGCCGCTTAGCCCTGTGCTGGTCGGGAATGACGATCGCTGGCGGGATGTAGTCAGTTGGGTGGTTTATGCCACTTTTTATGCTGAAGAGTTGGGGATTAATACAGACAATTACAATGCTTTTAAGGACTCGACAAATCCTGAAATCGCCAAATTTCTTGGCACGTCTGACTCCTTAGGAATAGAACTAGGTTTAGCGCCCGACTGGACAACCCAAATCCTCAAGCAAGTCGGCAACTATAGAGATATCTACAATCGCAATCTGCTTCCTCTTGATATTCCACGCGGTTTAAATCGAACATGGAAGCAGGGAGGTTTACTCTATGCAATGCCATTCAGATAGAGCCTATCCTTACTTTTTTGTAATTTTGGTGAAATATATGGTTTAATTTTGATAATTATCATTTTTGCAATTACTCTATGCGACTATGCAAAATAAATTATCTCAGACAATATTTGCATTAATTGAATGTATAGATCGTATCGGCTCATCCGAAAATTTGACTAAACCGCAACAGGATGATTTAGAAAAAATTAAATCTCTTAGTGGAGCTTTAGGGGAATATTGTAGTAATAATGAAAAAGAGATAATACTCCTTAAACAAAGAATTAAACAATTTGAGCAGTCTAGTCTAGATATAGATTTACAAAACAAAGATGAAATCTATACTTTATTAGCGTTAATGTCGGCTCGGCTAAGACAATCAATGGATATCGATGAACTTCTTGACACAGTAGTTTTAGAAGTTGATCAACTCTTACATTGCGATCAAGTAATTATCTATAAATTAGCTGAGCAGTTTGAAGCATCTAATCAACCGATTCAATATGAATCTGTAAGAGAACCGATCCGATCGCTTTTAGGTAAAACCCTACCCTCAATATATCTAGAGTTTGAAAGTGTTGAAAATTTTCAGAAATGTCTGAGCCAAGTTATTGATGATATGGCATCTCCTGATGTCGATCCTTCGATCGCTAATAGCCTCTTGCCGTTAGGTATCCGTTCGGCGATCGCGATCGCGATTCCTAGGGGCAAAAAATTATGGGGGCTGCTAATCCTCCATCAATACGATCAACCCCGTCCTTGGCAAAATTGGGAAATCGAACTACTCGAAAATCTGGGAACCCAGTTGGCTATTTTAATGCATCAAATGCAACTACTGGTTAAGTCAGATAATATCAGACTAGAACGCGATCAAATACTTGCTAAATTACAACATAACGAACTTTATGACTCGCTGACGGGACTGCTCAAGCGAGACTCATTTATGGAGTTATTAGATTTAGCTTTCACTAGATTTCAAACTGATTTTAGTTACAATTTTGCTGTTTTATTTATAGATTGCGATCGCTTTAAATCAATTAATGATAGTTTTGGCATAATTGCTGGTGATCAACTCTTAAAAGAAATCAGCGATCGCTTAACCACACATGCCAATGAGAATACTACTATCGCAAGAACTGATAGTGATGAGTTTGCCATTCTGGTAGAAAGTCTTGATCATGATATTAATTATAATATTAATCATCATACTAGTCAATTAGCCAGAGAAATTTTAGAAAGTATCAAACAACCATTTTTGATTAACGAAAGTCAAATTTTTACTTCTGTTAGTATTGGTATCGCTTTAAGCAATCAAAGATACGTTGATAATGCTGACATTTTACGCGATGCAAACATTGCGATGAAGTACGCCCGCAAAGTTGGACGCGGTAATTATGCTTTGTTTACCGATGAAATGAAGCAAGAAAACAGAGTAAGTTGGCAACTCGAAACTGATTTTCGGCAGGCTCTGCAAAATCGTGAATTCTATCTAGTTTATCAGCCGATAGTTTCATTACAAGAACTCAAATTGTCAGGTTTTGAGGTTCTATTACGTTGGTTACATCCATCACAGGGCTTAATTTCTCCGCAAGATTTCATCCCGATCGCTGAGCAAACAGGTGATATCATTCAGATTGGATATTGGGTATTAGAAACGGCTTGTGAACAACTATATCAATGGCAACAACAGTTTCCAAATGTACCCCCATTAACGCTGGGAATCAATGCTTCGACGTTGCAGGTCGCTCAGCCCAATTTTGTAGAACGAATTCAAGAAATCATTGCAATAAGACAAATTTCTCCTAGCTTAATCAAGTTAGAAATCACGGAATCGGTTTTAATGGAAAACATTGAAGTTTCCTCACAAAAGCTGGAGAAGTTAAGAAAAATTGGTATTCAAGTCCATATTGACGATTTTGGTACAGGTTATTCGTCTTTTAGTTATCTTCAAAATTTACCAATTGACGTTCTCAAAATTGATCGTAGCTTTACTAATAAAATCTTTACTAATATCAAGAGCCAAAGAATCATTCAATCGATTTTGCGTTTAGCCAACAATCTTGGTATAGGCATTGTCATTGAAGGCGTAGAGACATTAGAGGAGTTGAAATATTTTGAAAATATTGGCGGCAGTAGTATCGATATTCAAGGATACTTTATTTCAATTCCATTGGATAGCAAAAGAGCTACAGAATGGATTCAAGAAGCAGAATTTTAATAGTGTTTAAATTTATAGAATTTTCAAGCTCTATTCAACATTCTAAAAAAGGGCGCAAAGCGCCCCTTTTCTTAAAAACTAAAGACAGTTCTTAATGTCCCGATGGTTAACGTGCTATTAGCGCTGTTGTTATTGGCGTTAAAAATCACTTGAATATCGGGCGTGATGGTGATGTTGTTAGTAATCGGGAATCTAATGAAAGCTTCTAAATTGGTTTGCGTGCTATTCCCAACTTTACTTTCAATAAAAGGTTGTCCAACCGCGATCGCTGCCAATGTGCCTTGCTTAAACAAGTCGGGAAATGCTAAACCAATCATGAAAGTTTGAGGGCTAAAGCTTGTAGCACTTTCGCTAGCAGGACTGGCGTTACTAAAATTGTAGGTAGGATCGCCAACAACATTTGTCCCAACAACAGCTTTTCCACGATTGTCAATACTACCAAAACCATAGCGTCCGAAGATGGCTACGCCTTTGGAGAAAGCCCATTCTACGTTCACACCACCCGTATTAAAGTCGAGGTTATTAACCGTCCCTCTAGTATATTGAAGGCGAACCGCAAAAGCACCCTTTACTCCATCACGTTTGGGAGCATACTCTAATTCAAATGTGCCTTGATAAGGATCTCCCGTCAGTCCTGCATTGCGAACAATTGCTGAACCAGTTGCCACAGCCACAGGTGAAGGGTTGGCTCCATTTGCCGCTAAATAGAGAGCGCGAAAGTTGAAATCACCGCCATTAGGATTCCAGTCAATAGCTCCACCTGCTCCGCCTGTTTGAGGATTGATGAGTACCACCAAGGGATTATTGATAAAAAATGTGGAAGAGAAGTCAACAGATTCATCATTAGCAAAGCTATTTTTGTCCACATGGTCGTAGACATGCAGCACAGGTCCTAATGACACTCGGATATCTTTACCAAGCCCGAAGTCATAGCGCAATTTCGCCAAGGTGAAATTAGAACTGTTGCCAGCATAATCTAGGCGAGAAGTCTTAAAACCAACGTTGCTGAATTCATTTAAAGGATTTCCCAGAACATCGCCAGCCGTGCCACCACCATTACCAGCTTCAAGACGAGTAAGCAAAAGGTCACTGCCTGTAAAACTAGTATTCAGGTCAAGTCTCACCCTTGTGTTAACTGTAGTGTTGACGTTGCCACTACCAGCGATCGGAAAGGGTTCTCCATTATCAATAGTACCTGCTGTTGTATTTCCAGGAAGCGCATTAACAGAACTCAGAAATGGCTTTCCACTAGATCCGCCGCCACTTACTGCGAAAATGGCTTGTCCAGAAAGCTTAGTCGTGGTAGAGAACTGTTGTGCTTCGAGCTTGGTGGTCTTGGCATCAAGAGCATCAACCCGACCGCGCAGGGTGGCGAGTTCTGCGGCAAATTCTTCTTGAAGTTTTTGCAAAGTGGCTAGATCTTCTTTGCCAACTTTATCGGCTAAACCAGCCGAGATAATCTCATTAATTTTGTCCAAGCAAGCATTTAGCCCAGCCGCAAACTCGTAACGGCTCGTGGCTTGCTTCCCGCGAAAAGTGCGATCTGGATAACCTGCAATACAACCATAGCGTTCTACTAAAGACTGCAAAGATGTAAAAGCCCAATCTGTCGGCTTAACATCGCTCAGTTGCGATACAGAGGTGACATTTTGAGTAAGTGTGTCACTGTACTTAGTCTGAGTTTGGGCGATCGCCGCAGTTCCACCCACCATCATCGCCATTGCTAAACAACTTAAACCGCTTACATAGCCAAGATAATACGCTTTCATATATTACTCCTCACGAGAGTATTTAAACTTCTGTGGAGAGTATAACAAAGACTTCAGATATAGTCAGCATTAGCGAGCATTTTTTAACCAATCTTGAATCTCTTGGGTTAACCATGCTGCTTCCAATTCGGCGAGACGACCATCTCCCACAATATATTTAGTTATTACATGTGGTTGCTGTGGCGTTTTATGTTGGAGAGTTTGAATTACAACTGAGCATTCCTTTGTATGAATATATTCAATCTGACGGATATTAAATTTCTGACTAAAATGTTGCCATTTGAAAAGACGTTTACTGAGCTTACAAGAAACATGATCTGTATCAATCTCAAAAGCGATAGTTGACCAAATTTCACGTAAACTAGTATAGACAATCACCATAAATATCATCATAAATACCAACGATAAAAAACTGGTAAAACCTACATTTGAAGGCTCTTCTGGGTTTGAGGGGATAAGTAAAACTAATGAGAAAGGCAGGCTAATAATCTAGAACGAAAATTCATAAAATTCAAAAAACCATAGGCTTGTCGTTTAATCAATTTAATACGGTTATTAAG
>JBILGV010000168.1:0-4884 GCA_044350865.1 Pseudanabaena sp. | reverse complement strand
AAGAGTACTTCTCGCGGTGTTGAGACTTTCTTTGATGGAGTCAAATTCGATCCCGAAAATCCTAAAGCTTATTTGGATGGACTCAAGATCAAGAAGGCATAATGTCTTAGAAACTATTTAAGAACTGTCTAGATCCCCCCAGCCCCCCTTACGAAAGGGGGGAGAATATGAAAACTATCTTCTTCCCCCTTTTTAAGGGGGATTGAGGGGGATCTCTTAGAGGTTTAAAACCAATCACATTAATTCTTAAATGGTTTCTAAATCAGCGATATAAATAGCAGTTGATTGCAAAAAAAATAATTACTTCCAATTTAGGAGACAAATACAAATGGCGGCAGGTAGCATAACTTCTAAATTCTCACTTAATAACATAGGTGAATGGTTACAACAGCAAGCAAAATCTTTTATTCCACCATTGTTAGCGCTAATCTTACTTTTATCGGCTTGGCAAGTAATTTGCGCGGGCAAAAAACCACCATTACCACCTCCTAGTAAAGTTTGGGAAGAAACTCAACCATACATTTGGCATCCCTTCTTCGATCGCGAATATTACGATGTCAACGCTAAAGAAAAAGTTGATAGCCCCGCCCGCCAAGAACTCAAAGAAAAAGTCACGATCGAACAGGGCTTAGGTGTCAAAACCATGATCAGCGTCCGCCGCGTAGCGATCGGTTATACAGCCGCATCGGTTGTCGGTATTTCCCTTGGCATTGCGATCGGCACAAATGCCTTTCTCTATCGTGCCTTCGATCCAATCTTCCAAGTATTGCGGACAATCCCTCCCCTCGCATGGTTGCCGATCGCCTTGGCAGCATTTAGTGGCATGAATGAATCCCTGCAAACTATTGGATTAAACGTTAACGAAGCGGCTGGGCTGTTCGTGATTTTTGTTACCTCCATTTGGCCGATCTTGATGAATACGGCGGTGGGCGTACAGCAAGTTCCCCAAGACTATCGCAACGTAGCTAGAGTTTTACGCCTCGGTAAATTAGACTACTTCATCACGATCCTGATGCCATCGGCTGCGCCATATATCTTCACGGGTTTACGCATCGCCGTTGGTCTATCATGGTTGGCGATCGTGGCAGCGGAAATGTTGACCGCAGGTGGCGGCATTGGTTTCTTTATCTGGGATAGTTACAATAGCGGCAAACAGAGCGAACTGATTCTGGCGCTGTTATATATCGGCTTAGTCGGCTTGTTGCTTGACAAACTGGTTTATTACATTAGTAAATTTGCAGTTCAGTCGGATTCTTAGTTTTTAGCTGTTGGCTATTAGCTTTTAGCCTTCAAAACCTTTTGATGCATTCAGCACAAAACATACTCTTTATTTACTTTTTTAAAAGCCAAAAGCCAAAAGCTAACAGCTAACAGCCAAAAGCTAAACCCTCTTCACTCATCAAATTTCCTATGCAGACACTAGATCTTACCGATAACAACCAGAATAAAAATCAGGATCCTTTCTTAGTAATTGATGGAGTTTCCAAGGTTTACCAGACTGCTAGAGGTCCCTATACCGTACTCGAAGACGTTAACTTAACGGTATATGAAGGCGAATTTATTTGTGTGATCGGTCACTCTGGTTGCGGTAAATCGACATTGCTAAATATGGTGGCAGGTTTTAATCGACCGACGGCTGGAGAGATTTGCTTAAAGTCAAAACCGATCCTGCGCCCCGGTCCCGATCGCATGGTGGTTTTCCAAAACTATTCCCTATTGCCTTGGATGAGTGCCTTTGAAAATGTCTATCTTGCCGTCAAGCAAGTTTATACCGACAAATCGAAGGAAGAAAAGACCAAGATAGCTAAAGATAGTTTGGCTCTGGTGGGGCTAACCGAAGCAATGAACAAAAGACCGAAAGAACTCTCTGGCGGGATGCGTCAAAGGGTATCGATCGCCCGTGCCTTATCGATTCGTCCTGAAGTCCTGATTCTTGATGAACCATTTGGGGCATTAGATGTGATGACTCGTGAAGAATTGCAAGAAGAACTACTGTCAATCTGGCGAGCCAATCGAGTTACGGCGCTGATGATTACCCATGACATCGATGAGGCTCTGTTCTTAGCCGATCGCATTGTCCTGATGAGCAATGGTCCCGCCGCCCATATAGCTGAAGTAGTTGAAATACCATTTGCCCGTCCTCGCGATCGCAAAGCAATTTCTGACGACCCACGCTATTACAGCCTTCGCAACTACATCCTTGAATTTCTGTATAGCCGTTTTGCCCTTGCGGATGAGGCGGAATAGCTGTTAGCCATTAGCTGTTAGCCATTAGCTATTGGCTATTAGCTTTTTGACGCAGTAGGTAAAAAAAGTGAACTCTCTCAAAATAAATCATTCTATCCAAACGCTAACAGCTAAAAGCTAACAGCTAACAGCTAAATGCCAATCCCCAATCACCAATCACCAAACTATTATGTCTGCATTTCTCGAAATCGATTACGTCAGCCGTGTTTTTAAGACCAAAAATGGATCTCCCTATGTTGCGGTCAAAGATGTCTATTTTGAGATGAAGGAAGGAGAATTTGTCTCGATTATTGGACATTCGGGCTGTGGGAAATCAACGGTTTTAAATATTTTGTCGGGCTTGGATAAGGCTAGTTCTGGCGGTATTGTGCTGCAAGGGAGAGAAATAAATGAACCAGGCCCCGATCGCATGTTGGTGTTCCAGAACCATTCGCTATTGCCTTGGTTAACGGTACGACAAAATATTGGTTTGGCGGTGAATCGGGTATTGAGAGATTTGCCAAAAGAAGAGCGGCGGCGGATTATTCAAGAAAATATTGACTTAGTTGGGTTAAGTCACGCAGCCGATAAATATCCCAGAGAAATTTCGGGTGGGATGAAGCAAAGGGTAGGAATTGCTCGTGCGTTATCGATTAAGCCCAAAATCTTATTGTTAGATGAACCTTTTGGCGCTTTGGATGCTTTGACTAGAGGGCGATTACAAGAAAAGTTGATGCAGATTTGCGATGAGAGCAAAATTTCAGCAGTAATGATCACCCATGATGTTGATGAGGCTCTATTGCTAAGCGATCGCATCATCATGATGACAAATGGACCCGAAGCGAAAATTGGTCAGGTTCTCACCGTTGATCTGCCCCATCCGCGCAAGCGTTTAGAAGCAGTCAATCACCCCAATTATTATCGACTTAGGGGTGAAGTGGTGAACTTCCTCGATCGCCAGAAACAAATCAAAATTGAACGTGCTAAAAACAAGAGTACCGCCGCGATCAGTCTGGGCAGTATCGAAAAAACAAATCTCACCATTGGCTATATTCCCTTAACCGATTGCGCTCCCTTTGCGATCGCGCAGGAAAAAGGATTATTCGCCAAATATGGTCTGGATGTCACCCTATCAAAAGAAAATAGCTGGAATGACTTAGCAGAAGGAATTCGTGAAGGTCGTCTTGATGCCGCCCAAATGGTTATGGGAATGCCCCTTGCCATTACCCTTGGTATGGGTAATAAGATCCCTGTCCCAGTGGTAACTTCCCTAACCCTGAGCCGTAATGGTAATGCGATCACCCTTGGGAAAAAACTGCAAGATGCGGGTGTCCATGACCTTGCTTCCCTTAAAGACTATATCGGTACATTCCAAGATGCCTACAATCCTGCGATCGGCATGGTACACCATGCTTCCATGCATAACTTGTTGCTGCGGCATTGGTTAGCAAGTGGCGGAATTGAACCAGACAAAGATATCGATGTGATTGTGATTCCACCGCCGCAAATGGTTTCCAATCTGATGGCAAATAATATTATTGGATATTGTGTTGGTGAACCTTGGAACGTGCGGGCTGTCCATGATAACGTTGGCTTTGTGGTCGCAACTGACCTTGATATTTGGCGCGGACATCCAGAAAAAGTATTAGGAGTTCGCAAAGATTGGGCTGAGCAGTATCCCAATACTCATTTAGCGATCGTCAAGGCTCTTCTCGAAGCTTCTCAATTCTGTGAACCTTTGAAAAATCGTGATGAAGTGATCTTAACGCTAGCCAAGCCCAATTATCTCAATCTCGATCCTGTCTATATTCGTCCAGGATTTGCGGGACCTTATCGTGTTAGCGCGATGGAATCGAAATATGAGAAGGATTTCTGTCAGTTTGGTGTTGGTAATATGCCATCCAAAAAAGAACATCTCTGGACATTAACCCAGATGGCGCGTTGGGGTCTAGTCAATTTCCCCGAAAACTACGCTGAAGTGATCTATAACTTACTTGCTACCAATGTCTATCAGCAAGCTGCTAAGGAACTGGAAATCGATGTTCCTGAAGACGATAAAGAGCCGATTGTATTGGGTGATGGTTCGATGTTCGATCATAACGATCCGATCGCTGCTTTACAATCCATGTCCTATTCCAAATTTACGGAAACAACCTACTTCGATCCAGTCAAAGGTTTCGCTTCTAAACAAGCAGCCGTTCGCCACTAGTCCTATATGTCCTCTGTAACCATTCCCCCTTCTAATTCTCAACCGATTACCACAACTCAAACTGTCAAAACCCTATGTCCCTATTGTGGTGTCGGCTGCGGTTTAGAAGTCGTGGAAACAACGAGAGAACCTTCCGTAAAATTCCCCGATCGCTTTAAAGTCAGAGGCGATCGCGCTCACCCATCCAGTCAGGGCATGGTCTGTGTCAAGGGCGCGACTATTGCTGAATCCATTCAAAAAGATCGCCTACTCCATCCGATGATGCGCGATCGTCTCGATCAAGAGTTCCATCAAGTCAGTTGGGATGAGGCTCTCGATACGATTACAGAGCGCATTCATCAAGTTGTCTGGACGAAAGGTGCAGATGCACTCTGTATGTATGGTTCTGGGCAGTTTCAGACTGAAGACTATTATACTGCTCAAAAATTATTTAAGGGCTGTTTAGGAAC
>JBILGV010000029.1:0-42294 GCA_044350865.1 Pseudanabaena sp. | reverse complement strand
AATCGCAATGGTCAAACTACAAATACCACTCAGTTGGATTTCGGAACGTCTTTGGTATTTGTCGATGGCTATTGGGGGATCTCCCGCCCCGTTACGGGTAGTTTCGTGTTAGTCACGCCGCACCCCACCCTGCAAGGTCGTGTAATCGGCATTAACCCCAATGCGATCGGTGGTAATGCCGCACAGATAGAAGCGATCAGTCCAGCCGTCTTACCCGATTTGTCACCCTATCAAGTTTCCAAAATCCGCATTGCCGCCCAAAATTTGCCTGTGGGTTATGATTTAGGTCAAACCAACTATGCGATTTTACCCACTTACAAAAGTGGAACGGCGATCCGTATCGGTACTGATGCCACCATCTTTTTACGCGGTACATTACGCAACAACAAAGATGAGCCTCTATCTCAACTGTCTGGAGAATTTATTTCTCTATCCGATCCCAAGTGGACTCCCTTACAAATATTCACGAATAAAGCAGGGAAGTTTGTCTTAAAAGGAATTAAACCAGGTCGCTATGAGTTAAAAATGTTCAACGATCCCCCCGCCATCTTCTCCATTGACATTCCTGAAGGGAAAACTGGTGTTTATGATTTAGGTGTAGTGCGATCGCGATAAATCTCTTGCTAGTTCCTCTTAAATCGCATTATTCGAGTTTATCTAGAAGATTGGCAACAAGAATCTAGCTCTGTTGGTCTATCAATTGTCCAGCTAATATGTGCCTCAAAGTCAAATGCGCCAGTAATGGCAAGGAATTTAGGCGCAAAATTACAGCAGGAAAATGATGCAATTTCGAGGGCGCAGGTAGTAAAATTTATAGAGACTGTGCTTGTATATAAATTTCCCCAGTTGAGTCGTCAGGAGATCGAGGCTATGTTTAACTACAGTGATTTGAAAAAAACTCGTGTTTATCGAGATGCTAAGCAGGAGGGTTTACAAATTGGTGAACAACGCGGCTTAAAGATTGGTAAGCAAGAGGGTTTACAAATTGGTAAGCAAGAGGGTTTACAGATTGGTGAACAACGTGGCTTACAAATTGGTGAACAGCGTGGGCAGGTGGCGATGTTGCTGCGTCAGCTAAATCGTAAATTTGGTAAGGTATCGGTGAGGGCGAAAGCGCAAATTTCTAAGTTGTCTGTGGAGCAGTTAGAGGATCTTGCAGAGGCGATATTTGATTTAGAGACTACGGCGAGTTTAAATGATTGGTTGCGAAATTGTTTAAAGGGTTAATAAATCAGAACTCAATCACATTCTTCTCGCTAGTTCCCATTCCTGATAGATCAAGATAATTAACTTCAATCTGTTTACGGATTTCCGCTTTACGTTGTCTCGCTTCTTTGATTTTGGTTTGACATTCATAACCAAAGGTGGGATTAGCTATCACATCAATACTGCCATATTTACTTAGCCAATCTTTTTCATGCTTTTCACACATGATATATTGAATTTTAGCGATCGCAGTTCTCACAACTATTTGTGGACGCAATAAACCGATGCGCGAATTTTCATCAAGCCAGAGTAAGTGTTGCAATTGCTGAGCGACTTCTGCTTGTTCGGCACAAAGAATCTGTAATTGTTGAACTAGATGATCAGGATAAGGTTCTGTTGCTGCAAGGGAAGTTTTATTTTCTTGAAGGAGATTAAGGATCGTTTGCCAGAGATAGCGATGATTAGATTGAGTAAATTCAATGGTTTCTTCTTCGGCGATTTCCTGATATAAAAAAGCACGATGCTGTGGAAAATGCAGATAGATTTGCAAAAGTTGAGTTTCGGCAATATGTAAGGCATTGGTGGTAGTTGTCAGTGAAGGTGCGGGTTTATTGCTATTCCAGCGCGTATTGCGTAACTGACGGCGCAGATCTTGTTCTAGACGTAATGCAAGATAGGAATTACCCTGAGATAAGCGTTGAGCAGAAGTATGGATATAGTGGGTACGAAAGAAAGAATCAACGGGTAAATTATTTAATAATTGCGCGATCGCCTGACTGCTCTTTTGAAAGCGATCGGCTTGATTAAGATCTTGTCCTGTAAGGATTTGATCGATCTGCCAATCGAGAAACAATGGTGCATTTTTTAATAATTCGCGATAAGCATCGGCACTATGCTGTTTGAGATATTCATCGGCATCTTTGCCATCGGGCATTGTCAGCACTCGCAACTGCACGGTTCCATTAAAAACTAATTCCTTAAAACCCGCGATCGCTTTTTCGGCAGCCGTAATTCCTGCTTTATCGGCATCAAAATTTAAGATTACATTTTTAGATTCGGTATAGCGTAATAACTGCTTCATTTGATCAGCATTGAGCGCAACTCCCATCGTGGCGATTGCCTGACCAATTCCTGCTTGATGTAAAGCGATCGCATCAAAATATCCTTCCACGACAATAGCTTGATCGGTTTTAGCGATCGCATCACGGGCCTGATCCATCGCAAAAAGAATGGAACCTTTACTGAACAGTTCTGTTTCAGGTGAATTTAAATATTTCGGTTCTTCATCACCGAGAGAACGTCCGCCAAAGGCAATGACGCGACCTCTGGTGTCATTAATGGGAACCATTAGGCGATCGCGAAAGCGATCGTAAAATCCATTCCCTGTTTTACGCGGTACAATTAACCCCGCTTCTTCCACCAAACTCACAGGAATCTGTTTCTGCTGCACTAGATAGCCCATGAGTGTTTCCCAACCCGCAGGCGCATAACCCAGTTGAAATTTCTGGATTGTCTCTTTGCTCATTTTCCGCTTTTCGATGAGATAGGCGAGCGCGTCACGACCTTGAGGTGCGGTGAGAGCGTGCTGATAGAAACCAGTAGTCAAAGCCATCACTTCATACAGGCGATCGCGATGGGAGATTTGACGTTGAATTTCCTTTGATTTTTCAGGATCGGCGGTTTTAATGGGAACGTTATAGCGTTTTGCCAAATCCAAAACTACGTCAGAGAACGATCGCTTGTCGATCTCCATCAAAAATTTGACCGCCCCGCCCGATACATCACAGTTAAAGCAGTGATACATTTGCCGTGATGGATTCACCGTCAGCGCTGTGGCATTTGTGCCATTATGAAAAGGACAGGCTCCCCGAAAATTTGCCCCACTTTTGCGTAGCACAACCCGCTCAGACACAATATCTACGATATCAGTCCGTTGATTTACTTCATTAATCGTATCATCGTGAATTTTGAATGGAGTAGACATGGTAGGGATCAATATAATTAATATTGAAAATTAATATTCAAATACCCAAATCGCCCAACCCTTAGCAGTTACCGTGATTACATAGTCTATCGATAGACGACTGGTTATTTTTTCAACTTCTTTCCAATCCGAACTAGCGCGAAACAGGCTGTAGGTCTTGCCATTGTAGGTGATCGCGGTTATAGGCTTCTCTAATTCATCGATCTTGATATGGCGATATTTAATCTCCGCAGGCAGAATTATAAAGCTAGCCGTTTTACCCCTCAAACGATATAGCTCATTTTCGTCTAATGTATCAAAGGCATTATTTTCGCTTTTGGCTTCAGTCATAAATTTTTTCTTTTCCTAATCAAATTTAAGTATAGCCAAGCCAGGATTAGTTAAAACGACTTAGTTTTTTGTGAGTTTTGGAAACAGGCTTAATTTTGGGGCGAAGGCAAATAATCAGGTTAAGATGTAAAGGTTTGTTACAGATTTTTTGCAAAAGTCCTTTTTTTGTTCTTACTTCCTTAGTGAACCGTGTCAGTTTTATCCCCTGAACCAACAAATTATCGCTGGAGTCGTGACAACTACTCTGAACTCGCTCGCACCATAGATATATGGCGCACTGTCCTCATATTTTCTTGGATGATCTGGAGTGACGGCAAAAAATGGAGCTATATCGGCGGCAAGACTGAAGCTAAAGTCAAAAAACGTACTCGCAAGAGGGCAATCTGGCTGCGTGAGTCAATGCTGCAACTCGGCCCAACATTTATTAAGGTCGGTCAGTTACTTTCTACCCGCGCCGATATTTTGCCAACGGAATCGGTCGAGGAGTTATCAAAATTACAGGATGAGGTTCCTGCTTTTACGGCGGCTAGGGCTAAACAAATTATTGAGGCGGAATTGGGGAAACCAATCGCACAAATGTTTAGCTACTTCGATCCGATTCCTTTGGCGGCGGCAAGTTTAGGGCAGGTTCACAAGGCGCAATTACATACGGGTGAAGAAATTGTCATTAAGGTACAGCGCCCAGGGTTATTAAAATTATTTGCGATCGATTTGGGTATTCTCAAAAAAATTGCTGAATATTTTCAAAATCATCCTAAACATGGCAAGGGACGCGATTGGGTTGGTATTTATAATGAATGTCAGAAAATTCTCTATCAGGAAGCCGACTATTTAAATGAAGGGCGCAATGCCGATACCTTTCGCCGCAATTTTCGGGGCGATCGCCGTATTATGGTTCCGCGAGTTTATTGGCGCTATGCCTCACGGCGGGTACTGACCTTGGAATATATGCCAGGGATCAAAGTCAGTAATTATGATGCACTGGAAGCGGCGGGACTAGATCGCAAAGTGATTGCCCGCATCGGAGCCGAGTCCTATTTGGAACAATTGCTCAATCATGGCTTTTTTCACGCCGATCCCCACCCAGGAAACTTAGCGGTAACTGGCAAGGGCGAATTAATTTTCTATGATTTCGGGATGATGGGACAGATCCAATCGATCACCCGCGAAAAATTATTAAAAACTTTCTTTGCGATCGCCCAAAAAGATGGCGAAGCGGTAATTAATTCTTTAGTTGAGTTGGGTGCTTTAGAAGTGACGGGTGATACGGGTCCTCTAAGGCGATCGGTGCAGTATATGCTCGATAACTTTATGGGTAAGTCGATGGAGAAGCAATCGGTCGCCGCCATCAGTGACGATCTTTACGATATTGCCTACGACCAACCCTTTCGATTTCCCGCTACCTTTACCTTTGTCATGCGAGCGCTCTCCACCTTGGAAGGGCTAGGCAAAGGACTTGATCCCAATTTTAACTTTATGGAAGTCGCGCAACCCTACGCTACAAATCTTATGGAAAATGGCAACGCTAAGGAATCAGGTAATTTATCCACGGCTTTTCTCGGTGAGTTAGGTCGTCAAGCCACCCAGATGAGTAATACAGCGATCGCTTTACCCCGTCGCATTGATGAAACCCTATCTAAGCTCGATCGCGGCGATATCAGAGTCAGAGTCAAATCTCAAGAAACCGATCGCCTGTTACGTCGGCTAAGCAATGTGGCGATCGGCGGCATCTATGCGTTGCTGGGTGCAACCTGTTTACTCTGTGCCACGCTGTTATTAATCAATAGTTTGCAAATTCCCGCCGTGATATCAGCGATCGCCGCAGGATTGTTTTTATTAGTTTTATTGCGATCGTTATCCCGCATTGATCGACCCGAACGTTAACAAAGCCGAAAAGACAAAGGCGGCGCTTTGCGCCTCTTTACCTTTTCAGTTTTATAATGGGAATCACTATAGTTTTTGCCTGTGAAGGTTAAACTATAGATTGCTAGCAGAGCATTAAATATCAATACGTCGAACCGAACCACCTAACATGAAGCGTCTATTTGCGGGAGCAACCGATACAGGCTGTGTCAGATCAGCCAACCAAGATTCTCACTACATCGACCCTGAAGGACGATTTTTTGTAGTAGCTGATGGCATGGGCGGTCATGCAGGGGGGGAGGTAGCCAGCCAGATTGCTGTCGATTCAGTGCGTGAATGTCTAGAATCGCTTTGGGATATCGAGACAGATCCCCAAAAAATCATGCAACTTGCCATTGATAAAGCCAACGTTGCGATCATCAATGACCAAAATGCTAATCCTGTGCGATCGGACATGGGAACGACGATCGTTATTTTGCTATTTCGTGATGATCAGCCTTGGTATTGTCATATTGGTGATTCACGGTTATATCGCTTGCATGGCGCTAAGCTTGAGCAAATCAGCGATGACCATACATGGATTGCTAGAGCAATTCAAACTGGAGTTGTGAATGCTGATGAGGCAAAGAGCCATCCTTGGCGACATATGTTGTTGCAATGTTTGGGGCGTGAAGACCTGAAATCAATCACCGCGAGACAAACCGAATGGCAACCAGGCGATCGCTTTTTGATTTGCAGTGATGGTTTAACCGAAGAACTTAGCGACGATCGCATTGCCCATCATCTCAAGAGCATTCGCAATGCTCAGCAAGCAGGGCAAGCCTTAATCGAATCAGCCAAGCTGCGCGGTGGTCGTGACAACATCACAGTTGTAATCGTCACCAATGAATTAAATCAGCAATAAAATAGAGGGGAGACTTAGTACTCTTGGGACTTACGCAAAATAACCTAAAGTAGGGGCAATTCATGAATTGCCCCTACTTTATACTTTAGAACAACTGTTTAAAGTCATTTTGCGTAAATCCTAAGTCGCTTTATTTTATTGATGAAGGATTAATGCATACCATTCGCAGAATAAGCTTTTTAATTTTGCTTACCCTAGCACTGGTGACAGCTATAGGTATTTCTGACATGGATATATTCACCAAATCTGAAGCCAAACTCAGTTTAGTGGATGAAGCGTGGGGACAGGCTGGTTCGATCGCCTATCAAGCTGCCGCGAAAACAATGCGCTCCAAAAATGGTGCGGCGCTACCCCTTGATAACATTCAGAAACGTTACCTAAGACGATATTTTATTGATTACCTTGATCGCGTTACCGTTGTCTACAACGCCCAAATGATGGATCGTTGGAAATTTGGCAATGTTGCTGTTCATTTTGGTAATGTCGAAGCGATCGCCCAAACCTATTGCGATCGGATCTATCTGCGCGATCCGCAAAATTCGGAAGATCTCAGACAATTGGGGATTATCGCCCATGAAATGGTACATGTCCGTCAATGCGTTCAAAATGGGGGCTTAGACCAATTTGGTTATCAGTATTTTGTGGAATACAAACGCGCCAATCAAAAGTACGAAAATAATCTTATGGAGCGCGAAGCCTACGCTTTGCAAAGTAAATTTGCTAAAGCAAATTCATAAAAACGAATTAAGCTCTGCTCGTTAACCGTAAGGGTAATTCATGAATTGCCCTTACGATATGTTTGTTTGAGCAATTCCTAACGTTAAAATTGGTAGGTTACTTCATGCCTTCGCTGTTTTGTATACTCGTCCCCTAGCTAATCTCATCGAACAACTCCAGCGCCTCCCAGGTGTTGGCACAAAAACAGCCCAACGTCTGTCGCTTCACATTCTCAAGCGCCCCACCGAAGAGGTTGAAGCCCTTGCTCAAGCCTTAATCCAAGCTAAGCAATTAGTTGGTAGCTGTACCATTTGTGGACATTTATCGGCAGAACCAATTTGTGAAATTTGCGCCCATCCCAGTCGCGATAATTCAACTATTTGCGTAGTTGCGGACTCGCGTGATTTAATTGCTCTGGAAAAGACTCGCGAATATCGAGGCAAGTATCATGTGCTGGGAGGATTAATTTCACCAATGGATGGCATCAGCCCCGATCAACTTAATATTCAAACTCTGGTGCGGCGAGTCAGTGGCAACAAGGTTAATGAAGTGATTATGGCGATCGCCCCCAGTGTCGAGGGCGAAACCACTACGCTCTATGTGGGTGGACTATTAAAACCCTTTACTAAAGTTACGCGAATTGCCTTTGGTATACCCATGGGCGGTGATTTAGAATATGCAGATGAAGTTACACTCGCCAAAGCGATCGAGGGACGACGCGAATTAGATTTTTAAGAGAAGAATGATGATGACTAACCCTTATCCTCGGAGGAGTTCTATGATCGCTTTATCTGGACTGCTTGGCTCTGGATGTATGATTTTTGGATTGCCATGTTTGTCCCCACTCATCACCACTCCTGTTTCTAAGGAGCCACAAGCCATTTTAGTCTTGGGTGGTGATCCCAATCGCGAAAAATTTGCAGCCCAGTTTGCTTTAAAGCATCCACAGTTACCAGTTTATGTTTCGTCAGGCAGTCCTGAAGAATATTCTGAGTATGTATTTGATCGGGCTGGTATAGCTCGCGATCGCATCCACCTCGACTATCGTGCTGTAGATACTGTGACTAACTTTACGACTATGGTTAGTGATTTTCAGAAGCGGAAAATTACTGATATATATGTAATTACTTCCGACTTTCATATGCCGCGTGCTTTAGTGATTGGCAAAGTTGTCTTGGGTAGTCGCGGTATTCACATGCATCCCGTGACGATTCCCACAAATACTAATTCCGAAGATCCTGCTAAGTCGTTGAGAGATGGAGTGCGATCAGTTTTTTGGCTGGTTACTGGAATTTGACCTTCCCAAGCGCAACCATGAAATTTTGTAAAAGTGTTGCCAATCAATACTTTTACAAAATTTCATGGTTTGGACAAAAAAATTTCAAATTATATTGATCGAAAATGCACTTGGGTGTTATCTTAATAAAGCGCAAAAAAACACGCCGCGCCGGGATAGCTCAGTTGGTAGAGCAGTGGACTGAAAATCCACGTGTCACGAGTTCAAATCTCGTTCCTGGCATAGCAGTAAAAAATAGCCGTACAATTGTGCGGCTATTTTTTGTGGTGATTTTTAGCGCAAAGCGCTGTAAAATCCCAAAAGCTTAATAACTTGATTGGAGATATATAGCCTTGAAAGGAATTTTGATTAGCTTTGGCATTATGGCAGTTGCTGTACTGTTCATCGTAGTTGCTCAAATTACAAGTGGACAGACCGCCAACGCCAGCATCGGTGCGCCATCTACAGGTGTACCCACACAAACAGAAGTAAAAATAGCAGCAGCACCTTCAATTAATATGAATGACCCCGAAATCAAAGAAACTGGTACTGGACTCAAATATAAAGTAACCAAGGCTGGTACAGGTGCAATACCTAAACAGGGGCAAACTGTAAGCGTCCACTATGTCGGTACTCTTGTGGATGGCACGAAATTTGATAGTTCTCGCGATCGCAATAGCCCTTTTTCATTCAAAGTAGGTATTGGGCAAGTGATTAAAGGCTGGGACGAAGGTTTAGCGCTGATGCGTGTTGGTGAGAGTCGTACTTTGATCATCCCTCCTGAACTTGGTTATGGCGCTCGTGGGGCAGGTGGAGTAATTCCTCCTAATGCGACCTTGATTTTTGATGTTGAGCTATTGGGTATTTCTTAATTTAAATTTGCTGCACAGGCTTAGCTTGTGCAGCAAATTTGGATCTATGGATTTAGGTAGGGACAAGCTCGTTAGGGCGTAATTTTGCCCATTTGCCCATCTCTGATGAAAAACTTTCACAACCGACAACATCCCATTCCATTTGAATATCTTCGGACTCAGTTCTAATATTTACATTGATTGTCGGTGAATTCGCCTCAAAATCTGGAAATTCGGTTAAATGTGGTTGCAAATGTAATGCTTCGACCGAGTGGTAGGTTATGCAGCGATCGACATAGGTGCAGTTAATGCAGATACACATGACGTTTATCCCTAATTCATTTAACTATCCTAGCAAGTTTAAAAGTGACGCAAAGCGTCACTTTTAAACTTTTGTATCTACTTTGTGTTAGCGCAAAGCGCTGTAAATCAATTCCTGTTGGTATAGTAGTTTTAGAACTTTAATTATTTGTTTCATTAAAACCTATGGCACTAAAAAAAGGCACTCTTGTTCGCGCAATTCGCGAAAAGTTAGACAATAGTACTGAAGCAACGGCAAATGATACACGTTGGTCATCCTACCTTTTTGAGACATGGGGTGAAGTATTGGAGTTTCGTGGTGATTATGTCCAAATTAAGTTTGGTAAGGTTCCAACTCCCGTAATTTGGCTTCACAAAGATCAGTTAGAAGAGCAAGCTGCTTAACCTATTCTCTCTCAAACCGAAAAGAGAGTTGCGGCACTAAGCGCCGCAACTCTCTTTTTATTTTTTATTTTTGCTCTAATTTCTTTTTGTAGCTCAAAACCGTATTATGCAAAAGCATAGTTACTGTCATTGGACCTACGCCACCAGGGACTGGGGTAATGTGGGAGGCAACTTGGCTGACATTGGCATAGTCCACATCACCAACTAAGCGAGATTTACCTTCAGCATCGGTAATACGGTTAATACCTACATCAATCACTACTGCATTAGGTTTAACCATATCCGCTGTCACAAATTCGGGTTTACCAATCGCTGCGATTAGAATGTCGGCTTTACGGGTAATTTCGGCAAGATTTTTAGTGCGCGAATGGGCGATCGTGACTGTGGCATTTTCTTCTAGCAGCATTAAAGCAACTGGCTTACCGACAAGAATACTGCGTCCAATCACTACCGCGTTTTTACCCGCGAGATCAATCTTGGCTTCAGCGAGTAATTCCATTACCCCCGCAGGTGTGCAACTCCGCAATCCCACTTCACCTCTTACGAGTTTCCCTAAATTGTAAGGATGTAAACCATCGGCATCTTTGTCAGGGGCAAGACGGTTTAATAGGGCGATCGCATCGAGATTTTCAGGTAAAGGCAATTGGATCAATATCCCATCTACGCGCTCATCGGCATTTAGCTCATCGATCACCTGCTCTAACTCATTCTGCGTCACGCTAGCAGGAAAATGTTTGCCAAAGGAGGCAATTCCCGCTTTGTGACAAGCGGTTTCTTTATTTTTTACATAGGCGGCACTGGCTGGATTATCCCCTACCATTAGAACTGCTAGCCCAGGTGGGCGGTCATATTTTAGTTGTAATTGCGCGACCTCATCAGCGATCGCCTTTTGCATCTTTTTAGCAAGAGCCTTGCCATCGATAATTATTGCCATAAAGAAATTCTATTGACGTTTTTGTGTTTTTTGGATGGGATATACTACTTGAGAATAGCGCTAAAGTCAGCTAACTGGCGGCTGTAGTTGCGGATGATGCCAAGCAGATTGAGGCGATTTTGACGCACTTGCGGATCTTCAGCCATGACTAGCACTTCATCAAAAAACTTAGCGAGAACTGGCGCGATCGCCCTAATTCCTTGCATTAGCTGCTCATCGCTAGGTTGGCTGGGCAGAGCCGAGATCGCCTGATATAAATTCTGTTCCGCAGGTTCGGTTAAAGTTTCAGGGTTAATAATCGATTTCACATCAACGGTGACGCTATCTAAATTACCTTGAACGGCGAGGCGAGAGGCTCTGACGATTGGTTCATAAATGGCGCTGAGGGTAGCATCTTCGCGGGATTTTTGGAGGAAGTGGGCGCGTTCTTTGATGCGATTGAGATTGCTCAAACCTTGCAAAGTATAAGCAAGATCTTCAGTTCCTGAAACCGCATTAACCAGATCGTACTCAATGCCTTGGTCAGCCAAAATAGTCTCGTAGCGCTGTTTAAACCATTTATGGAGATTCTCAAGGACGGTTTCGGTAGGTTTTGCAAGCAAATTCTTTTCGGCATAAATGGCGATCGCTGCTTGCAAAAGTTTTGGTAAATCGAGAGCAAAGCCACTATCCCAGACAATCTGCACAACACCCGTAGCGGCGCGGCGTAAGGCAAAGGGGTCAGAGGAACCCGTGGGAATAATCCCTAAGCCGAAAATACCAACGAGGGTATCAATGCGATCGCTAATGGCAATAATCTTGCCCGTCAAAGAAGTGGGTAAAGTGTCGCCAGCGCCTTTAGGTTGATAATGTTCACGAATACCTGTCGCCACAGAAATTGGTTCACCGCTAGATAATGCGTAGTAATAGCCCATTTGACCTTGGAGTTCAGGAAATTCCTTGACCATTTGGGTG
Organism: Pseudanabaena sp.; assembly: GCA_044350865.1. Lineage (GTDB taxonomy): Bacteria > Cyanobacteriota > Cyanobacteriia > Pseudanabaenales > Pseudanabaenaceae > Pseudanabaena. The sequence goes on along the minus strand of JBILGV010000029.1, from coordinate 30,570 downwards.
ACAAGATCGGCTTTAGCGAGTTGCGCTGTGCGATCGATTAAGATGAGATCCGCTTCGAGCAGTTCTAAATTAGAGATAGATGCAATCACGGATTTAGCGATCGCTCTGATTCTTGACACTTTTTCGGTGACTGAACCGAGATCGGCTTGGAATGTGACCTTTTCGAGCAGAGGTAAAAATGTTTCTAAATGCACAGCGCGATCGCTGTCGTAGAAAAACTTACCGTCAGAAAGACGCGCCCTGATTACACGACCATTTCCTGCCGCAATCAAACGCGACTTGTCGGGATCGCCATTGGAAATTGTGATAAACCGAGATAGGAGCTGATCGGGATTATCGACTGAATGCACAGGGAAATAGCGCTGATGACTGACCATCTCCGTTTTAATCACAGGCTGGGGTAGCTCCAGAAACTCGCGCTCAAATTCGCCAATTACCGCCGTGGGAAATTCCACTAAATAAGTCACTTCTTCGAGCAGATCTTCAGGAATTTCGGCTTTACCACCAAACAATTCGACAATGCTGTTGATTTGAGTGACGATATGTTTTTGACGCTCTTTGCCATCAACGACCACAAAGGCTTCCCGCAAAGTCGCGACATAATCCTTGGCGGTGTCAATAATCACGGGTCGCTTATGCAAGACTCGATGACCTTGACTAATGCGATCGCTCTGGACATTCTCCAGCGTAATCGGCAAAATCTTAGAATTAAATAACGACACCAGCCAACGGATCGGACGGGGAAATTTTAGATCGCCATTACCCCAACGCATCAAGCGTTTACCTTCTAGCCCCGTAATCCAAGTTGGTGCAAGCTCCTGCAAAATATCAATTGTCTCGCGTCCGACAATCTGTTGATTGGCAAATACAAATGCGCCCTTGTCGGTTTCCTTGATAAAAATATCTTGGATCTCAATTCCCTTCGATTTAACAAATCCCAATAAAGCCTTAGTCGGTTCCCCCTGCGGATCGCCCTTCACGAAAGCCGAACCAACCGCAGGTCCTTTGAGTTCCAGACTGCGATCGCTTTGTTGGATTGGCAAACCTTCAATCAATACCGCCAGACGGCGCGGCGTACCATAAACACTGACCTTACTCGTAGTTAGTTGGTGTTCATCTAAATTCTTGGGGATGCGTTCTTGCCACTGGCGTAAAGCGTCAACAATAAAACTAGCGGGTAGCTCTTCAGTACCAACTTCTAACAGAAAACTTGCCATAACCACGAGTTGAGGGACAGTAACTCAGTTTACCGTAATCACAACCTAATTTTATGGGATTTTAATTCATGATATTTACTCATCGTATGGCGATCGCTGTGGGAGGTTTCGGCTAAAATATATGTGGATATGGCTCTGAAATTTTGTATTAAAACCTGAGCAATTTTAAGGAGTAGCTGATGACTATTGCGATCGCAAAACCCACCAAAACTAGAGTCACCTTTGCTGATTATCTAGCTTATTTCGATGATTCGGATACAAAATATGAATTAGTTGATGGAGAACTTGTACCAATGTCACTAGCTACTGGTAAACATGGCGGAATTACCCGATCTTTAGAGCGCAATCTTGATACTGAAATTAATCGCTTAGATTTGCCTTGGATCGCTTTGCAGGGAATTGTAGGGGTGCGTTGTCCGCGTGGAATTGGGTTGGATACGGCGCGTATTCCTGATGTGGTGGTGATGTTACGCGATGAGTGGCAGTCTTTGCAGGATCGTGAAGCCGTGATTGGCTTTGACCTGTCGCCGCCTTTGTTGGTGATTGAAGTGGTGAGTCCTTCGACAAAAATCACTGACTATCGCGCTAAAAGGACGGAGTATGCGGCGCGGGATATTCCTGAATATTGGATTGTTGATCCCATTGAGGCGAAGGTGTCGGTGTTCGTGCTTTCCGATGGTTGGTATGATGTGACTGAGTTTACTAATGGCGATCGCCTTGTTTCGCCTATGTTTCCTGAGTTGCAGCTAACTCCTCAAGAGATTTTTGGTGTTTAATTGTTTTTTTGATTTAGTTGTTTAACGCTAACGCGATCGTCAAAGACAAAACATTCACCTTCCCAAGTACTTTCTTCATCGGGGACTTCTTCTAAATATTTGAGAATACCGCCCTTAAGGTGATAGACCTCCGTAAATCCTTGTGACAGCATATAGGCGCTAGCTTTTTCGCAACGAATACCACCAGTACAGAACATAGCTACTTTTTGATGTTTTTCGGGATCTAGTTGGTTCTGTACATAATCAGGAAATTCGCCAAAGGTTTCGAGATTCGGATTAATCGCCCCCTTAAAAGTTCCAAATTCCACTTCATAGTTATTGCGGGTATCAATTACCACGACATCAGGATCGGCGATCAAAGCATTCCAATCTTTGGGATCGATATATGTTCCGACTCGATAACGCGGATCGATGTCGGGTACACCCATAGTCACAATCTCTTTTTTTAGGCGCACTTTCATGCGTTGAAAAGGAACTCCTTGACAGTAGGATTCCTTATGTTCTAAATCTTGAAGGCGGCGATCGCTTCGTAAATAAGCCAACAAAGCATCAATGGCGGCGCGACTCCCTGCGATCGTCGAGTTAATTCCTTCTTTAGCTAAGAGAATTGTTCCTTTGAGTTGATGTGCATCACAAAATTCTTTGAGAGGTGGCTGTAATGACTCATAATCTTCCAGTTCTGTAAAATGATAAAAAGCTGCAACAACACAAGGTTCTATAGCCTTCTGCTCATTAATATCAACTGTCTGATTAATCTGTGTCTGATTAATTTGTGCTTGCAGACGATTTATCTGTTTAATCCTTGTCATTAAAAGTCTTTGGATGATTCTTTATTCAGGGCTATACCCGATATTATAGCGATAATTTGTTCAATTTGCTTGGCAACTTGTCTTAAGGTTTCTTCGGAGTTGTTGGTTTGTGAGAAGGTGGTAAAGGGTAATAGTCCTTGGTATTGCTGAAAGATTTCTGTGGGCTGCATTTCAAAAGCGTTCAGATCAGCTTGTGAGTATCGGTTGTATACTTGCATGAAAATCTCTGGAACAGTAGGCTAAGTTCTAATTAAATTCTTGCTGTAAATTTTTCGTTGATTTATGGTTAATTTATGACTTATCGCAGTTTTCACTCTACTGAGGACAGGTAAAAATTACTTGGAGCGCCTACTCTAAAAAGGTCTAGCAGTTCTATCTAGTTCATCATCTGTCGGCGTGGTCGCAGTTTTGAGATTACCCAATAAAGCGAAACCTTTTATTCTTCTTCGCCGCAGACTCTAGGGCAGTAGTTATTGTTTCAAATTCTAAAATTAGACTGGCAGAAGGACAAAGTGTATGTTCTTCGTATTCACCAAAATTAGTAGTAAAATAGTTAATATATTGTTGGAATACTTATATAGCCTCATCTGGCAAAAACCACTCACCCAACTCATTAAGAAGAGAATCTTCACGTTTTGTTGCTTCTTCTAAATTACAATTACTATCAAATAAATTTTGTAACTCTTCTTCATATTCTTCTAAATCAGGATCAGGAATGAAGTATTTCCAAGGATTTGGAAGTTCTAATTTCTTGGATAAGCTCTCGAAAAAATTATTAGAGTATGCAAAAAACTGTAAATCGACCTTACGATTTAATCCTTGATTTTCGATGCGAAGATGTAATGTTACGGACATATTTAGATTCCTCCTTAAGTGAATTGAATACTCAGTTCGTAGGGTGCGTTAATGCAATGTAACGCACTCAAATCTTTTTTCCATACTAAATCATTTATTTGTGCGTTACGCTCCGCTAACACATGCTACTAAACTACTGAACTAAATGCGACAACAGGATAACTTGTTGATTTTTGTTTGATTTGAGATTAGATGCTCAGCGCCCTTCCAGTTTAAAACTTGAGGGGCATTTTTTTGTGATTATGAAAAGTTTACGCAACACTGAAATTTTCAATTTGCCTTATTCCCCCGAATTAAAAAACGGACTTCTTCAAGTAAAACATTAAATCTCTGATCGCTTTCAGCCTGTCTCTCTTTGATCAATTCCATATCTCGCTGACTCTGCGCTGCCAACTGTAACAAAGCCTGAGCAGTTATCCTCAATCCATCTATTCCATCCTTAACCTCACTCACACTCTCCCGCAACTCACTCACACTTTCCCGCAACTCACTCACACTTGACCCTAATTCATCCAGCATCCCATCATTCCAACGTTCTACAGTCATAATATGCTCCTGCTGATTAGTTCAAACTCTATTCCCCATTCTACAACATAATTGTTTTTTGAGATTTGAGGCGATTTGCTATTTGAGTTTAAAACTTGAGGGGCAATTTTTTTATTTCGTGCTAACATTAAATTGAATGCAAATTTAGTGCCGTAGCCCTATGATTAACCTCAGTGAAGACATTCAGCCCCTATCCACATTTAAACGCAACACCAATCAACTGATCACCCAGATGAAAAACACTGGGCATCCCATAGTATTAACCATCAATGGCAAAGCAGAATTAGTCATCCAAGATGCAACATCCTATCAAAAATTGCTAGACACCATTGAAGAACTAGAAACCATCATAGGAATTAAACAAGGATTAGAAGACCTAGCACATGGTCGCACTAGACCAGTGAATCAGTTTATCGAAGAAATGCAGAAAAAACATGGAATTTCAAGGTGATGTAGAATGAAGAAGACACATCATTTATTATGAAAGCTATGATCCAACTACCAATCACCCTAGATCAACTTATTACTACAGTACAGCAGTTGCAACCAAGCGATCGCGCACAAGTAGCTAAAGCCTTAATTCAAATAGAACTAAAATCAAATCTAAAAGCTTTACTTGAAGAACTTTATAGTCAACCACCCATCGATGAAATTACGGACTTTGAAATTATGAACGAAATTAAAGCTGTACGTCAGCAAATCTATATTCCATCGAATTACTAGGCGTTAATTGATTTACGACTTTTTAAGAAAGGCGATCGCTTCAACGTGAGAGGTTTGTGGGAAAAAGTCAATCGGTTGAATGCGGGTGATTTGATAGCGATCGCCTTCGCATAATAATTTTAAATCTCGCGCTTGGGTGGCTGGATTGCAACTGACATAGACAAGGCGATCGGGAGCAGATTCACGCAGATATTTGATCACTTCTGGTTCGCAGCCTTTGCGTGGTGGATCGAGGATCACGATATCGGGTTGCAGATTGAGCGTACTGATTAATTCTTCGACCTTGCCAGTGTGAAATACCACGTTATCAATGCCATTGAGTTCGGCGTTGAGTTTGCCTTGGGCTGTGGCTTGGGGTTGGATTTCGATCGCGATCGCCTGTTTGACTTGTTCCGCTAAGGGTAAAGCGATCGTGCCAATTCCTGCATAGGCATCTAATAGAACTTCGGTTCCTTTCAAGTCAAGTTCTGCTTCAATAATATGGAGCATTTTCTCGGCTTGCTCAGTATAGACCTGAAAGAAGGTATCGCCGCGCAAACGGAAGGTTAAACCTGCAAATTTTTCTAATAGATAATCTTTACCAGCGATGCAACGGCTCTCACGTCCCATAATTGCATTGGTTTTATCGGGATTGCGATTGAGAATTACGCCCATGACTTTAGGATATCGATCTAACCAAGTTTGGGCGAATACACTCAAATTCGGCACATCCCAATCTCGTGTCACTAGAGTAATCAAGACTTCGCCTGTATTTCGACCAATTCGCAATCCTAGATGGCGCAATAGCCCTGTGTGGGTTTTCTCATCATAGATTTCCCAACATTGATTGTGAATATCGCGCTTAATCTCTTCCAACATGGGATCGAGGCGGATATCTTGAGCAGGGCATTGATTGAGATTGACAATTTTATGGGTTCCCTTTTGATAATATCCTGCTCTAATATTGCCATCGCGACCTGTGGCTAAGGGATAGGTGACTTTGTTGCGATAATGTAAGCTTTCCTTTGCACCCACAATCGGTGAAATTAGTTCCGCCAACATCTCAGGATCAAAACCACCGATTCTCTGGAATGCTTGTAAGACAATATTTTGCTTAGTTCGTAATTGCGCGGGATATCCGACCGTTTGCCATTGACAACCGCCACATTTATCGGCAACGATGCATTTTGGGTAGACGCGATCGCTTGAGGGCGAGAGGATTTTTTCGATAGTGGCGTGACCAAAATTCTTTTTCACAAACTCTAGCTTTGCCATAATGCGATCGCCAGGGACACTATTGGGGACAAAGATAGCAATATTTTCATAACGACCCACGCCATCACCGCTATCAGCGAGATCGTCAATGGTGAGCGTAATTTTTTGTCCCTGTAGTAGCATTGTTTATCCTAATTTTTTCGCTTTGAATTCTAAATTAATCGGAACCTGTCCATGTCCAGATGGGATTACCATCCTTAACCCCTTGGTTACGAATAGTTGGAGTGAGGTTATTAGCATCATAGCGCCCCGTCATGTCTAAAATTAGATAAACCTTACCTTTATCAAACTGCATCCGCAAATAGGAATGCGGATTAGTCCTTTCTTGAACATCATAACCAAAGCCTGCGGCGGCTATACAGTTTTGATACTTAGGTTGAAGTTTGGCTTGCCAAGTGACGCTAAATCGATCTGTTGTTGCAATTGTAAACTTACCTGCTAGCCAATCTAGTTTGGCGAGGCCATCAACGGTATAGCTTCCTTCGGTGTAGGGGCGACCTGTTTCCGTCACAGTTACTTCAGATGGACAAAGCCCTGCTCTGATATCGTTGACAGGAAAAACTTTTAAGGTGAGATCCTTGGCTAAAAGATCGTTGGGTGTGGCTAACATACTGACTTGCGCGATCGCTAAACCTATAAATAGCGTTTTTATTATGAATGTCATTTTAGTGAAGATCCTTTTGAAGTCATTTATTTGATTGTTCGATAACAACTATTTTTTGTGCTATAGTATGGGGAAGATCGGATAAGGCTTTCCATAGTACTACAGTTATTTAAAGAATATTTCGCGGTGGTTCTCTGAAGGAGTGGCAATGGCTGCAAAATACTTTAATCCTTATACTGACTTTGGTTTTAAGAAGCTGTTTGGCGAAGAAGGCAGTAAAGATTTACTCATCGATTTTCTCAATCAACTTTTACCAATACATCATCAAATCCAACAATTAACCTTTAAAAATCCAGAAAATCTCGCTGACACGATATCGGAACGTAAAGCTATTTTTGATATTTACTGCGAGAGTAGAACTGGGGATAAGTTTATTGTGGAAATGCAAAAAGCAAAAATCAAGTATTTTAAAGATAGAGCTTTATTCTATTCCACATTCCCTATTCGCGAACAATCAGAAAAAGGGGATTGTAGTTTCCAATTATTACCAATCTATTTTATCGCGATCTTAGATTTTGAGTACGACGAAAATACAACATCTAAATTTAGGCGCGATGTCTGTCTAAAAGATCAAGATGGCGATGTTTTCTTCGATAAATTAAATTTTAAATTTTTACAAATGCCATTATTCAACAAACAAGAAGATGAATTAGTAACGCATTTCGATAAATGGCTGTATTTTTTAAAGAATCTAGAAAGTTTCAATCATATTCCTGCAATCCTGAATGAACCGATCTTTCAGAGAGGTTTTGAGATTGCAGAAATATCGCACTTAAATATAGAGCAGTACGAGCAGTATAAAAAGAGTCTAGTGCAGTATTTAGAAGTAAAAAATGTATTTGATACAGCCTTTGAAGAGGGTGAGAAGGTAGGGATTGAGAAGGGAGTTGAGAAGGTTGCCAAAGCATTGAAAGAGCAGAATGTAGCTATAGAAATTATTGTAGAATCGACTGGCTTATCATACGAGGCTATTCAAAGGATTTAAGCGGACAAAGCTGGTTGTTATGCGCTTTCACGAAATAGGGCAAAAATATCTTTAGGTGCTGCATTTTATATACTTGGTGATTACGTTAGTTGTTTAGAGTGAGGTTACATCTGACTACATTTATCCAACATTTACAATGTAATGGTAATTTGATCCATTTCAAAAATCAGCGAACCGCAATTAATTACTATGTCAAGCATCAATGCCTCTCCTGTTTTGAGTCTCGCGTCTGTTTATGCCCAGCTTACGGGTTTTGCTAATTTGAGCGATTTCTGGAGTCTGTTTGATACGGCTTTTGGCTCAAGTTATGATTTGGCAACGGCGACAAGGTTTAGGTCGCAATGGCAAAGTGGCGATTTTAGTTTGTTTCCCCAGATTAAGGTCGTCAGTGGCGATGTTTTGGGCCGTGCGAAGGGGGCTTATGCTAGTAGCACGAATACAATTTATTTATCAGATCAGTTTGTGGGTAGGGCGAGTCCGCAGTCTTTGGAGGCGCTGATTTTGGAGGAGTTTGGGCATTTTGTGGATGCTCAGGTGAATGGAACGGATACAGGAGGAGATGAGGGAGAATTGTTTTCGGCGATCGTGCGGGGGGGTAGTTTAAGTGCGGCTGAGTTGAGTCGGATTAAGGCGGAAGATGATCATGCGGTGATTGTGGTTAATGGGCAATCTATCATGGTGGAACAAGCCGTAACGCTCGTGGGAAGTTGGGATCCTTTTAGTGTTGCCTATGCTGTGACAGTAGTGGGGAACTATGCCTACGCTGTGGGGGATACGTTGGACATCATAGATATTAGCGATCCTAGTAACCCTATTTTTAAGGGTAGTTACGATATTAATGCTGGTCGAGATATACAAATAGTGGGCAACTACGCCTATGTTGCTGATGGGTTGTCAGGACTACAAATCATTGATATCAGCAACCCCACTAATCCCACTCTCACTGGCAGTTACGATACTTCTGGTTTTACTTGGGGTGTACAAGTAGTGGGTGATTACGCCTATGTCGCTGATAGTCTTTCAGGACTACAAATCATTGATATCAGCAACCCCACTGCGCCCACTCTCGCGGGCAACTACAATACTTCTGGGTGGCTCGTGGTGTACAAGTAATGGGGAATTATGCCTATGTTGCTGATAGTCCTTCAGGACTAGAAATCATTGATATCAGCAACCCCACTGCGCCCACTCTCGCGGGCAACTACAATACTTCTGGGTGGCTCGTGGTGTACAAGTAATGGGGAATTATGCCTATGTCACTAATGACTATAGCTTTGTCACTAATGGTTCTCCAGGACTACAAATCATTGATATCAGCAACCCCACTGCTCCCACTCTCGCAGGCCGTTACGATACTTATGGTGCTGCTATTGGTGTACAAATAGTGGGCAATTACGCCTATGTTGCTGATAGTTCTCCAGGATTACAAATCATTGATATCAGCAACCCCACTGCTCCCACTCTCACGGGCAGTTACGATACTTCTGGATATGCTTACGGTGTACAAGTAGTGGGGAATTACGCCTATGTCCCTGCTGAATTTTCAGGACTACAAATCATTGATATCAGTAACCCCACTGCTCCCACTCTCAAGGGCAATTACAATCCTTCTGGCTCTGCTAGTGGTGTACAAGTAGTGGGGAATTACGCCTATGTCGCTGATAGTCTTTCAGGACTACAAATCATTGATATCAGCACCCCCACTGCTCCCACTCTCACGGGCAATTACAATACTGCTGGCGCTGCTGAGGGTGTACAAATAGTGGGGAATTACGCCTATGTCGCTGATGGTTTTTCAGGACTAGAAATCATTGATATCAGCACCCCCACTGCTCCCACTCTCACGGGCAGTTACGATACTTCTGAATATGCTTATGCTTACGGTGTACAAGTAGTGGGGAATTACGCCTATATCGCTTATGGTGATTCAGGACTACAAATCATTGATATCAGCAACCCCACTACTCCCACTCTCACGGGCAATTACAATACTGCTGGCGGTGCTAGTGGTGTACAAATAGTGGGGAATTACGCCTATGTCACTGATTGGACTTCAGGACTACAAATCATTGATATCAGCAACCCCACTGCTCCCACTCTCACGGGCAGTTACGATACTGCTGGCGGTGCTAGTGGTGTACAAATAGTGGGGAATTACGCCTATGTCGCTGATGGTGATTCAGGACTACAAATCATTGATATCAGCAACCCCGTTGCTCCCACTCTCACGGGCAATTACAATCCTTCTGGATATGAATATGCTGAGAGTGTACAAGTAGTGGGGAATTACGCCTATGTCACTAATAGTATTTCAGGACTACGAATCATTGATATCAGCAACCCCACTGCTCCCACTCTCGCGGGGAATTACGATACTTCTGGCTTTGTTCGGGATGTACAAATAGTGAGCAACTATGCCTATGTCGCTGATGGTGATGGTGGTTTAAAAATCCTTGATGTCAGTGACTTTATTCCTCTTAACCAATCTCCGACTGATCTTGCTCTCTCCAACAGCACCATTGCCGAAAATCAAGCCATCCGAACAGCCGTAGGGACATTCACCAGCACCGACCCCGACACAGGCAACAGTTTCACCTATAGCTTAGTAGCAGGTACAGGTTCAACTGATAACGCCCTGTTTACTATTACAGGTAATCAACTTCAAAGTAACGGAATCTTTGATTTTGAAACCAAAAACAGTTACAGCATCCGAGTTCGTACTACCGATCAAGGCAACTTAACCTTTGAGAAACCGCTAACCATCATTATCAACGATGTTAACGAAGCGCCCACCGCAGTTAGTTTGAATAATCAGGTAACAGCGATCGCTGAAAACAGCAGCACCACAACTCGCATCAAAGTCGCCGATGTCGCCATTACCGATGACGCATTGGGAACCAACAACCTCAGCGTCAGTGGAACCGATGCAAGTTTCTTTGAAGTTGATGCAACAGGCTTGTACATCAAAGCCAATACAGTTCTCAATTTTGAAACCAAAACCAGTTACAGCGTTACAGTTAGTGTCGATGATACAACGGTCGGCAATACACCCGATGCGACAGCCAACTTCACTTTAAACATCACTAACGTCAACGAAGCGCCCAGCATCACCGATCCTACTTTTAGTATTGAAGAGAATTCAATCTTCAACACATTGATCGGTCAAGTTGTTGCTAGAGATCCTGATACAAATGACAAAATCACATTTGGCATTACTAGTGGCAATACCGATGTCAATGGAAATGGTAAAACTCCCTTTACGATCGATAGCAACACAGGTGAAATCAAAGTCAATGACCCTAGCGATTTAAACTTTGAAAAGAACCCAACCTTCAATTTAGGGGTCGCAGCTACAGATACAGGAGGATTATCTGCTCAATCTGTTTTCACGATTAACCTCAACAATGTGTTTGAGTCAGTAACTTTTAGCAAAAGCGATTCCGATGTCTTTACGATAACTTCTGGAGATAACACCAAACCTTCATTTCTGTTCACTGTGAATAGCAATAATGCTAAACAGACAGGTGAAATTGGCGTATTTATTGTAGATGATGCAGCAGGGAATATCGATGGTGTATCTCCCACTCAATCAGGTTACGCCGAAAAAGCTTTGTCTAAAACTAAGTCTATTTTCTCGATTATCGATAATCAGCCTAATGGTTTCACAGAAAATGGATTGAGTCGTTTGGTGCAGTTTAGCAACACTGCTAGAATCCGCTTTTATACAATCAATGACAAAAGCGCAACCACTGATTCAGTCTTGAATAGTAAGGCTTTTAACAAGGTCAATTTTTCACCTATCAAGGATCTAAATCTCACCGATCTTGGTGGTAGTTTTTCGATCAACTTTAATGGAATAAATATCAGTATTAAACCTTCTGATGATGCTTTAGCGATCGGTACTGCCTTGCAAGATAAAAATGAAGGTGAAGTGCTTGACTTGACTCAAGGATTTGATACCACTGCCTTCTCCAAAGTTAATGCCGAATTCACCGTCAATCGTGAAGCCGCCTTTAACAATTTTGTTGGTTTCTACAAGATCGAGAATGCCAAGGGTGACATCAAAAAATCTGATGGCTCCATCGTTTCCGTCGGTCAGTCTGGTTACATTCAAGCAGCGATCGCGGGTCAGGTATCAGGCATTGACTTGAGCGTAGCCAATCAATCCACTGCAACCAGTACTAGGGTTTTCACGGCTGGCTCTATCTTTGCACCATTCATTGTCGTTAATGGCAGTCCATCCGCAATTTTGGATAGCAATCCTAATAACGATCCTGCCGTTTACTTCCCATTTTTGGGTGCAAACACCGACAAGGTTGACCACATCCGTTTACTCGGCAATAACACCTTTGGATTCGAGGATCTACCCAGTGGTGGTGACTTTGACTACAACGACATCATCGTTAAGGTAAAACTTACTCCAGTTGCTTAATTAGAGTAAAGCCTTGATTTTAGGTAGAGGCAATTCATGAATTGCCTCTACATTTTTTTGTTTAGGAAAATTATCCGCGAATCACGATAATACTGCGCCCTGCGGAACTAATCGCGCTTTCAGTGATGGTGCGATCGCTTTTGACACATTACCTTCGTTTGATTATTTGACATTATATCAAAGCGATCGCCTTTCTATGCGTCAAAGTTCTAAACTGGAATATAAAGCGATCGCCTTTCTATACATCAAATCTCATCAGGATTGATACCCATCGACCTTAGATAATTTGCTAACTTCTCTTTTTGTTGACGTTCTTGAAGTTTTTGTTGGCGCTCTTGTAATTTTTGTTGACGCTCTTGATCGGCGATCGCCTCAGCTTCTTGTTTACCAAAACGTTCTTGCTGTGCGATTAAACTTTGTCGATATCTCTGGCATCCATACGACCTTGCTAGATTCTGGCAATAGCGTCACCGATGGTAATAATTCGTATTTACTATCAATTAATTTATAGACCTCCAAAGATTCATGTTTTTTATAACGTCCCCTACGACCACTTAAAGAGTTATAAACCACATAATACAGAATTCCCAAATCCTGATATTGAGTCAACTTCTGATCGTATTCACCGTTATATGCCTTAGAAATGACTTCTAGAGCCAAAATTGGTTTTACTTGTTCTTGCCACAAGACATAGCTCAGTCTTCTCCTTCATCCTTCAGTCTCGGTACACCGATCGCTAAAAATCCATCGGGTACAATTGCCTTAGATTTCTTTGGTTCCTGAATATTTGCCTCGTAGTAGTAACACATATCAATCCCGAAAAACCAATCTTGGCGATCGCTCCAAATGGATCGCAATAGGTTTAGGAGCATATTCGGAATGTCGTTTTGGAGTTCATTATCCACAGGGGTTTCATCTGATGATGGCAACTCTTCAGCAGTGGGAAGATGGCAATTTTTGGGATAAGTGAGGTTAACCATAGCTTATGCGATCGCGGCATTATGTTATTTTGATTCTAACAGATTTAATCTCAATAATTGTTTTGCTAAGACCTTGTTAATTCGTATGTCAATTCGCTTGTTCCAACCCCAAGATCGCGATCGCATCGCCCAGCTATTCCATGATACTGTTCACGAAGTGAATATTCGTGATTATTCTGCCGAGCAGGTTCAAGCTTGGTCGCCTGATGATTTACATTTTATCGATTGGGTGGATGCTTGTACTAATAAATTCACATACGTTGCCGAAGAATTTGTAGATGAAGAAGACGAGTCTGCCATTATTGGATTTGGTCAATTAGAAGCCAATGGTCATATTGATTGTTTTTATTGTCATAAAGACTATCAGCGCTGTGGTGTGGGAACGAGACTGTATCGAGCGATCGAGGCAAAGGCTCTCGAATTAAGGATAGAACACTTATTTGTTGAGGCAAGTATTACCGCAAAAGACTTTTTTAAAAACAGAGGTTTTGCTGTCGTCAAAGAGCAGCAAGTAACCTGTCGCGGTGAGAACTTCATCAATTTTGTGATGGAAAAGTCTCTGAAGAAATATTTAGAGAATCCTGAACCTATTGTAGTTGCTACTTTCTACCATTTTGCTAAGTTGGAAGATTATCAAGAGATGCGTCCTGTGATCGTCGATTTTTGTAATCGTCATGATATTAAGGGCATAATTTTACTCGCTCAAGAAGGAATTAATGCCACGATCGCAGGTCAACGCAGTGCCGTTGATGCTTTATTAAGTTATTTGCGTTCCGATCCCCGCTTACAAAATCTGGAGCATAAAGAGGACTATTGCGATGTGATGCCTTGTCATAAATTACGAGTGAGATTAAAAAAAGAATTAGTTAAATTTGGTGTTGAGGGAATTGATCCTAGTCAAGAGGTGGGAATTTATGTGGAACCCAAGGATTGGAATGCGCTGATTGCTGATCCTGATGTATTGGTGATTGATACGCGCAATGTCTATGAGGTGGATTTTGGCACTTTTCAAGGGGCGATCGATCCTAATTTGGATTTTTTCTATGAGTTTCCCAAATATGTGGAAGAGAATCTGAGCGATCGCAAGCAGCAAAAAATTGCCATGTTCTGCACAGGCGGCATTCGTTGCGAAAAGGCTAGCGCCTATATGTTAGCTCAAGGTTTTGATGAGGTATATCATCTCAAGGGCGGTATTCTCAAGTATTTAGCAGAAGTTCCAAGTGAGGAAAGTCTCTGGCAGGGTGAGTGTTTCGTCTTTGACGATCGCATTACTACGAATGCATAGAAATCCATAGTAGGGGCAATTCATGAATTGCCCTTACTTGACTTTTGCGTAAGTCCTAATATAAATAAAAAAATAAAATAACAATGAAAGCGATATCTGTTTTAGGAACTTCATCCAATGCTGGGAAAAGTTGGATGGTTACGGCTCTGGGGGGATGGCTGAGACGCAAGGGCGTAAAAGTCGCTCCGTTTAAAGCGCAAAATATGTCGAATAACTCCTATGTCACTTTGGAAGGTGGTGAGATTGGAAGAGCGCAAGCGGTACAGGCGATCGCTTGTGGAATGCGTCCGATCGCGGAGATGAATCCGATTTTATTAAAACCATCGGGCAAGGGAACTTCGCAATTAGTAATATTAGGTCAAGCAGGGCAACATATTGCCGCAGTTGATTACTATCAACATATCGAAACCCTGTGGTTAACCGTGCGTGATTGCCTCGAATACTGGCGCGATCGCTGTGATGTTTTATTGCTAGAAGGCGCGGGTAGCCCCGTAGAATTAAATCTCATGCAACGGGATCTGGTGAATTTACGTCCGATTGTATATTTGCAAGGACGTTGGATTCTCGTGGGAGATATTGAAAAGGGAGGAGTATTTGCTCAGATTATTGGTACATATCAGCTTTTACCGCAAACCGCTAAGGATTTAGGGTTAGGATTTATTGTGAATAAATTTCGTGGTGATTTACGGCTATTTGATGAGGCGAAAATATATTTTGATGAATATATGCCGAAATTGAACTATTTTGGCGTTCTTCCCTATGCCGCCGATTTGCAACCTGAGAGCGAAGATAGCCTCTGTCGTGAAGCAGAAAGTAAAGGCAGTGGCGCAAAAATAGCATGGATTCGATTTCCCCATTTATCTAATTCTCAAGATAGTCAGCCTTGGCAATTGGATTTGGGTATCGAAACCGTTTGGGTAGAAACCGTTGCCGAACTTGAGCAAGCCAGAATTATCATTCTGCCAGGCAGTAAAAATACGCTCAGTGATTTGCAATGGTTGCGAACTACTGGCTTAGCTGATGCGATTTTAGAAGCACATGGTCGCGGTGTGCCGATCGCTGGTATTTGTGGTGGTTATCAGATGTTAGGTAAATATCTCTGCGATCGCGAAGGTGTGGCAGGGGCGGCGGGAGATGGGTCAGGCTTGGGACTGTTACCAATTATTACGGAATTTATGGCTACCAAACAGGTACGTCAGGTACAGGCGATCTGGCGATCTGGCGCAGATATCAATCAACCGATTGACAAATGGATGACCTATGAAATTCACATGGGAGTTACAAAATTAATTGAGCATGATTTAGGAGAATCGATTAAACCTTTGTTACAGGTTCAGGGAGAGCATGATCAAGAATTACATGATGAAGGATTGCAAAGCGATCGCGTTTGGGGTAGTTATTTGCATGGTCTATTTGAGTCTGCTCATGTGCGTCAAGATTTAACCCGATTAGCCAACATTCCTGAACATCGCGTTGATCCCATTCCTTGGCAAGACCATCAGCTCAATCTCTATAACAATATGGCGGATTTACTCGAAGCACATCTCGATCTCAGTCCAATTTGTCGTTATCTTGATATTTGAGAATCAATATGTAATGCTCAACAACAACTTAATCGTATTGCCTAACCAAATGAGAGCTACCACCCCACCCGCGATCGCCATTGGTACAATCACTAGAGCCTTCCATCTTTTAATTCCTAATCCGACCGCAGCACTCCATACTTGCCAGACGATGAACCAAATGATCACAGCGATCGCGGCGAGGGTGCGATATTGAATTGGCAGACTGAGGGCTGGAGCCATAAATAGCCAAGGTAAACTGGCAAATCCAGTCAAAGTGAGCAATTCTACCAACTTGATATTTGATTGAAAAACACTCGCCAATTGCTTAAGTAGAAATGTGAAAAATATCCAACCAACCGTGCTACTAACCACTGACCAGATAATGCCGATAATTGAAAACTGATTTAAGCGGATGGTTTCTAGAATATTGACTAAAGCAATGACGATCGCCGCTTGCACAAATGAGGGATTAGCCTTGAGTTGCTCAAAGGTGATTTGCGGTAAAAACAAGGTTCCATATAGGCGATCGAGAAATGAGCCTAGATTATGAGGCGGGTTGGGTTGAATATCGCTATTTAAATCGCTAATCAAATCAGTGTTTGAGTCAATGGGAGATGGTTCGGTAGAATTCATGATTTTTTAATATTTTTTAATGACTGAATTACTAAGTTTTAAGGGTTAATCCCTAATTCTTTTAGACGTTGTTCTAGATATTTTGCCCTTTGTTCAGCAGCCTCAGCCCTTTGTTCAGCATTCTCAGCACGCTGTTCTAAATATTCGGCACGCTGCCCTTCCATCTCAGCTAGTTTTGAAGCAGATTCAGTATCAGTTAAAATCCAATTTCCATCAGCATCATAAAAGCGCAACCATAATCGATGAATTCCTTTATATTCACCATCCCACAGTCCTAAACCAAGTCCAAGTTCCTTAAGCCATACCCTCGGTTCTGTGAGGGTTAATCTTTCATAGCGATCGCCTTGCAAAACAAACACTCGTAGTTGATCGGTATAGCGACTATAAACTGCATAATAAGGAACTCGCAAAATCCGTTCATAAACTTCCCATTTTGATGGTGGTTTATCAGCGTAGCCATTGGTGTCATCACCATAGCCATTATTGCTGTTGTAATATTCGGGGCGATTTTCGCCTAAATCTTCTTTTTCCGTGCTAGGAGATAGCAACTCGACAATTAAACTAGGGCTAACCCCCTCTTGCCAAATCACATAACTAAGCCTTAAGTCATGTCCATCATAGAGTCTTGGCACACCAACCACGCCGAACCAGTCAGGGCGCTTGTACCAATTTTGATGATGCACATCGTAATAAAGATTGAGATCGCTAGCACTAAATACGCGATCGCTACGATAGTTGGCAGGTCGAAAAGTCAACCATAAAAGCTCAGGTTGAAAGTCATGAAATTGATCCACACCAGATTCCTCAGGATCTTCACTGGGTAAGTCATACATGGTCGGCAGCGTCTCTCGTGGAGAAAGGGGAGGATCGCTTTGTTCAGTAGGGTACTTCAACCGAAACATAATTTACTCCTATGGACGATTATGCTTGAAGTGATTGATTGACAGCGCTTTCAATAAGGTTCTCAGTTTTACGGAGAGCGCAAACCACGGTAATCTAATATTAACTGCTAACCGATTTTAACATGATTGATCTTGACACTACCCACAGCCATCACCTCCTAACTATTGACGCAAGCCAATTGCCCCAAGGCTTACGCGGGAGAATCACTATCCCTGGGGATAAGTCGATTTCTCATCGAGCTTTGATGCTTGGCTCGTTGGCGGATGGAGAAACCAAAATTCGCGGCTTATTATTAGGGGAAGATCCGCGCAGTACGGCTGCTTGTTTCGCGGCAATGGGAGCCGAAATATCTGAGCTTAATTCAGAATTAGTCACAGTTAAGGGGATCGGACTCGGTAATCTCAAAGAACCAGTCGATGTACTGAATGCAGGAAATTCAGGGACAACTTTGCGCTTAATGTTGGGGATTTTGGCAAGCCACCCCGATCGCTTTTTTACGGTGACAGGTGATAGCTCATTGCGATCGCGTCCAATGTCCCGTGTCGTTAATCCTCTGCGTCAAATGGGCGCAAATATTTGGGGACGCGAAAATGGTGCAAAAGCTCCTCTCGCGATTTCGGGGCGCAATCTTAAAGCGATTCATTATCAATCCCCTGTCGCTTCGGCACAGGTGAAGTCCTGCATTATGCTGGCAGGTTTGATGACCGATGGCGAAACAATTATCACGGAGCCAGAGCGATCGCGTGATCACAGTGAAAGGATGTTAGCGGCGTTTGGCGCAAAAGTTACCGTTGATATCGATACCAATACGGTGATCGTCAAAGGTGGCGCAAAATTATTGGGACAGGAAGTAACCGTGCCTGGGGATATTAGTTCCGCCGCCTTTTGGTTAGTGGCAGCTTCCATCGTTCCCAATTCTGAATTGGTGATTGAAAATGTCGGGATTAATCCCACCCGTACAGGCGTTTTGGAAATCCTAGCCGAAATGGGTGCGGATATTACCTATGAGAACCGCCGCGAAGTTACAGGCGAACCCGTTGCCGATTTGCGGGTACGTTCAGCCGCCCTAAAAGCTTGTCGGATCGGTGGTGCGGTGATTCCTCGATTAATTGACGAGATTCCCATTCTAGCGATCGCTGCTAGCTGTGCAGAAGGAACTACGATCATTGAGGATGCTGAAGAATTACGGGTGAAAGAAAGCGATCGCATTGTGGCGATGGTCAAGGAATTAACAAAACTGGGTGCAAACGTCACCGAGCGTCCTGATGGCATGGAAATTGTCGGCGGTAAAATCCTCACTGGCACTGAAGTTGATAGCTATGACGATCATCGGATTGCCATGAGCTTAGCGATCGCTGCCCTAGTTGCTAAAGGTAAAACGGCGATCGCCCGTGCTGAATCCGCAGCTATTTCCTACCCCACATTTATTCCCACCCTCCAAAACTTATACGCGAAGTAGAGTGCTTGGCGATGACATCAAGCCCATCCTTTCTTTGGGTTGAATCTATCCTTGGTGGTATGGTATATTAACAAATATAAAGTATTATTAATTCATACAAAGATTTCTAACTTTTACTTAACAGTTAGACCACTAAGGAGATTACTGCAATGGAAAACACTACAGAGCCTAAATTCGGTTTTAACAACTTCGCTGAAACTTGGAACGGTCGCCTTGCAATGCTAGGTTTCGTTATTGGTTTGGCTACAGAATTAATCACTGGACAAGGCATTCTTTCACAAATCGGCTTGGTCTAATACAAGTTATTTGTTACTCATAAGAACCAAATGTAGGGGCAATTCATGAATTGCCCCTACATTTTTATGTTTTTTACACAGTGGTCATTTAAAAGAAGTAGACTCTGTAACTCTCATGTGAAAAACTATACTCGGTTCACTTAGCCCCTTTAATTTAACAAAACTCCGCTCGTAATTGTATTTTTTTGCGTCAGCGATCGCTTGGACTTGATTGAGTAAAGACTCCGTAAATACAATGTCATTCCCTTGACTAAGCCCCTCTACTCGCGCCGCCGTATTAACTGTTGTCCCAAAATAGTCAGCACGTTCATTCAGGGTGACACTAATGCAAGGACCAGCATGAATCCCAATTTTAAGAATTAAGGGATTATCTGTAGATCCTAGACGGCGATTGAAATTCTGCATTTCTTCCTGCATGGCGATCGCGGCGGCAATTCCATCACTCTGCGAGGTAAAGGTTGCCATAATTGCATCACCAATCGTCTTGATTACGGCTCCATTGTGATGATCAACAATTTCAAAGAGAAAGTTAAAGTGCTGATTGACGAGACTATAGGCTTGAGAATCCCCTCTTTGGCTATAGAGTGCCGTAGAGCCAGCTAAATCGGTGAACAAAATTGTTACTTGGCGAATCAGTAAACTTTCGTTTGGCGGTATGGTTTCCCGTGGAAATAGTTCGCGAAACATTTGTAATGTTAAAAGTCGATGTCCCGAAACTACACCATATTTCGCATCAACATTAACTCGATACTCTGGATCGTTTGCTTCCTTGGGTAGCGATCGCAACCGCTCATCAATGCTAAATGTAACCCGTACCTGTTCATCAATATCCGACTCATGCTTGTGATGACAGCAGGAACAGATGTGCCATGTTCTTAGATCGCATAACTGACTAGCCGCAAAATCAATTTTATAACAGGCTGGACATTGAATGTCCCAATTGAGTGTAACAATCCCTTGTTTTAAGGAAGCTACCAAAACTTTTAGCGTTTCGCTTTCCGTAAGTTGTAGATTTTCTGCGATTAGTCGTGGGTTAGCATGATAGAGCGATCGGCTATCTGGACTCTGTAAATAAGTAATAAACAGATCTTGTTGAATCTCACCGATTCCGTACTGCCCCAAAGACTTTACGGCTTGAGCGATCGCTTCATTTGTCTTTTGTTTTGCTGAATTAAAGAGTTTTAGCACGGCTTCTCTACTCTTACTAGTGATTATATTTTAGCCTTAAGTCATAAGTGATGTGCGATCGCCATAATGCTTAAACAGCAAAAAAGAGGAGAGGCAAAGCCTCCCCTCTTTTTTAGCGCAAGGCAGCAATTACATCATGCCACCCATGCCGCCCATACCACCCATACCGCCCATGCCACCCATACCAGCAGCACCAGCACCACCGCCAGCATTCTTCTCTGGCTTCTCGACTACGAGAGCTTCAGTGGTCAAGACCATACCAGCAACGGAAGCAGCGTTTTGTAATGCAGAACGAACAACCTTAGCAGGGTCAATGATTCCAGTAGCGATCAAGTCTACATATTCGCCCTTAAGTGCATCAAAGCCATGATTGAAAGGAAGTTGCTTGACTTTCTCAACAACGACAGTACCTTCTAAACCAGCATTATCGCTGATTTGACGAAGAGGTGCGGATAGAGAGCGAGATACAATTTCTGCACCGATCGCTTCTTCGTTCTTCAAGGTTGCTTTGAACTCTAGAAGCTCAACTGCGAGGTGAGCAAGGGTTGCACCACCACCAGGAACGATGCCTTCTTCAACCGCAGCGCGGGTGGAGTTAAGAGCATCTTCGATGCGGAGTTTGCGATCCTTGAGTTCGGTTTCAGTAGCAGCACCGACTTTGATTACGGCTACACCACCAGAGAGCTTAGCAATCCGCTCTTGCAGTTTTTCCTTGTCGTAGTCAGAGTCACTGAGATCCAATTCCTTACGAATTTGAGCAACACGCTTGTCGATGTTAGCTTTGTTGGTAACTTCCGAAACAATCGTAGTCTTGTCCTTAGAAATAGTGATCTTGCGAACAGTACCCAACATTTCCAAAGTTGCAGCGCTAAGTTCTAAACCAGTATCTTCCGAGATAACTTGACCATCGGTAAGAACGGCGATATCTTGCAACATCGCTTTACGGCGATCGCCAAAGCCAGGAGCTTTGATAGCGGCGATATTCAAAGAACCTCTGAGTTTGTTGACAACTAGAGTTGCCAGAGCTTCACCTTCAACATCTTCAGAGATGATGACTAGAGGAGAACCAGAACGGGCTGCTTTCTCAAGGATAGGAACGAGGTCTTGGATAACATTAATCTTCTTATCAGTGATCAAGATCTTCGCATTCTCAAATTCCACCAACTGACGTTCGTTGTCAGTGACGAAGTAAGGAGAGATATAACCGCGATCGAGTTGCATACCTTCAACAACTTCCAATTCGGTTGTGAGGGACTTCGATTCTTCGACGGTGATTACGCCATCTTTACCAACTTTGTCCATTGCGTGAGCAATCATTTCGCCAACTTCAGAATCGTTGCCAGCAGAAATAGTGGCGATTTGAGCGATTTCGGCATTGGAGTCAACCGCTTTCGCTTTCTTGGCAATCACATCAACGAGATGAGCAACAGCTTTTTCGATACCGCGACGAACGCCAACTGGATTTGCACCTGCGGCAACGTTCTTCAAGCCTTCGCGAATCATTTCTTGAGCCAAAACAGTCGCGCTAGTAGTTCCATCGCCTGCTACGTCATTGGTTTTAGAAGCAACTTCACGGATTAGTTGAGCGCCAGCATTTTCTAGAGGATCTTCTAATTCAATTTCCTTAGCGATGCTCACACCGTCATTGATGATTTGAGGAGCGCCATATTTCTTTTCGAGAACTACGTTACGTCCTTTTGGTCCAAGGGTAACACGCACAGCATCAGCCAACGCATTCACACCACGCTCAAGTGCGCGGCGAGATTCTTCATCAAATACTACGATTTTAGCCATTTTTTTTATTTATTTTGGTAATTGGTTATAGGGATTTTGGCTGTTAGCATTTTGGCTGTTAGCTGTTAGCTGTTAGCTTTTTTAAAATGCTTCTTTCTGGAGGAGTTAATAGCTAAGAGTTTTGGCTGTTAGCCGTTAGCGATTAGCTTTTGGCTCTTTTAAAATGCTTCTTTCTGTAGGAGCTAATAGCTAAAAGCTAATTGCTATTAGCTTTATTCAACGATCGCGAGAATATCTCTTTCTGCAAGTAGCAGATAATCTACGCTTTCGATTTTGACTTCAGTGCCTGCATACTTAGAGTAAAGAACTTTGTCACCCGCTTTGACTTCTAGAGCCACGCGAGTACCCTTGTCATTACGAGCGCCAGCGCCAACGGCGATGACTTCACCGACTTGAGGCTTTTCTTGGGCTGTATCAGGCAAGAAAATACCGCCCGATGTTTTCTCTTCTTTGGTGGCTACTTTGACCAATAGGCGATCGCCTAGGGGTTGCAATGTACCAGTATTTAGGGTTAACGATGCCACTATGCTATACCTCCTTAAAATCTAATCAGAGTGGACTATGCGGGTTATGCCTCAAGGCGAAATTCAAGACAAATTTTGATTTCACTTTGGACATAAGCTGCGTGCTTTAGCACTCTGTCTCACTGAGTGCTAATATACTGCGAAATGACTAGGGGACTAGATCGGCTTACCGTACAAACAAGATTATGACTTACGCAACAGCAAGAAAATAGGGACAATTCATGAATTGTCCCTACCAGAAAACACCTTAAAATACGTTTCTCAAGTCTTTTTTGCGTAAGCCATAAAGATTTTGTGAGTGCGATCGCAACCTACGCGAAATACTATGGCAAATCAAAAATCAGGATTTCGGCGCTACCTTGACCAGTTAGATGCCAATTATCAGAGCGATCGCTAGAAATTGCATCACCCGCATTAAGTAGGCGATCGCCGATCAACACACTTCCCCTTGCGACCTGTATCCACACATAGCGATTTGAATTTTGGGCATAGGTTACTTCTACGCTATCCTCAAGAATGGAAGCATAGACATAAGCATCTTGATAAATCTTGACTGAATTCTCTCGACCATCGGGGGAAACAATCAAACGTAATTGATTAAGCTTCGCTTCTCGCGAAAAAGAAATTTGTTCATAACTCGGTTTCACATTGTCCTGATTGGGCAGAATCCAGATTTGTAATAGATGCGCTGATTCGGTAGCCGAAGGATTGAACTCACTATGGGTAATACCTGTTCCTGCACTCATTCTTTGGACATCACCAACTTGAATGATTGAGCCATTCCCCATACTGTCTTTATGTTCTAAGGAACCTTCGAGCATATAGGTAATGATCTCCATATCCCGATGGGGATGGGTTCCAAAACCTTTGCCTCCAGCAATTTGATCTTGATTAATCACGCGCAATGAGCGAAAAGACATATTTTGCGGATCATAATAGCTGGCAAAAGAGAAGGTGTGATAGCTATCGAGCCAGCCATGATTTGCATGACCTCTCTCTTCTGATTTGCGAATGGTTAGCATATTTTCTCCAGTGCATCTAAGAATATTATACAAAAATAATCGGTAAGGGCGCTTTGCGTCACCCCCCGTTTGCATAGTATTGCCCAGCGCCACTGTCTACTAAATCACTTGAAACTTAGGATTATGTCTTAGCGTTGTTGCATCAAAACTCTGCGCCCAGTTTAGAAATTGATCATCAATAGTTTCATTTTGGACATCAATTAACAAAGCCAGATAGCTCCCTTGCTGTTTGATTACGATAGCAGTGTAGTCTTTACCATGAATTATGGCATGGGTGAAATTTTCAACGGGTAAAGACGCTGCTAGCAATGACTTTAGTCCCAGTGCTTGAAAAATTGGTTGCACCCAAGTGATGTTTTTGTTGCCATCAATCAGAGTGTAATATTCCTTTGGTAGTCCGCTTAGATCAAAAGTTGCGGCTCCAATTGTATAAGCTTCAAATGAGGCTTGGTCTGTTTGTTGTGGCAAGCGATCGCTCATCTTATCTACTAGATTAAAAATTAGATTTTTAGTTCATGAATTGCCTGCTAATGACATTATTTAAGCTTACCACTGCAATCATAAAAACGGTCATAGTGCGTAAGTAAATAGAACCACATAGAACCACTTGTTTTCTTGCAAAAAAAAGTTAAACTACATGTGTTAGACAGCTTTAGTAAAATACAAATAATAAATAGTGATTTTTAAATGGATAGTAGTCTACAGAAGGGGCAATTAGTCAAGTGGAATGATGATCGGGGGTTTGGATTTATCAAGCCCAGTGAAGATAAAGGCGAAGTTTTCTTACACATTAGTGAGATTAAGTCCATAGGTCGCCGCCCAAAAATAGGGGATGTCGTGTTTTACAAGTTAGGTACTGGGAAAAAAGGCAAACCCTGTGCTTTTTCAGTATCAATTCAAGGTGTTGCGTCAACATCTCCAGTCTCACAGAGAAATAAAGCTGTGGCAACAAATCACAAGCGCAGTAAGAGTACATTGCCTCAATTACTCACTGGCATCGGGATTCTGGCTGCTATTGTCCTTGCTCAGAATCAATTTAGCCGCTTATTTAATCGTCCATCCAGTCTTTCTTCTACGCCTATAGCTGTCGATAAACCAGATGTAACCCAAAATTGTAATATCAAGGGAAATATCTCAGTTTCCACAGGAGATAAGCTTTACCATGTCGTAGGTATGGAGGATTACGAAGAGACAAAAATCGATCAATCTAAAGGAGAAAAATGGTTTTGCTCAGAATCAGAAGCGATCGCCGCAGGTTGGCGAAGAGCGCCAAAATAAACAAAAGGGCGCAACGCGCCCCTATAAACTATCTTAATGCGGAGTTTTTCGACTTCTCAACTTCGCGATCCTTTTTGCCACGGAAGATAAATCTGACTGGAGTACCTTCAAACCCAAGAGTTTTGCGAAATTGATTTTCGATATAACGCTTGTAGTTATCGTTAAAACGATGTGGATCGTTAACGAAAAGAATCACCGTCGGAGGACTATCAGAAATTTGAGTACAGTAATAAACCTTACCCTGCTTACCACCACGACTTGTCGGTGGCGCGTGCCATGTCACCGCCTCGTTCAAAGCTTCATTTAAAATTGCGGTAGGAACACGGCGTTTATGTTGTTCGGCAGCAATATCCACCCGCTCTAGAATTTGTTCAACCCTCTGTCCTGTCAGCGCACTCACGAAAATAATTGGCGCATATTCAACAAACATCAGACGGCTCTTCACATCGGCTGTGTAGTCATAAATCGTGTAGGAATCCTTTTCGATAGCATCCCATTTATTGATAACAATTACACAAGCTTTCCCTTCATCGTTGATCCGCCCCGCCAGTTTTTGATCTTGATCGGTGACACCATCGAGGGCATCAATCACCAACAAAACCACATCCGAACGCCCGATCGCTTTGAAAGCGCGGTTAATACTAAAAAACTCAATGCCGTAATCAATATTTTTTTTGCGGCGTACACCCGCCGTATCAATCAAGCGATATTTTCGACCATTACGCTCTACCGACATATCGATCGCATCGCGGGTTGTGCCAGAAATCGGACTGACAATGCTGCGATTTTCACCAATAAAAGCATTTAGTAGGCTAGATTTGCCAACGTTAGGACGACCAATAATCGCCACTTTAATTTCATCAGTTTCCTTAATGACATCTTCGGGCGCGGGTAAGTGCTTAATCAACTCATCCAGTAATTCGCCCGTACCATTACCATGAATCCCTGACATTGGAATCGGTTCACCTAAACCCAAATTCCAAAATTCAGCAGCCAACGAAAGTCCAAATTTAGATCCTTCGCATTTATTTACTGCTAACAGCACAGGAATATTTTGTCGCCTTAGCCAACCACCCAACTGTTCATCAGCATCCGTGATCCCCGCCAATCCATCCACTACAAAAATCACCGCCGCCGACTCGCGAATGGCAATCTCCGCCTGTTCGCGAATCATCGGTAAAAATTCTGTCTCGTCATCAAAGACTAGTCCACCCGTATCCACGACTTGAAATTCATGTGCGCCCCAGAAACATTCGCGATAAACGCGATCGCGGGTAACACCTGGTTGATCATAAACGATCGCATATTGTTCGCCTGAGAGGCGATTTACTAGCGTAGATTTGCCCACATTGGGGCGACCGACAACGGCAACAATCGGTAGCGGCATGGCTTTACAGTTTTGGAATTCCGAACTCACTACTATAACTTTAAGTTAGTGAGCTAGTCAACTGTAATTTCAAAATAATTCATTGTCCTGTCACTGAAGCCACCGTTACACCAGCGAGTAATTCATCCATCTCCGTAGCCATTTGCTGTGTGTAGGGAGTGAGAGAATCTGGTGTGGCGATCGCAAATTTCAGCAAAGTATCTAGAAACAGTTTCAGCATCAGGCTTTCATCTTCATCCTCTTTGTCTTCGATCATAAAAGCTCATTCCAGTTAAAAGTAACGTCGGGAAAGGCAAGTATCGATAAGTTATCGCCTTCATCGTAACGCCTGAGAAGTTTGTATCCATTTGGAGATGGTTGGGAATATCCTTCAATGATTTTTTGGTTGACATCAAACAGCCACATTTCGGGAATCGCCGCCGCCGCATATAGGGGCGCTTTCACATGGCGATCGTAATCAATGGAACTATCGGCAACTTCAATGATCAGTAAAATATCATCTGGTGTTGGCAATGCTGCCTCATAAAAATCATCACGCGGCTTTAGGATTGCCAAGTCAGGCTGTGGCTGTGAATTATCCTCAAGGCGAATTGAGTTTTGTACAGACAGAACAATACGAGTTCCTAGCTTTTGCGTGAGTTTTGTCACTAACCGATTGATACAAGCTCCATGTTTTCTACCAATCGGGGACATAGTTTGAATCTCTCCATTAATTAATTCAAGGCGATCGCCATCTTGGAAAACACCAGCTTCATGCATAAGGTGATATTGATCGGTCGTCAACAGAAACTTATGTGGGTTTACAATAGGATCAAGCAGTTGGACTGTCATAAAAATCAATCTCCTTTGAGTTTGGTTTAAAGAGATGCACTGTTTTTTGTTGATTCTTCTAGGTTGAGCAATTACCGTTTATCGTCTAATTCGCAGAAACTCTCTGGTTTGTCTGACTGTTCCTGTTGCGGTTGTACATTCTTGTTTGGCGGAACCCATACCCAGCCCACAGCACGTTCGAGATTAGCACGGGACTGGTTATAGCCAATAATCGCTTGAACACAGTTGACAGACGCACGAGTAAAATCTGACTCAGCCGTAATTACCTCTAACTGTGTCCCAACTCCAGCATCAAGACGCAGACGAGCCAATCGCAAAGCCTCTCTAGATTGTTTAATGGCTCCCGTTGCAGTTTTAATTTGATTCAATCGAGATTCTTGGTTGATGTAAGCTTCCTCGACATCGTAGCGAGCTTGACGGGCCGTCTTTTCAAAATTGCTTTCAGCAGTAGCTTGATCAGCTTTGAATTGGTTGACCTGAGCGGCGGCTCTACCGCCATCATATAGGCTCCACTCTAACCTAGTTCCCAGTTGATAACCCGTACCAACAGAGCCAATACCAACAAAATCGGTAACGGCATTTACGTTAGCAAACACACTAACTTGAGGACCTAATCTGGCTAAAGCTGTTGTGGCGCGATCGCGAGCTACTTCTCGCTCTAGTTTACGAATATCAAGTTCGGCGCGATTTCGCAACGCCAATAAAATTGTTTCTTCCCTTGGTAATGTCCATTTGTCTACAGGCTTGACCTCATCTTTGGCGGTAATTTCTACAGTAGGCGGATAATTAATTTGACGTGACAACTCTCGCCTCGCAATCAGTTGTGCTGCTTCAGCATTAAGTAGCTCTTGCTTGGCATTGGCAAGTGAGACATCGGATTGGAGAACATCAAATTTTGTGCCAACACCTGCACGTTCTCTTGCTTTGGTGTCTTTTAAACTTTTCTCAGCATTTTCAACAGCCTTAAGACGAATCTTGATCGTTTCATCGGTATTTTGTAAGTTGTAATAGGCGGTGACAATACTCAAGCGAATCGTTTGACGTGCTTGATTGAGATTTGCTTCGGCAATGCGTAGATTATTCTCAGCAGTGCGAATTGTCGAATCATTCACGCCTGAGTCGAAAATATTGTAGTTAACTCCAACTGTGCCTGAGAGAGACTGGCTTGTAGTTGTGTTGGATAAATTATTGTTTATGTTGCTTAGTCGCGTTGAAGCCGAGTCTGTGAATGTGTATTGGGCTGAACTGGAAACTGTCGCAGCGCGACCTGCTTGAGCCTCTTCTAAGACTGCGCGAGCGCGATCGACAGCAATTTTAGATTGAATCCAATCAGGGCTTGATTTTTCTACTAATTCAACAACTTCGTTGAGCGTGATTGGTTTAGTGCTGTCTAATTTAACTTGGCTTGGTGTAGTTGGTACGACCAGAGTCTGGGCAGGATCAAGTTTCCCCGAAGTAACTGATACTGCACTAGGAACGACTCTAGCGGGTTCTGTGGTCGAACTCACAATCTGAGTTTGCGTAGTTATTTGCGAAGATGTTGGTGAAGATATGGGAGCGGACACTGACGATGATGATTTGTCTAGTGGCTTAATTTCGATTGATACTGGTGCTACTGGTGTTTCTTTTGCTAGGTTTTGTTGAGTATCTTTAGGGCTAGTGTTGATTTTTGGCTGTGATTCAACTTTCGAGGACGCAACCGATGGTGCTATGGGCATTGCGGTAAATGTTGCTGTTGCCGCCGTCGCTATTTTAAACACAGTTGCAGGTTTCACAGACTGTGGCTTTACTTCTGGCTTTGCTTTAGTGATTTCAATTTCGATATTTTGATTTAGAGCAGATTTTGGACTGTTCTTTGATAGATCTGATTGATTTGTATCAGATTCTACACTGACCACTTTCAAAGGATTTAGAGGTGTCGTAAATTCTTGAGCATTGGCTGTCCAAGCTGGAATCAGAAGCGACAAACTCGCACCAAGCGTCAACCAACTGGATGAAATTTGCATAATCTATTTGTAACTCCTCACTTTAAAACAGCAGCCAACATACCTTACTTGAGGCATATTCCGATAGTAAACAGGTCACAATCATCATCCAATCGGGTAAAGATGTGAAAATGCCTATTTGCTTACCCTAAAGATTGTAGTACAAGCATAGAAAATAAATGGTAATCCTTTCGGTTAGATCTTGATTTCAAGGCTGTATACCTACTGTTTATGTACTCGACAGATTTATGCCGTGACTACTCACGACAGTTTTAACTCTTGAAATCGCAAATGCTTACCCCTTTTGTGTATACGGCTATACACGGATAAATTGTCCCTGCGTTGTAAGGCTGTGGGTAAAACATTCCTGTTTTATTCTGATCGCAAAATTAATAACAAAATCAATAAATTGTGGCAGGTATACCCTGCTCTATACGAATATTTAATGAATCCCAATAATTTTACTTAATGCTGATTTAGGCGATCGCTATCATCATCAACAGGCGATCGCGGAGTTGGGTTAGTTGCTGATACCCAGATCCCCGACTTTTTTTGTGATTGACATAGGTTGTCTCTGATTTTATAGAAAAAGTCGGGGATCTCAACTGCTGAAGGTTTATTTAATGCTAACTTGTCCGTTCATTAGCATCGGTAGCAGCCAATCGCGGAGTTGGGTTAGTTGTTGATTTTCTTTATCAAGTAATATGCGTTTCTCAAACTTTGGGGTAAGCATTGTATGAACTTGATTAACTAATTCATTTGGAGGAATTACGATACGACTTTGTTTAAGATGTTCTTGCGTAATATGCCCCATTGTTGTTTTCCTTCTTTCTGCCATCATTTTAAAATGATTCAAATAATTTTTCAGTTCGTAGTAATAAAATGTTTTAGGGAACTTGTTTGATGTAACTTTAAAAATGTGTTGATTTAACGCACCCTTACCTTGTGTCCACATTTTAACGTCTAAAGTTGCTGACCAAGAAAACAAAATATCACCATCTTCAACAATTGCTTCTTTGGGAATATCGGCTTTTGCGAATTCAGTATTTTCTGAAAACCCTTCATTCATCTCTCTGATTTTAATGGGTGTAATTAAAAGTGAAATGGGAGGAATAAATGAGGATGGAATGTATGATAGATAGCAGTTCTAGTCGAAGGAAGTGATAAAACGAGATATGG
>JBILGV010000111.1:0-15229 GCA_044350865.1 Pseudanabaena sp. | reverse complement strand
TGCATCATCTACCTTCAGATACCACCATCCCAAAAATTACAGACAAGTTGAAAGGTGTCAATATTTTGATGAATCCATCTCAAATCTCAAATACTCTTGAGCATATCTATTCATTAGCGCCTCTTCCCAATGTCTAATTCTATACTGGGAAGGGAGTATTTGCTTGGTTCTTTTGCTCATTCCACTCGAATTTCATGTTTTGATTTTACCAGATTTTTACTTTGAGCATAATTGTACAGAACAAATTGATTTTCAACCTCCAAGGATTAATGATATTTTGTTGACAAAAAAAGTTAACATTAACTTAATAATTCTGCAAATCAAGCTATCCTCCCCAAGCTTGTTACCTTAATCTCTAATCAAAACCAGTTAAACTTAAACGTCATGGCTCGACAACTCAAAAACATTGCACCGCATGGTGGTCAACTGATTAATCGCATCGCCTCGGATGCTCAAAAAGAAGTCTTTTATAGCAAAGCTGACCACTTGCCAGTTGTGCAGTTGACTGAGCGATCGCTGTCTGACCTTGAATTAATTGCGATCGGTGGATTTAGCCCTCTGACTGGCTTTCTCGGTAAAGCTGATTACGAATCTGTAGTTTTGAATATGCGTCTAGCCAATGGCTTGCCTTGGTCAATTCCCATTACACTACCCGTCACGGCTGAAGTTGCCGACACATTAAGCATTGGCAATCTTGTTCGTCTCAATGATCCCGATGGTATTTTTATCGGGGTGTTAGAACTTAGCGAAAAGTATAAGTACGACAAACTCAAAGAAGCACTCCATGTCTATCGCACCAACGAAGATCGCCACCCTGGGGTAAAGGTAGTCTATGCTCAAGGGGAAATTTATCTGGCTGGTGATGTTTGGTTACTAGAGCGGCGCTCCCATCCACTTTTCCCCACCTATCAAATTGATCCCGTTGATTCGCGTGAATTGTTCATCGAAAAAGGTTGGCGCACAATTGTCGGCTTCCAAACCCGCAACCCGATCCACCGCGCCCATGAATATATTCAGAAATGTGCCTTGGAAATTGTCGATGGTTTGTTTCTCCATCCCCTTGTTGGTGCAACTAAAAGTGATGATGTGCCAGCCGATGTGCGGATGCGTTGTTATGAAATCATGTTGGAGCATTACTTTCCATTAGATCGGGTGACTTTGGCAATTAATCCTGCGGCGATGCGCTATGCGGGACCCCGTGAAGCAATTTTCCATGCCTTGATTCGTAAAAACTATGGTTGCACTCACTTTATTGTTGGTCGCGATCATGCGGGTGTCGGCGACTATTACGGAACCTATGATGCTCAACATATCTTCTATGAATTTGAATTGGGCGAACTAGGCATCATTCCCTTAATGTTTGAACATGCTTTTTATTGCAAACGCACTGGCGGCATGGCAACCACCAAAACCAGCGCCAGTCTGCCTGAAGAGCGCGTACATTTATCAGGTACAAAAGTCCGTGAAATGCTCCGCCGTGGCGAATGCCCACCTCCTGAGTTTTCACGTCCCGAAGTTGCTGCCGAGCTAGCTAAAATCATGCATAAAATGGCGATCGAAGAAGCTGCTACAGGCTTTGAGATCTAAATCAATATGCAACATTTTCACAGGATTTATTAGTTCTTCTTTTATCAAAAGTTACTGTGATAGCGCTCTTTTGTGAATACTTCGGGTTCAATCACTAATAGTCGATCGCAAAGTTTGTGATCGACTATTTGATAACTCGCTACATCACCAATAATATCTTCTAGAATAATATTGAGGAACATTTGAGGCAGCAAGTACGTCCTTTCGCAGAAAGCTTGTCCCATGCGATTAGGAAGATTTTTAAAATGATTGCAAGAAAATTTCTGGTTAGTGCATATTCCACCTTATTAGGTTTGAGCTTAGGATTAAGCGCGATCGCTCTAGCTACCATCGCCTCACCACAGACTGCTAGAGCATCAGAGCCGTCACCACTAGAGGAACTCGTCAAACAGGCTGCATCCAGCGATCGCACTGTATCGGAAACAGCGATCGCCAAGTTACGCGAATTTAAGAATGTTGGTGTTGATGCATTTTGGAAAGCTAATCAACAGGATTTAGCGAATAATCCACAATTACGCGCCACATTAGACGCAATTTGCCAGCAAAAGGACTGTGATGCATCACGATTATATTGGTACAAGGATTTAGAAGCAGCAAAGACCGCATCCAAAGAAACGGGGAAGCCAATTTTATCTTTACGTTTGTTGGGTAATCTTAATGACGAGCTAAGTTGTGCTAATAGCCGATTTTTCCGCACGGCGCTTTATCCTAATGCGGGGGTGTCGCAACTGCTGCGCGATCGCTTTATTTTGCATTGGCAGTCGGAGCGTCCTGTTCCGAAAGTAACAATTGATTTTGGGGATGGTCGCAAACTAGAGCAAACTCTGACGGGTAATAGCATCCATTATGTATTGGATAGTGAAGGTCGTCCAATTGATGCAATT
The DNA here is from genome assembly GCA_044350865.1 of Pseudanabaena sp. Lineage (GTDB taxonomy): Bacteria > Cyanobacteriota > Cyanobacteriia > Pseudanabaenales > Pseudanabaenaceae > Pseudanabaena. The sequence continues at coordinate 12,758 of JBILGV010000111.1, read as the reverse complement.
CCTGGATTGTATAGCTCCCAAGCTTTTATCGAAAATCTCAAGGATGCAGAGAAGGCGGTAATCTCAGTTCAAAATCTCAATGGTGATTTAAAGCTACGCCGTGAAGTTTTGGTTAAATATCATCGCGATCGCTATGCGAAGTTAGAAAAAAATTGGCGAGCCGATTTAACGCGCTTGCGTATACCATTACAACCCCTACTTCCTTTATCTGTGACTGACCCAAAAGCTAGTGCAATGCTAGCAAGTCGGCTGACTGTTGGCAAAGCGATGGTGGAGTTACCAACCTTGAGTCGTACCGATACCACAATATTGTCGGAAATTGCGCCAGTTTCGCAGTTTGCTAAGCTGAGTGATGTGAATTGGGCGAGATTGGCAAGGCTCTATCAAAATCGGGTCTATCTCGATCAAGGTAGCCTGAAAGTGATGGAACGGAAGTTATCGCCGACAGCTTCTTTAAAATCGGTGGTGGAAAGTTTTGAGAGAGCGATCGCGCAGGATACAGTTCGCAATGAATATGTTTTTCATGCTCAGATTCATAACTGGTTTGTCAATGATGACTTTGCAAATAGTGAGACATCTCTAGCAGCCCTTAATCGCCGCGTTTACGATGAGCTATTTCTCACACCCGCTAGTGATCCTTGGTTGGGTTTGGTCAACGAAAATGTGTATACAGGGATTAGTAAGGTAAATTAGTAAAGGCTGACGAAAAATAACTAAATGTAAGGGCAATTCATGAATTGCCCCTAGGGTAAAATCAGGTAGGATTTTAAATGATGGTAAATCGAAATATTAGCGATCGCATTCAAAAATTTAATAAGAGTCAGCCACGAGATCCCGATCTCCTCAAAGCTAAATATGCGGCGATGCGAGCAACAGAGGAGAATCCATTTGTCTTTTTTCGGGCGACTTGTCATCTTTTTTATGAAGACTTACCGATCAAATCTTGGTTTAAAAAAGCTCCCTTGGCTTGGATTTGTGGCGATCTACATATTGAGAACTTTGGCAACTATAAAGCTGATAATCGTCATGTGTATTTTGATGTAAATGATTTTGATGAAGCGATCCTCGCGCCAGTCACATGGGAAATTGCGCGTTTGTTAACTAGTATTTTTGTGGCTGCGGAAACCTTTAAGATTGAGAAACCATTTGCCGAAACGCTCTGTCAGCATTTTCTTGATGCCTATAGCAAGGCGATCGCCGATGGCAAAGCCTATTGGATGGGAGAAGATACTGCTCCTCCAGTAATTGAAGATTTGCTTTCCCGCAAAACTCAAGTTAAGCGGAAAGAACTTTTGGATCAGCGTACAGTTCTCGATAAAAATCGCCAAAAGCGATCGCTTAAAATCGACAATAAAAAAGCGCAAGAAATTTCTGAGGCGCAAAAACAGAAAATCCAAGATTTTATGAAAGACTTTGCCGCAAAGCAATCTAATCCCGAATTTTTTAAGCTAATAGATGTCGCTCAACGAATTGCAGGTAAGGGCAGTTTAGGCGTTGAGCGCTATGTTTTATTAGTGGAAGGAAACGGTTCTCCTGATGGTAACTATCTGCTCGATCTGAAGAAAGCATTACCTTCGGCACTCGCTCCCTCAATGAGTCGAGATGGTATTTGGGAACAACCAAAGTGGTCAAGTGAAGCCGATCGCATTGTTACTGTTCATAGGCGATCGCAAGCGATGCCAATTGCATTTCTACAAGCAGTGACTATTGGTTCAGATTCCTTTGTTATGCGAGGGCTACAGTCCACCCAAAGCCCCACCGATCATTTGAAGATCGAGAAATGGGATGATAAGGTAGAAGAATCAGAACAATTGATCCAGTCTTTAGGAAATATCGTTGCTTGGGCGCATTTACGAAGTAGCGGTCATCAGGGTTCGGCGATCGCTGATCAATTGATTGAATTTGCTAGCAAATCAAAATGGAAAACTGAAGTTATGGAATATGCCAAAATCTATAGCCAACAAGTAAGCCAAGATTGGCAAGAGTTTTATAATTCAAGCAGCTAATTTCCAGATGACTGATAAAAAACAGTGTAGGGGCAATTCATGAATTGCCTCTATACTATACTAGAATTGCTTACAGTCTATTGAGACTATAAGGTGAATTATTTGATTTGAGTGGAAATTGCTGAGGTTGTTTTCGGGATTTTGGTTGTACCTAATGCAGCATGGATTCCGCGTAAAGCCAAAATAATTACCGCACAAACAACTACATATTGAGCAAATTGTATAGGGATACTTGGGGTTTCTAATAAAATCTTTCTAGGAGGATTAATAGCTGGAGATATTTCTTCAGGCTCACTATTACTAACTTCTTGATTAAGTTCTTCGTCAACTTTTTCGTCAATTGCTGTATCAGCCATTTCTGTAGCAGCCATTTCTGCGGGAGAAACATCAGCAAGAAATAGAACTTCAGGATTTTGAAAGGATTGAGGATTTTCTAAATCAGAACTCAGATATTCAGGAACAGAGATACTTTGTAACGATTCAGAAACATTCGGCTCACCAAACATGGCATCTAAGTCTAAGCCAGTTGTTGAGAAATCGCTATTAACGAGATCGCTGGATTGCTCAGGCATAGGTAGCTCAGTGCTGGGTTGCTCAGGCATAGGTAGCTCAGGGCTGGATTGCTGAGTGCTGGATTGCTCAGGCATAGCTCGTCGAGGTAATACTGGTAAAGGGGGTATTGTAAGCTGTGCTTTCGTCTCGGACAATCCGCCATTTCCCAGAACATCATCAAGAACATTACCGACCGCGTTGGGATCACTAACGTTATTAATTTCTGTTTCTTCGGTGTCCTGAGCTTCCTGCTCGACCAAAACAATCTCCTCTGTCCATGCAGGCTCCTCTGCTCCCGTTTGCTGCCAAGAAATTTTTAGGCTGGAAACGGTTTGAACCTCAATGGTAACAAACCATTTTTTGATCATCCCTACCAGCACTGGTCGCTTGGGAATTCGCATCTCGTCATCCAGCGATCGCAGATCTGACTCAATTAAAATTTCAAGGCGATCGCCTGAGCGCTCGACATTAGCTAGCATCCCTTGCGATTTAAGCAAACGATTCATCAACGAACCGATCGCATTAACATCACCTTGTTTTGCCTGTTCGACCAGTGGGTTGTCTGACATATGCACAACTTTTGCCTACTCTAAATACATGGACTTTTAAAATTAATTTAAAATTAAGCCAAATGTATCAGGTTTTGTAAAATTTTTTGTAAAATATGACTTTAAAAGCTAAAAAAACAAAATAGATCTCAGCGCTTTTTTAGCTTTATCACTTACGCTAAATCACCTTGGAATCTTTATTGTACGCTAAGGGCAATTTATGATTGTACGGTAGGGGCAATTCATGAATTGCCCCTACGTTACTTTTGCGTAAGTCCTATGCTTTTTAAACTAGTCGTACTAACTTGGCACTTAAGTCCCACAATTTCTCAGCCCTTGCATCATCTCGCGCTTGAGGCGAAACTGTCTGCACAAAAGACTTACCGTCTTGTTTCTGACGATTGCCCCAACTCCAGTAAGCTCCTGATTGCTTGTAGTCAGGATCGGCAAGAACTGCCGCAACTCTTTCGCCAGAGAGTTCTTGGCTGACATAGCCCTTGGTGATATTTTTTTGGAACAAGGGAAATAGCTTCTGAAACAGGGGATAGTGATTGCGGAAAAGCGGCGTATCGGCGACACAACCGGGGTAGAGGGATAAAAAAGAAATCCCCGTTGATTCATGGTAACGGCGATGCAATTCTCTCATGGTCAAGATATTGCAAACTTTACTTTCTTTGTAGGCACGAACTGGTTCAAACTTTTTACCATTTGCCATTGAGATTGGCGCTTTAAATCCTTTCTCAAATCCTTCGAGATTACCAAGATCGGGCTGGGGGGGAATCTTGCCACCGAGTTCATCAGGGTTATGGGTGACGGTTCCCAAAATTACCATACGGCGATCGTAATAGGTCGATTTTTTCATATCCTCTAGCAACAGGTTGCAGAGGAGGAAATGGCTAAGATGATTAGTGGTCATGGTTAGCTCAAATCCTTCGGGCGATCGCAATGGTTCTTTGATCAGTGGCATATAAATAGCCGCGTTGCAAAGTAGAGCGTCAAGACTGCGCCCTGTAGCCCGAAACTTGGCGACAAATTCACGGACGCTGACCAAAGATCCCAGATCCACTTGAATGATCGTATAGCGGTCTTTAGGAATGCCAACGGATTCGGCTGCTTTTTCGGTCTTGGGGATATTGCGGCAAGCCATGACAATGTGCCAACCTTTATCGGCCATTGATTTAGCTGACCATAAACCCACACCCGAAGATGCACCTGTGATAATTACTGTAGGAGCTTGCGGATAAGACATTTTAATGAGTAGATCTACTTAAATTTGGTTAAACTTTATTTAAAAGTTTACAGTGATTTGGCAAGCCCTAAAAATACAATTACAGCAGGGAATTGCAGCGCAAAGTACTGCAATTATATTTTAACGAAATGGAACAACTTCAGCGTTCACACCTGATTGAGCGAGTTTCTGCACTAACTCATTGGCAGCTTGGCGATCGCTATAGGCTCCAACTTGTAATACTGATCGACCACTACGCGATAACCGAAAAGCATCAGGCACAATAGTTCTCACCCGTTGCGATACCAATATGGTAGTACTTGGCACAATCACCCGATATTGGAAAGCCTTGCCCGTAGTAGGATCAAGGGCAACTGGTAGTGAAGCTTGATTGGGAAGTTTTGGATTAGAAGAATTACTATTCCCACTATAAGCTCGTTCAATTGTAATGAGCGTGGGGGAGTTATTACCGCTTGGATTAGGATTTGTGGAAATAACTGGGCTTGGTAAAGACTGGGTTGGCGGTTTAGCTGGGACAAATACGGTTGTCGGGACTGGACGAATGGGAATTGCCGTACTAGGAGTTGGTCTAGAAGAAGATGGAATAGTGGCGATCGGCGAAATAGGAGAACTGGAAGCAGTGAGATCTAACAACCCCTTAACTCGCGATCGCGTAATTTGATTGCCTGCTGCGGTTAGAGGGATTGTGGTCGCATTATTAATATCAAATTCGCGGTTGTTGCTAAAACGGTTATTTCCCAAGGAAACTGTTGTGCCAAGGTCAGGACGAGGTGAACCAGAGGAACCACTGAGAACCACTAATCCGTTGCGCTGATTATCGGCGATTACATTCCCTCTCAATGTCGGCTGAGCCGTGTTGGAAATAATCACTCCATCAATATTGCGGGTAATTTGATTATTGATCAAGGCAACTTGGGATTGTTGACCAATGGAAAGCCCAAAGCCAGTATTCTCAAATCGATTATCCCGAATTTCGCCTGTACTTGTCCCAACGGCGGAGATCCCACTACCCGTATTGCCCGTAAATAAATTGTTACCAATATAGGCATTAGCGCTACCAGTGAGGAAAATGCCATCATGGGTACTGCGGCTAAAGTTATTATTGAGAATCGATACATTACGACTGGATTCTAACCATAGTCCATAACCGCGTGGATTGCTGTTGGTGACGGTAATTCCTTCGATCCGAGAATTATTTGCCGCCACGATCGCGATATTTTGACTGGCAAAGGTAGAACTAACAAAACGTCCTCCACCACTAATGATCACATCGCTTCCATTACTGTTGGGATTGCCGCGTAAAACTGCACCTCTAGGAAGACGAATTGGAAATCTTTCGCCATTATTTTGGCTATAAGTCCCCGCATCTAATTGGAAGACTGTGCCTTCTTGGGGATTAGCAGCGATCGCGGCGGTGATTGTCCGAAAAGCTTGTGATTGTGAGCCATTGACATTTGCATCCGAACCTCTCGGTGACACAAAAACTATTTTTTGTTGAGTATTTGCTTGCGCCCAAGCAGTTGATGGTGCGGAGATTGCGAGCATACCTAGAGCTAATACAAAAGCGGGCTTAACGACTTTAATATTCATAATTAATTTAAGAAAGAGAACGGGATTTATGTAACCTTGATGAATGCATAGACTAGCAGCCAGTTAATTTTGTTTCATTACTTCTACATTGCTGATCCAAGTTAACTCTATTCCTTTTGTCCAGTTTGCAGATTCCATAAACTAGTATAAATTCCATTCTCCGCAACTAACTGATCGTGAGTACCCATCTCCACAACTTTGCCGCGATCCATTACATAGATGCGATCGGCATTGCGAATAGTTGATAAACGATGGGCGATCGCAATAGTTGTGCGATTTTTGGTAATTTGTTCTAAGGATTTTTGGATGGCTGCTTCAGTTTCATTATCAACTGCTGAAGTTGCTTCATCTAAAATCAAAATTGGTGGATTGCGTAAGACCGCACGGGCGATCGCAATGCGCTGTCTTTGACCACCCGAAAGCTTTTGACCGCGTTCACCTACGATCGTATCGTAGCCCTTGGGTAAATTTTGGATAAACTCATGGGCTTCAGCGATTTTGGCAGCTTCGACAATTTGTTCAACGGTTGCATCGAATGAACCATAGGCAATATTTTCTAAAACCGAACCGTGAAATAGAAACACATCTTGGCTCACCCAACCGATGCAAGACCGCAGCGATCGCAATTCTAAGTCACGAATATCAATGCGATCGAGAAAAATATTGCCCGATTGTATTTCATACAGTCGCAACAGTAACTTCACTAAAGTACTTTTGCCCGAACCCGTTGCGCCGACGATCGCCGTAGTTTTATTCGCCGCTATTTCTAAGGAAAGATTCTCGACAATTGGAAAGTTGGCAGCATAGCCAAAGGTGACATTCTTTAATTGAATTTCGCCTTTAACTAAAGTTTGTGGTGATATAACTTCTGAGCCAGAATGAATGGCGATCGGTGTGTCCAATAAATCTAGAATCCGATTCGTAGAAGCCATCGCTCTTTGATATTGATCGAGGGTTTCACCCAATCGGGTAAGGGGCCAAAGTAAACGCTGAATCAGATAAATCATTACTGAATAATTACCAACCGAAAGTCTCTGCGCCTGTACTTCCAAACCGCCATAGTACAAAATCGCAATAAATCCTACGAAAATCAAAATCCTGATTAAGGGAACGAAGGCGGCACTATAGGCGATCGCTTTACGATTACTCTGACGATAGCGATCGCTTTCTTTTTCGATGCGTTTACGTTCATAATCCTCGGTGACAAAGGCTTTAATCGTGGTAATGCCACCAATATTATTGGACAATTGACCGTTGAGCAAACCTACTTTTTCGCGAACTTCGGCATAGCGGGGTGCAAGAAATTTCTGAAACCAGATCGAACCCCAGAGGATAAATGGCATCGGCAACATCGCCAACCACGCCACATTGGGAGTAATTACAAAAAATGCCCCACCAATCAAGAGAATTGTCGCCGAAACTTGGATGACTTCATTGGCTCCACCATCCAGAAAACGTTCCAATTGATTGACATCATCACTTAAGATCGACATCAACCCGCCCGAACTACGCTCTTCAAAAAATGCTAGTTCTAATTCCTGTAGATGTTGATAAGCATCAAGGCGCAGATCATGCTGTAAAGTCTGGGCAAGATTCCGCCATTGCAATGCATAGGCATATTCAAAAATCGATTCCAATCCCCAAATCACACCACTGATTGCCGACAGAACAAATAACTGCGCGGCTAGTCCCTGCACTCCTAAAGGATTTGCCCAAAAGTTTTCTTTTTGTAAAACCAGATCGATCGCTGCCCCAATTAATACAGGAGGCGCAAGATCGAAAAATTTATTGAGGATAGAGTAAGTTGTCGCTGTCCAAATTTGCGATCGATAATTACGCGCATAGCGGGTGAGACGGATAAAGGGATGGACGTTAGACATTTAGGTTAATTGAGTTGTCTGGACTTATTCCAAGATATGCGATTTTCTGCTTGATCGCATTAAAAAACCTCTCGCATAGCGAGAGGCTCTGTGGGGTTATTCAGTTGGCTCTGGATCTTTACGCTTAATCAGTGGGCGTGGTACTGGTGGACGATCTTCGGCAACCCTTGGACGTGGCGGATAAACACTCCCTGAAGCATCTCCCCGATTGGCACTCCAAGACGGCTTAAATGGGCGATCGCCATAATTACCACCATAGTTGCGATCGCCATAAGGTCGTGGCGCAAAGCGACCACCGCCACCACGACTATTAGACTGCGCTCGCTTACCTTTATGGGGAATAATGCCAATAAATTGACCATCAATAATCGTCAAAACATCACCCTGACGTTGGACATTGACACTCCAAAACTGTCCAACCGCATCAGTTGGCAATAATCCCGTCAGACGCACTTTAAACTTGCTGTATTCCTTACTAACTTTGTCTTTGTCCTTATCAAATTTCTGCTCGGTTCGCCGCACCTTGACAATCACCGAATTATCGTCCAATGACTGGCTCGATACCTCACCCCGCACTGAAAAATAACCATCTTGGACATTGGGGTCAATCGGTACATCAGATTTGCCAAGCTCGACAGGAGCCCATACACCTGATATCTGAACATGTAATTTCCCCGCTTTGTCATTGGTGCGTGGATATACGACCCACAAATATTCGCGATCGCTTTCTAAACGCTTTTTCACAATCGAGATGATTTTACCAAGCAGTACTGCATCAACTTGGGTTCCATCGGATGCGAGAATATGTCCTTTGGCAAAGTTATCTTCCTGTGCAATATACCGCCCCGCAATTACCCCGATCGCTCGATATTGAAATGGTTCTGTTGCCTCTGGGATTGGCTGTAATTTCGGTTGGGGTTCTTGACTATCTTCAGCATTGTTACCAACACCAACGCGATCTTCCACACGATGAGAGGCATAGGACTGATTATTGAAATTAGCAGTTGCCTCTACAGGACGACTAGTAACTAAAGGTTTAGTCCTTGCCGATGCAGGGATAACTTTAGGTACGGAAATAACAGGCTTAACCGTTACCTCGGTCTTTTTTACTTCTACCGCCTTACTACCCAAATTCTGAACTGCATCTGGTGGCTTAGGCGCAATAACTTTAACAACTTCTAACTTAGGCAAATCTTTAATTGGAGGCTTAGTGGTGACGGATCGGGACGAAGATGGATTGTTTGAGTCATCGGACTGACTTGGATTAGTAATTTTACTCATATGAACCTCCAGAAAACTAAGGAGTCTAATGCGGACTAGACCTTAATGGGGAATCGCTAGAAAAATATAGCAACCAGCCTTAAATCTGTTTTATATAATTTACATATTATGCAATTCACATAAAGACAAAAGCTAGTTTGCATAAATCTCAGTTAAAAAATTTTAGTTAAAAAATCTTAATTAAAAACAAGATTTACCTACATTTAAAACCTACCTAAATTAAGTTCCGCAAAAAAATGAAATATTAGGCAGTCTAACTCGCCCCCTGTTTGAGTTTAATTTCAATCGGCTTGATTAGGTTAGGCTTATCGCGATCGCCAAATCACAGCTTGGATTGTAGTTAGATTGCAGCTTCGATAAAAGCATACACTATTACATTTTAACCAACTTTGTCAGCATACAACCTCCTACTCTTGAGCTAAATTTACTTCATATAATTTTAATAAGTAGAGCGATTTAGTAATCAAAATTACTAATCAAAATTACTAATCAAACTTAATAAAACCCAAAATTGTTATGACACTCTTTGTCCATCGTGGCAATTTTAGATTTTATGTTTGGTTTAGCCTCGCCATATTCTTAAGGATTTACTAAGGATTTGTGATCCCCAGTAAATCCATGCTTACGATGATTTCGTTCTTATTTTCAGGCAAATATGTCTGTAACGTAGGAATGCATCATATTTCATTGATGGACTTTCATTAATGGACGTTCGTGGATAGAGAGGATTTTATGACATCTGACAAGCAAAATTTCGGGTTGATTGGTTTGGCGGTGATGGGTGAAAACCTTGCTCTGAACATTGAGCGTAATGGGTTTTCGATGAGTGTTTACAACCGTAGTCGCGACAAGACTGATAAGTTTTTGGCGACAAGGGCTGCGGGTAAAAATTTTAAAGGTACTTTTACGATCGCTGAGTTTGTTGCTTCCCTAGAGCGTCCCCGCAAGATGCTAATTATGGTTAAGGCTGGTGCGCCTGTTGATGCTGTAATCCAAGAGCTAATCCCATTTCTAGACGAAGGCGACATCATCATTGATGGTGGTAACTCACTGTTTGGTGATACAGAACGCCGCACCGTTGAACTGGAAGCGATCAATCTAAAATTTATCGGCATGGGTGTGAGCGGTGGTGAAGAGGGCGCTCTCAATGGACCGAGTATGATGCCTGGTGGTCAAAAGTCGGCTTATGCTGAGATTGAGCCAATCGTGACCAAGATCGCCGCTCAAGTTGATGATGGTGCTTGTGTGACCTACATTGGTAAGGGCAGCGCTGGGCATTATGTGAAAATGGTGCATAACGGGATCGAGTATGGCGATATGCAGTTGATTGCCGAGGCTTACGATCTGCTTAGTACTGGTTTAGGATTGACTGCAAGTGAGTTGCATGAAACCTTTACCGCATGGAAGAGTTCCGAGCTTGATTCGTATTTGATCGATATTACGGCGGATATTTTCACCAAGATCGATGACCTGACAGGGGATGCACTGGTCAATAAAATTCTGGATGCGGCGGGTCAAAAGGGAACGGGCAAATGGACAGTCCAAAGTGCCTTTGATTTGGGTGTGCCAATCCCCACAATGATTGCGGCGGTAACGGCGCGGGTGATGTCTTCCTACAAAGAAGAGCGTGTGGCTGCATCGAAGGTGTTGACAACTTCGACTTCTGGTAAGTATGAAGGCGATCGCCAAGAGTTTATTGATGCTGTGCGCGATGCGTTGTACTGTTCCAAGATTTGTTCCTACGCACAAGGGATGGCACTTTTGGGTGCAGCCTCTCGTGAGTTTGGCTACGATCTAAACTTGGGTGAAATTTCGCGGATTTGGAAAGGCGGTTGTATTATTCGGGCTGCCTTCCTTGACAAGATCAAGCTTGCTTTCCAACGCAATCCTCAATTGCCTAATTTGCTAGTCGATCCCGACTTCAAACAAACGATTCTGACTAAAGAAGCGGCATGGCGCAAGGTAGTTGTGGCGGCGGCGCAGTTGGGTATTCCGATCCCTGCGTTTAGTGCTTCTCTCGATTATTTCGATAGCTACCGACGCGATCGCCTACCTCAAAACTTGACGCAGGCTCAGCGCGATTATTTTGGCGCTCACACCTACGAGCGTACCGATAAGCCCAGAGGTGAGTTTTTCCACACTGAGTGGATGAAGTAATTTCTAAGAATAATCTCTAAGAACTTAAGGGGATGTAGCACAAATGGCTGCATCTCTTCTTTTTGGATTGGATTTGGTTTAATTTTAACAAATTATGAATTATGCAAATATGGCTAAAATAACTGTGATAGATATAGTGTGATTAATCTACAATAAACTAACATATAGCGAATTATATGAGATTTATTATTAGCCTGTTGTTATTCTTTTTAATGTTTGGTCAGCAATTTAGCTACGCTGATTACAACATTAAAGGTAACTTTATTGCGGGGGACTGTACAGCTTACTCTAGTGTCAAAAATCAGAATGAACCAGTAGGACTTGAGTCAGGGGGTGTCTATCAAGCTACGGGGTTGAACAAACAAGATGGCGATTTTGTAGTAATTAAGGTGAATGGAAAAAGCAAATGGGTTGCGAAGAGTTGCGGAACACTTACTTTAAGTGATGCAAGCACTCCTGCGATCGCTCCCATTGTAAAGCCTGTTCCTGACACCGATCCAGTTATCCCATCTACAGATACTGCTCAAAGCTGTCCAGCTAAGGGTTGTGCCGATAAGTATTTACTATCTCTTTCTTGGCAATCTTCATTTTGTCAAACCCATCCAACCAAAGCTGAATGTATCAAGCAATCTGCGGATGGCTACGATGCAACTAATTTCACTTTGCATGGTTTATGGCCAGATAAAGTTTCCTACTGTGGGGTTGCTTCCGCAGATGTAAATAATGATGAAAGCCACAACTGGGATCAATTGCCTCCAGTGAGTACTGATGCTCAAACTCATCAAGATTTAACCTTAGTTATGCCTGGAATCATCTCAGATTTAGATCGCCATGAATGGTATAAGCATGGTACTTGTGATGGACGCAGTTCCGACCAATACTATGACATTGCGATTAACTTGCTTAAGGAATTTAATGGTTCTAAAGTGAGAGATTTGATCGCTACTAATATTGGTAAAACTGTTACTTTGGAGCAGGTAAAACAAGCTTTTGATAGCAGTTTTGGTGAAGGTGCTTCCAGTAGCTTAAATTTAAAATGTGGTAAGGAAGATGGATTACTTTCTGAGATTCGCCTAAAAATTAAGCGTCCCTTAGAAGGTCAGAAACTTGCCGAAGTTTTGCTTCCTAGCGGTGGACTTTCCTGCGATCGCGTCATCGTTGATGCTGTTGGTCTTTAGGGTTTACTCGCTTTTTATCAAAACAAACGCGCTGAGCCTACCTCAAAACTTGACACAGGCGCAGCACGATTATTTCGGCGCTCATACCTACGAGCGCACTGACAAGCCCAGTGGTGAGTTTTTCCATACTGAGTGGATGAAGTAACCAGCTAAAAATCGTAAAAGTATAATTGTCGATTATTACAAAATTGTTAGTGTCATGAATTATTCGCGGAAGATCTACGGTCGTGTTTAGCATGATCACGCTCAACAACAAGCCAAAAAACAGTTAAACAACTAGTTTCATTGGGAAAAGCGCCAATCTCATCAGATTTAGT
>JBILGV010000110.1:0-15272 GCA_044350865.1 Pseudanabaena sp. | reverse complement strand
ATCGCTTGCAATCATTCCCTTCTTTACTTCCCTAACTTCCAAATTTTGACTTTGCCATCGAGACTACCAGAGACGAGCAGTTTTTGATCAGGGCTGAACTCTACTGATGATACGCCTTTTTCGTGATTTGATAGAACTTGTGGCGATCGCTTGTCTTTTAAGCTCCAAATCCTGATTGTTTTATCAGCACTGCCACTCGCCAACCAATGATCATCTTTACTAAAATCAAGGGTATGGACTTCGCCCGTATGCCCTGCCAAAACATCCTTCAATTGTCCCGTGATTCCGTCCCATAGTCTGACCGTATTATCTTCCATCGCACTAGCGATTAGTTTGCCATCGTTGCTATAGACCACAGAACGTACTGGACTACCACTTTCGATGAGAGTTTTAATCATCTGTCCTGTTTCCACATTCCATAATCGAATCGCACCATCTTTACTAGCACTCGCCAAAGTCTTGCCATCGGGAGTATAGGAGACATCATAAACCCAAGATTTTTCTTGTAATGTATTCATCAATTTCCCTGTTTCCGCATTCCACAACCGAATGGTGCGATCGGCTCCTGAACTTGCTACAAATTTACCATCGGGGCTGAAAATCGCCGTATATACTCGTTCTTGATGACCAGTCAGGGTATTTAAAATTCTCCCTGTTTTGACTTCCCAAATCATTACCTTGCGATCGTCACTGGCGCTAACCAACTTCTTTCCATCAGGACTGAAATAAATATCGTAAACTCTCCCTGTATTGCCTTTTAAAGTTTGTAATTTTTTACCTGTACTAAAATTCCATAATTCAATATTCTGCTCCGAGGTTCCACCAGCGATCGTACTCCCATCAGGACTAATGCCAACACTATAAATAGCATCATTGCCTGAAAACTCTTTGAGGAGAACAGTTGATGAACTCGCCCCAGATTCCGTTGGTCCAGATTGCGGAACAATAGCGGTAGGAGTTGGGGTTTGTTGAGTGGGGTCAGCAATATTGTTGCTTGGTGATTTGGAGGGAACGCCTGTAGTTAATATGAAAGCCGTAACTGCGATCGCACTGATGGTCACTAGCCCTAATCCCCAATGCCAAGGTTGGATATGGGACAAAATTGACGATATTGAGGATTGTTTTTTTTGAACTTCAGTTTCCTGAACAGGTCGGTGATCGCTGATCAAAGATGTTGAGAAAGAAGAATCTAAATTATGAGAATCGGTAATGGGAATTGTTGGCAAACTATGATTGAGCGAAATTGGGTAGCGATCGGCAAATTCTCGGATAGCGTTATAAGCCTCATCAGCACTGAGATAACGCTGTCGAAAATCAAACCGCACCATCTGTGAAAGAATGTCGGCAAACTCTGGATAGACTTTCGGAGCCTGTTGCCGCCACATAATTTCTAAATTCTCATCCTTGACTAAATGATTAGGCGCAAGCCCCGTCAAAGCCTGAATCCCAATCATCCCGATCGCATAGATATCACTAGCAAATTTCGGCTCTCCATGCGCCTGTTCGCTGGGCATATAACCAGGTGTTCCCACACCTACGGTATATTCAGCAACTGTTTGTCCCGTTGCCAATCCATTGGACAGCCCTGTGGGGGTAGCAATTTGTTTGACGATGCCAAAATCAATGAAAAAAAGCTGTCCATCACGCCGCCGAATAATATTTTCGGGCTTAATATCGCGATGAATGACATTGTTTTGATGGATAAAGCTAAGTACTTTTAACAGACTTTGCAATAGGCTGACCACAGCAAACTGTTCCCAAATCTTGCCGCGTAATAGCTCATGACTTAGATCTTGTCCATCAATATATTCTTGAACTAGATAAAATTCTGATAATTCTTCAAAGTGAGCAAAGAGTTGCGGGATCTGTGGATGTGTGCCAAGTCGGTAGAGAACCTGCGCTTCGGTTTCAAACAGCCGCCGCGATAGTTGTAACACACTTGCTTCTTGGATGCGTGGACATAATCTCTTGATTACTCGCGTGGGGCGATCGGGCAGATGTAAGTCTTTTGAGAGATAGGTCTCGCCAAAGCCGCCACCGCCTAAACGTGAGATAACTTCGTAATGTCCGCCTACTAGCTGCCCTGTGGTAAGACTCATAATTTCAAGTCATGTCTCGGAATTGTAAAATCAAGATTTGAGTCAGATTCTAACCCAAAATGAAATCACTGTAGCGGTTTAGATTGGTCGTGTTTCATGGACAAGGGGCTTAAGCCCCTTGTGAGCGCAAAGCGCTGTATGTTAATCGCTATATAGTCTCCGAAAACGAATATCAATTTTGGCGCTCTTTTCACGATTACATTTTGCACAGAGAGTTTGAAAATTGCTAATGTCATCGGTTCCACCTTTGGCTTTGGGAATAATATGATCGACTTGTAAGTTTTTGGCAGTAAGGTCGATTAAGTGACAGCTTTGGCATTGATAGCCATTGCGATCGAAAACATATTTTTTAACTTCAGGAGGAATAGGAATACGCGGTGTTTTGTCTGCCATAAATTTAGATCTGAGCAAGGATAATATAGTCATCCAAGATATAATTGCTATCAAATTTTAAATTAAATAGCTTCTTTTTTATCGGAGATAAATAACTTTGTGGGGGCAAATTTTCTGTAGCAAATTTATTAAGATTAACATTCATTTTCTCTCTCTGAGGAGTAGAGTCTACTCGCTTATACCAGACTAATTGCAGCGAAAATGATTGAACAAAATCTTGAATGATTTCTAATTCCATTTCTTTTGTTCTTTGTTTTGTATCAAAAAGAGAAAATAATTTACTTTCTTGAATAATTAAAACTATATAACCATCTTTGGCTAGATGTTTTTTGAAAATATCTGTATAAATTTGCGTTGACGACGCTCTACTATCCGCATTCCAGAAAAAGCAATGGCAAATCACGATAAAATCAAAAAACTGAACTGGTAAATCATCGGTTTTTTGTTTGTAATAATCAAATAAATTAGAACTATCTAGCCTCCAAAATGTATTGCTAGATGGATGATTATCTACGATATATTCTTGCCAAAATTCTAGTCCTATTTTCAAAAACAAATTTTGTTGTTCTAATGCATGATAATTAATATGCATCGGAGTTTGTAAGCCATTTTTATGCAATCGCTCAATTAATCCTGCTAACCCATACAGCATAGTTCCATGCCCTGCCGCAACATCGAGAATCTTCAAATTGCTTTTTAGCTTGCCAGAACGATAAATTAAAAACCATGCAAGATAACTACAATAAGTATTATCTAAAAAATATTCTAATAAATATACATACTCAATTAATGGATAACTATAATCAGGATCTTTCCCCGATTTTACTTTCTTTAACTCATAATAGGCTAATTGGATTTCATCTTTATGATAACGGTTAAGTTCTCTATTAATATAAATTGACAATTTAGACTCTAAATTATCGAAAACTTCATTGTCAATTCCTGTAAATTGCAAAAATTCAGTATCTCCAGACTCAAATCTAAATTTTGTCTCATGACAAATAAATTTAATGATTTCAGAATCAACTTCAATTTTGTCATTTCCTATCTTTGTTTCTAATGGTAGAGCAACTAATTTTTGACTTTCATTAATCTCTGATACCCGCTTTCGTAAGCTAAGTGTCTCTTTTTTGTAAACGTCTAAATTAGAAATTAATCTTTGATTTTCAAGATACAGAGATTCTAAAATAGAAAGATTAGCATCAGATTTTTCTATTTCGCGAAATATTTTTTCAGCAAGTTTTAAGTTTTTGCTTTTTAAAGCATTTGTAAACCGATAAGAACGCCACCAACTCGTAAACCAATTAATCATTCCTCATACCCAAATCCATTTTTTCCTTCTCTTATATCTATATTAGGCGAAAAATTAGCTAAATTAAGTAGTTCTTGTTTAAAATTTTCATATTGTTCTGCTTCATTGTCATACCACCAAGCATATTTAGATTGCAAGGCGATCGCATCTTCACGAGTACTAGCAACTAATGATTTCTTCTGGTTAGTGTGAAATGGCTGGATCACGATGCGTTCAGAGATCGCTAATTTTTGTAAAAACTTATTTTTATCGTCTTGCCATGTTGGTAATAGAGGCGTAATTGTCACTGAATATTTAGCATTCGCTAAACTATGCTGAAGCTTGCCAAGCGCTTGAAACCTTGATGTGATACTTGGTGATTTTGGTTCAAAGTCTTTTCTTACTGACTCACTGCCTGTCGGAATACTGATATTAATCCGTAAGTATTGAAGCTGTTGGAGAATATCAATATCTCGTACAATCATCGGGCTACGGGTCTGAATCACAAGTATCGGTTGAAATTCTGTCATCACCTCCAATAGATGTCTCGTCAGTTTTTGTTTTGACTCGATCGCTTGATATGGATCGGTGACACTACTCATATAAATTCGTGGCGGTTGATCTGGATGTTTACGTTTCCATCTTTCTAGTTCTATTTTCAACAATTCAACAGCATTTTGTTTAATAATTACCCAGTTTCCCCATTCTTTTCTGAGTTTTTGATTTGGACTAAATGCGGCGGCATAGCAATAGCTACAGCCATATTGACAACCTTGATATGGATTTAATGTGAAATCATAGGCGTTAATAAATCCACTTGCTTTAGTAAGCAAAGATTTTACATCTTTAGTATAGATTTCAGCATTTCCAAATAACATCATGGGATTCCCGAATTTACTCACTATCAGGACTTACGCAAAAAGCTTGGAACCCTCATTTTAGCGTCATTTTAGCGTAGGGGCAATTCATGAATTGCCCCTACTTTTTTATTGCCGATCGCTTTCTAGATCAAAGACAACTTTTTGCCAATACCAAATCTCAGGCATATTCGGATGATCTTGCTTGGCAATATCGATCAAACGCTGCGCGATCGCCATATTACCACCCACCAAAGCCAGCAAACGCTGTTGCAATTCCAAACTCGGCATTTGCATTAAATCCACTGTTGCCGCCGCACTCGTCTGGATTCGCTTGGCATCCTTAGTTTGTTTCTCTAGTTCCGATTGCCAGAGATTAATCCGAGCGATCGCATAGCGATAACGCTCCATCATCGATAGGTTAAACCAAATATTCGCCGCCTCTTGGTAATCATCGATCGCCCCCTTGAGATCACCAAAGTCATACCTTGCATCAGCGCGATCGCAATATAACTGAGGATTTTTATTATTTAAAGAGATATTTAGAGACAGCGATCGCGAAAAATCTTCAATGGCAACCCGATAATCCTTAAGCCTTAAATAAGCCTTAGCGCGATGCATATAAGTTTCAGGATTACTGGGATATTCGCGCAGTAACTCATTAAAATCTGCGATCGCCCCCTGAGCATCACCAATTTCCGTGCGAATTTTTCCCCGTCCCAGTCGAACTTCAGGATTTTGTGGTTCCAGAAATATCGCTTGATTAAGGTCGCGCATCGCACTTTCTGGATCACCCAACTTCGCAAGGGTCAAGCCACGCAGACAAAAAGCTTTCACATTTTGAGGTTCAATTTGTAGCATCCAATTGAGATCGATTAAGGCTCCCGTATAGTCACTCTGATCAATCTTTTGCTGGACTTTGCTCAAAACATCCGCCGTTGAGGGTGGCAGCAGAGCCTCTAGTGGTTGATAACTCTCAATGCAACGCCGACAATTAGCCTCATCGCGTAATTCTAGAAATAGATGAGCAGCTTGTTTATAGGCAGCGATCGCCTTTTCCACTTGATTTTGTAATTTATAGGTCAACCCCAATAACTGATGAGCGATCGCCGATTGAGAATTAATCGCCAAGGCTTGAGCTATATCTGTTTGAGCCGAATTAACATCAGATATGGCGAGATTAGTGATGCTGCGAGCAATATAGACATCGATCGCTTCAGGATTAAGTTTGATAGCTTCGTTGTAGTCAGCGATCGCACCTTGGCGATCGCCCAAATCAAATAGAACCAGTCCTCGCTGGTAATAGGCTTCAGCCAATTCAGGACTTGACTGGAGACTCGACTCGATTGCCACACTAAATAATTGAATAGCGCCATAGCGATCGCCAGACTTCGCCTTAGCCAAACCTTGCTGATAAAAATCTTGTGTCATGACAATTATGCGATTTACTCACAACCAATTTTAAGTCGCGTAGCAAAGATTCGCTAATATCAATCACAAATAATATTCTGTACAGAAAATCTACAGCTTTTTTAATGTGTTCGTATGCGTCATTTGTGAATTTCTGTAGATCTGGCTGTAATAGGTCTCCACTTTTGACATCAAAATAGATTTTCCCTTTTGCGTTATAAATACAGTTTAAAATGGTATCTCTTTTTAGATTTTCAAAATTGTATATATCTAAACTATTCAGAAATTCAGTAATTGAATCTATAAGATTAAATTCTGTTTCGCCATAACTACGAGCAGAAAGTATATAGTCCTTAGATATTCCAGTCCCAGTTGAGTTAAGCCTAGAAAATATTTCAATAGCACTCTTAATGTCCCCTCCTTGTATTGATACAAAAGGTAGTCTATATTTGTGCAAAATATCATGAAGGTTTCTTACACGATATTGGATATATTGGACTTTGGACAAGATGGAAGCTAAAAAACTATCTTTATTTAGCAAAAGGGGATAATGAGAGTTTAAAGCAAAAAAAAGATATGTGGAAGTGATAAAAAATTTTTCATAATCTTTGTCTTTTTTCTATTCATAATTTTATGAATAACAGATGTCAATAAATTTTATATAGAAACCTACACATTCAATAAAAAAACCCCGCCAAAAGGAGGGGTGGAAGTATCGTTTTTACTTTGTCTCAAACATTTTGATTAGGAACTAGGATTTAAAGGTTAGCAAGCCACCAAATTAGACCATGCCCCGTAGAAACTTCAAGGATGAGGAGAGAAGCGAAGCCAATCATCGCGAGGCGACCGTTCAACAATTCCGCGTAGGGAGTGAAACCAGCTTTCTCGGTGTCATCAACATACATTTTCGGTTCAACTGCGAAATTGTTAAGTACACCGCGCTCATCGACTCTGTAACTGCTACTCATTGGTTTGTCCTGTTTGTTATTTCCTTATGTAAAGAAATATAACAAAACATTTCGGTATATGAATCTAGCCAAAGGTAGGGATAACAGATGGCTAGTACCTATATAAAGGAGTAGTCTCTATCGGATCTCTAAACCATTTTCCACATTCGTCACATTATTCGGAGGGCTTGTCCAGTTAAAATCGCTAATTCGCAACAGGATTTCACCTAAACCTTGGGTGGGATTATACCGAACTACAAAAGAATAGGTACGCCTTGCATATTCTAAGGAATACACAGAGTCAAACACATTACCAGTATCCAAACTCCAACTGTGCTGAATCCCTAAACGAATCGGACCATAAATTTGTTGGATTATCCCGAAGGTAAAAGAGCGATTGTCAGCAATGCGATCAAATAGAAACGGGGACTTGCCGCTTGAAAAAGCCTGTGTGTAGCTAAGATTTAAACCAGTGTAATCAAAAAAATCTTTGGTGAAATTACCCACTTCCGCTAACAGCCCCAATGTTCCGAATAGAGCCGATTGAGTAGCGCCATTGGAATATAGAGAACTTACGCCCTGAACATTTACATAAGCATCTAGTTTTGGCGTAACTGGCTTGGGAGAAAAGCGCAATCCCGCTTCTTTTGTCGCAGGAGCAGCTTGACCTTGGAGTAACGGAAATGTTCTAGACAAAGCTACAGCACTTTGCAACCGAATTAACGTGCCGACGGTAACAGGCTGAATATCATCTCTGGTTGCCCCAATAATCTGAGCCGCGACTTGATAGTTCAAAGATACTTGCGAATCACCCAACATATATTTTGGAGACAATAAAGTAGAGCCGATAATATTATTGACATCCTGAAATCCTAGCGAACCATTGTAAACCCGATCGCGAAAGGCATATTGAGAAAGCAGAGTAAAATTACCAAAAATAGGAATCTCATGGGAAGCATTAAATCGCAATACTGAATCCAGCTTCGAGAAGTCTAACCCAGCAAAACTAGCGCGTGCGGATAATTTCTGTCCATCATCAAAAGAACTATTTAAAGTCGCCACTACCCCCAATACATCAAAACCTAAGATTCCCTTTTGGCTAGAAAAAGCCCTTTGTAGCAGCAATTGTGGGGATAATTGAACGCTTATGTTCGGTTCGCTCACAACATCAAAGCTCTGTTGATAGAAAGCGCCATCGCGATCGCGGCGGTCAAATCCCACCAGAGCAGGGGTAAAACGCTGAAAGCGATCAAGGGTAATACTATTAATTGGCAAGGGTAGGGAAAATCCCTGATCAAACACAATTCTCGGTGAATCTAAATCAAGGCGGCTCTTGGTTGGGGAAATCGGTGTTAAAGTTGCTTTCTGGGTAACTAGCTCTAATTCAGGAGGGCTGAAGGGATCGTTAGTGACGCGCAAGTTTTCGGCTGTCCAGACTTCACCATCAAGGATCAAGCGCTCCGCAATAAATCCTAAGCGGCGCACCTGCCCCTCTGATGCGTTGCCCGTACCCGCAACCGACAATGTAACTGAGTTAGTCGCAAGATCTGAAGGCGATCGCGATACTTCTGAACTAACTAAATTACCGAGATCCACTGCCCCTGAAGCATTGAGAAGTTCACCTTTAACATCACTGTAGTTATAGACCAACCGACTACCGCGTATTTTTTGATCACCCCGTGTAAAAAATACATTACCTTCGGCAATTACCTGCTGTGTTTTTGTGTTTAGTTGGACGCGATCGGCTTTTAGTTCTGACTTTTTGTAGCGAATCAAAACATTGCCTTCAGCGATAAATACTTGGGTATTCAGGTCATATTCTTGGCGATCGCTAACTACATTAAGTTTGTCACCAACTGGTGGTGGTAAGACAGGACGAGGTTTATCCTTGGGTTTTAGCTTCGGGATGCCATTGACCTTAACTGGTCCTGCTTGAGCAATGAGTTCTGGTGTGAGGAGTTGACGAGCGATCGCATCGGGATCGGGAAATGTTTCTAAAAACTGCTCTAATTGCGATCGCACCTCTATCGGCAGATTATTTGGTAAATTACTCGGTAAATTATTTGGTAAATCAGATGGTAGATCAGATGGTAGATCAGTGGGTAAATTATTTACTGATTGATCAGTACGACTATAGAGCCGTGGTGATGACAAAGTGGCAATGGGGCGAATCTGTCGCTCCCCTGCATAGTTGATTGCTTGGCTTTGTGGTGAAGGCGGTAATAAAAAGTCCATACGCAACTAAGTCTACAGCATCTTTCGCTCATGGCAAAAGTCCCCCTTCGTAATTAGGTTTAACAAAGTTTTTAGCACCGACGCAAAAACGAATTTAAAACCTCATTTGATCGTAGGGGCAATTCATGAATTGCCCCTACGATGCTTTGGCAGACTTTTATCAAAACTAACTGCGAATTTGGACAGGCATGAGCAGGTAAGTCATCTTAGCTGCACCAATCGGCACAAGCACGGCAGGACTGGTTGGGTTATTAAGCTGGATTTGGATTTCATTACTAGGCAAAGCCTTTAAGCCATCCAGCAAGTATTTAACATTAAAAGCAATTTCCACGTCTTCACCCGAAACTTGAGCAGGCAGAGATTCACGTCCTGCGGCAACATCAGGTGCTTCTACAGACAGGGAAATTTCCTGCCCTGTGGAGTCAATGGTGATTTTGACAATGTTGTTTTTTTGGTCAGCCAGTACCGCAATCCGTTCTAGAGCCGATAGGAACAATTTGCGCTCTAAGGTGACCTTGCGTTCAAATTGGTTGGGGATCAACTGGCGATAGTTGGGATAAGTGCCATCTAACAAGCGCGAAATCAGGATTTGATTAGCGCTTTGAAAAATCATATTCGCCCGATCAAACTTAACCGCGATCGCGCCTTCTGTCTGCTGATTTAGCATTCGCTCTAGTTCACGCAATGCTCGCGAAGGAATTGTCACTTCCAGATTGGTGGTCACGGTATCACCCGTCACAGGTGGTTCATCAGCATCAAGAAAACCAGTCTGCAACACCGACAAGCGATGTCCATCGGTAGCCGCAAACTCAAGGCGATCGCTATTTGCAGTCAGGTGTACGCCCGTGAGAATGCGTTTAGTTTCATCCGCCGAAGTCGCGAACAAGGTGGCAGCAAGCCCACTCAACATTGATTCCACAGGCAGATAAGTAGTTTCGCCATCTTCACCGATTTTGGGCAACTCAGGAAATTCTTCGATCGGTAAGCCGTTCATCTGGTAACGCCCTGAACCACAGACAATGGTGACGACCGTGTTGTCCTTTTCGACATTGATGGTGATGTCCTCATCGGGCAGGCGGGAGACAATATCGTTGAGCAGCTTTGCAGGCAGGGTAATCGATCCCCCATCCACGACTTGAGATGGGAAGGAAACCTGAACGGCTATGTTCAAATCAAAGGCAGTTAGTCCAAGGCTTTGATTGGCACTATCAGCGTCCAAGCGAATATTCGCGAGGATCGGGTGAGTGGGGCGAGAGGCGACAGCACGACCGACAATGGCAAGATTCGCAGCGAGTTGGTTTTGAGGGCAGACTAGTCGCATAGTTGGGGAGGGCTTTTTTAAGCTAGATGGTGATGAGTAATTTGCAAGACAGTCACAGATTTTAGCTGAATTCTGAGATCGCTTAGGAATTAGATTTTAGAAATTGGTGGGCAAAGTCAAGAAGTTTAGTCTGAGGCTTTGAAATTTTGTGGGAAGAGATAGGTAGATTTTCAGGAAAATTTTTTGAGAACTTTTGAGAACTTCTTGAATTTGAGAAAGTTTTACTGGAAATTAGTTTTGGGAATTAGTTTTGGGAATTTAGTTTGAGATTGATTTTGCATTTCTGTATGTGTTTGAGAATATCAAGTAAAAATTCATGGGAAGTAGCAATTTTGAAATTAGGGTTAAAAATTTGAGAATTTTCAGAAATAACGACTAAATTAAAAAAATGTAAAAAAAAGTATTGGTAAAAAAAGTTGAGAAAAATTTTTGAATCAGGTTTTTTAATTTTTGATTCGTTAGTTTTTTAATTTGTGGAAGCTAATCATACCATCGTTGGAATTTTTTGTACGACCCAAATTAAATTTATTTTTTCATTCTTTTTTCGCTTCAACTCTTTATTACTCTTTAAGAATAAATAAATCTAAGATAGTAGTAGTAGGGGCTGTGGAAAATGTGGAAAACTCTAACAAAAGTATATAGAATTAGCCTTACAGCGTTTTTTACCTGTGGAAAACTCTGTGGATAAAGTGGCTAGTTTTCCACAGGGTATAAATACCTATTAAAAGTTTTCCACATTTATCCCCAAGTTATCCCCAGTTTTTGGATGTTTTTCCACAGATAATTGGGAGTTATTAACAGGTTTTCCACAGGCAAAATTGCAAAATCATGCCAAGAGCGGGTATTTATTGATTAATTAACAGCCAAAAAAAATACTAAACTTACAGACAAAAATCATTAATTAGCGTTCAAGGATTATGCGATCGCTTTTTGATCGATCATGAAAAATTACGGTAGTTGACACTAATATTCAAAAATACTCAAATTTTTTAGTTTCATGCGTTCATTGATATACTACTAATATTTCACTAATATTTTACTGGGGCGGCGATGGCAATGAGGCGATCGCCTATTTCTCAGGACATGATTTAGCTATCTTTCCATTCTCAAAAAGTAGTCAACTAGATATATTGGCGATTGCTGTCACTTTAATCCGTTAACTTTGACCATGCTGATTTAGCCACATTTTGGAGCTGACTAACGGTTTTAGTTACTTTTTTTTCAATCTTTTTTTCGACATTTTCTAAAGCGTCGTTGACCGATTCCACAGCCCAGCTATCGAGTTCTTCAAGGCGATCACGCACGACATCAACTTGCTTATCCACGTTTTTGTGGACTTTTTTGATGTTTTTTTGATACTGCTGTTGCGCCACATCAGCGACTGTATGCAACGTGTTTTCGATCTGATGTTTAATGTCTTTGGGCTTTTTGGACATTGCGGCAACTCCTGCGTGTTCTGCGCCAAGATCACTGTAAATATAACAAGATTTTGATCGCAACTGTCAAAAAAGTTAATAGTAGTTAGTGGTATTCGTTACTTGAGTCAATCATGGACTATGTGGCTGAAATTAGTAGTTTTGATGCTGCGGAACGATTGCTAGGTAAGATTGAGGATAAATGTAAAAGGCTATTAGTTTTCCTAATATGGGGCAGAAACCTGATGAGCTTGCTTTAAATGTGCGAAGTTTTCCTGTTGATAGTTACTTGATTTTCTATCGTGCGATCGCTGATGGTGTTGAGATTTTGAGAGTTGTAAGTGGTTATCGAGATTTGAAAAATCTATTTTTGGAAGAGGATGAAATTTAATGTTGTGCATCAAAATAGATAAAAGAGAAAAATGCGCGAACGCTTATGATGTTTGAGTGTAAGGTATAGCAACGGTGGTTTGATTATGTTATCAAGTGCAATAAAACCAGAATTGTTGAGAAGAAAGGTGCTTCTCTATCGTGATGAGGATGGCTATTTTATTGTTGAGGTTCCTAGTTTGCATGGTTGCCTTAGCCAAGAATTTTCAAGGAATGAAGGATAAAAAGCTTTTCTCCATTGGAGAAACCAAGCTTGGAAAGTCTAACTTTCTCGGTGTCGAGGGGCGCTCGATGTCGTTACAAAGATCAGTGTGCTTCCGATGCAATAGCAGGATTAGCTGAGAAGCCCACCCTATACTCGTCCGCGAGTTAGGGATGGGAGTCGTCACTCTTCACATTGATACGGTTTTAGCAATTGTAGGAATTGCGGCAATACCATGGATGAATGTGCATATCGCCAAACAGCAATTAATTGATTAACTGGTGTTTTTTCTTGAATTGGGCGATAGACTACTCCTTGACGTTGAAGATTCTGTACACTAGATGGAAGAATACTAATACCCATCTCACCTGCAACCAGCCCCAAAATAGTGACCGTAAAAGTAGCTTCTTGAACAACTTTAGGCGTAAATCCAGCTTGTTCACAAAGATCAGTAATTTGCTCAGGTAAATTAGATACAACTGGACTACGAGGCATGATAAATTCTTCATTCGCTAGATCAGTCAAGGAAATTTGGGATTGGACTGCTAATGGATGTTTTTGCGGTAAAACGACAACCAGCATTTCTTGAGAGAGCGGCATTATTCCTAAATCATTGGCTTTAGTAAGGTCATGGTTTTGATAGACAAAAACAATATCAGTTTGGTGATCGCGCAAGCGCTCAATTTGAAACGCACTATTGTCTTCTCTCAAAATCAGTTTTATTTCTGGATAATCCTGCTTAAAAGTTCGCAAAATATTTGGCAACACACCATTAGCAACCGAGCTAGTAAAACCTATTGTCAAGCACCCTAATTCTCCTCTGTGAATTCGCTGTGTCCTGTGGATTGACTGCTCTAAGTTCTCTAGGGTTGAACGAGATTCTTCTAGAAATGCTAGCCCTGCTAACGTTAATTGGAGTGGGCGGTTTTTACGATCAAATAGTTTTACACCCAATTCTGCCTCTAAGGATTGAATCTGTTGACTCAGTGGTGGCTGAGCAATGTGCAATTTTTTGGCGGCGCTGCTAAAGCTGCGTTCATCGGCGACCGTAACAAAGTAGCGAAGATGGCGAAGTTCCATGAATTTAATAATATACGTTTGTTTTAAATATAGTTATACACTATATTTTATAGATATAGTGATGCAATCAAATGTGTATTTGACATATAGTAAAAGTCTTCTTATAGTGGGTATAACGTTCATATTTGAAGGAAGTTTATCCATGATTTCAGATCGGATTCAACGAGTTGCTATTGTTGGCGGAACGCATGGGAACGAGTTGACAGGTATTTACCTCGTCAAGAAGTTCCAGCAATTCCCACATCTGTTACACCGACAAAGTTTTGAATGTATAACCTTATTAGCCAATCCCGAAGCGATCGCTGCAAATCGACGTTATATTGATCACGATTTGAACCGATGCTTTGCCAACGAAGATTTAGCTAATCCATTGTTAACGGACTACGAAGATAGGCGTGCTAAAGAGATCGCCGCACAACTAGTTCCAAAATCTCAATCCAGCTCTGACGTGATCATCGATCTTCACAGCACTACTGCAAATATGGGATTGACGATCTTACCATCCAGTAAACATCCATTTAATTTGCAATTAGCAGCATATCTAACTGAACTGAATCCTTCAGTTCGTGTTTGTTGGACGGGAAAGAGCAATCAAATGTTGCGCTCACTTTCAGCATTGGGCTGCACAATTGAAGTTGGAGCGATCGCTCAAGGAGTTCTCAATGCTGATTACCTTCAAAAAACCGAAATGCTGGTTCATGCCATTTTAGATTATCTTGATGCGTTAAACCAGAATAAACCATTGCCTATCCCATCTCGCTTGACTCTATATGAGGCAATTTCATCAGTAGATTATCCCAGAAATTCATCAGGGGAACTACAAGCTGCTATTCATCCCCATCTCCAATTCAAAGACTATGAACCGTTGAGAAATGGTGAACCGATGTTCCTCAACTTTACTGGAGAATCAATTCCTTATCAAGGAGAATCCATCGTTTATCCAGTCTTTATTAATGAGGCTGCCTATTACGAGAAAAAAATTGCCATGACTTTGACTGAGAAACGGCAAGTTGAGCTAGCAACCGTGTAAATTCTCTTATCTTTTTATCAAGGTCACATCAATTTCAAATCAACAATATTTTTATGAACATGAACTTTCGGCAAGCAGATCTATATCAACGAATTGAAAGATTTTCATTGGATCAGCCAGATCATCAGCTATCGTTCAGACAACGGTTAGCTAAGGATAATGGTTGGTCATTACACTATACCGACAAGGTGATTGAAGAATACAAGAAGTTTGTATTTTTGGCTGTCGTCGCAGGACATCCAGTTTCTCCATCCGATCAAGTCGATCAAGCTTGGCATTTGCATCTGACCTATACCCGATCATATTGGCAAGATTTTTGTCCAAAGATTTTGCAAACTCCATTGCATCACGAACCAACTCGTGGAGGCTTGTCTGAGAAGGTAAAATTTGATGAGTTGTATGCTTGGGCATAATACTCCCTTCCCAGTATAAAATTAGACATCAATAAAAACACAAAAGAAAGGTCATAACGCAGGATGGACAGATTAGAAAAACTAAGAGAGAAACCATTTGAAATAGCAGTTTGGCAGAAACTATTTTATCAAAACCAAAAGAGCCGTATCCGAAAAAGACTAGAAGCTGTCAAATACCTATATGAGGGT
>JBILGV010000109.1:0-15374 GCA_044350865.1 Pseudanabaena sp. | reverse complement strand
GATAGGTTATGGATGGGTTCAAGGAAAATCTACCGATTATTTTTGATGAATATCTTCCTAAATGGAACTATAGAGCCATCCCTCAAAATGCATAAGTTGTTTATTTTTCATTCCTTAGCTGATGAACGTTATGCCAGTGCGAAAAAAATTAGACTGACTCAGGATAATCTCAATACCCACGTTAAGTCTTCCTTGTATAAAGCCTTTCCTCCTGCTGAAGCACGTCGTATTCTCGACAAGTTTGAGTTCCATTACACTCCTAAGCATGGCAGTTGGTTGAATATTGCCGAGATTGAATTGAGTGTTTTGTCCCTTCAATGTCTTGACCGTCGTATTCCTGACAAAGAAACTTTGATATCTGAGGTTGCTGCTTGGGAAAATCGCAGAAACGCTCTTGCTTGTAAATGTAATTGGCAGTTTACTACTGAAGATGCTCGGATTAAATTAGCCCGACTCTATCCTGTAATTGACGCTTGACACTCTACTAGTTCATCTCCTACCCGAATGAAAGCTCGATCATCTTCCTGATGGATGTACTTTAATTCTGTGGCGTTTAGAACGTACTCAAACACTGAATTCTTAAAGATTTCGCCTTCATCTCCCCTCGTGTCTTTGCCAAATCGATCTAAAAAATGTCCTATTTCTTCTGTTAAAACTCCCGCAGCACCTAAAATAGAGTCTATCGGTGATGCATTAGAACTGAATAGATCGGCGGAAAGATAAATGTGATTGGTGATCTTGTCGTAGCCGCCATTGATCCCATTCATATTTACCGCAGATATCACTTGGATATTTGGCAATTGACTGAAATCACCGATCGCCAATTGCGTAATTACCGTCTGCAATTCAACCGTATTTGCCTTGTCGCCAAATGCATCTGTAAATATCTCTGCATTAGTCGCCGCTTGTCGTAGTTTTGCCTTAACGCCTCCAAAAATATCTGGGAGCTGATTTACTCCAAAAACTGAAGTATCACCACCACTGTTCAAACTAAAATCTGAGCCTGAGTTCTGACTGCCAAGCACAATATTTTCCCTATGGGTGCAAATTGTTTAATCTTGTGCTTATACGCTGACAACGTACAGGCTAAATTGATTCCCCCCCAAGGCTCAATAGCAAAGCCATTATCTCTAACCTGTTTAAACTACGACTTAGTTATAAGTCGTACAATATTCCGTATAAGATAGCATAAAGACTAATTTTATTCAAACAAATTTTATCAAAAGTTTATACATTTTGTTTGATTTAGCGATCGCCTTTAATCCACAAAAACGACCATTTCCTTTATTCCATTAATCAGCGATCGCTTAAGACGTTTGACTATCAACTTCCGTGAGATTGGGACTACTGGGAAGTAGCGTTGCAATTACAGGTAATACACAGGCGATTTCAGGACGGAAATTCGCATAGCGACTACGACGCACGGAAATAATTTCCGATTGAATATCTTTGACACTTTCACCTAAACAAATGAGTAGGTGAGTCGATAATTCTAAACTAGCTTCAAAGGTAGGATGTACGACTTCCTTGGCTCCCAATTGATAAAGCGTATCGATATCAGCATCCTTTTCCGCTCTTGCCACAATGTCAATCTCTGGGGAAATGCTTACGGCTCTCTGGACACAAAGTCGAGTGGCGATCGGGTCAGAAATGGCGATTAACATCGATCGCGCATGGTCAATTTCTGCCCTTTCGAGAACTAACGGACTGGCGCAATTACCGTATAAATATGGAATATTTTGCGATCGCAAGATCTGTACTTTCGATTCGGCATCCTCGATCACAAGTACGGGATAACCCTTAGATTGCAGCAATGTCACAATCCCCTGCCCAATCCTGCCATAGCCACAGACCACCACATGATCCTTGAGTTTGGCATTAGCGGAAATCTCCTGTGGCATATCCAATTTGTTCATCCAAGCCTTAAGAAATGAGACTTTTTCTAGCAGGGTTAAAATTTGTGGTGTTGCCTTTAGCAAGAATGGCGTGACCATCAAAGTTACTGCTGTCGTCCCCAAAATCAGCAGATAAACACGGCGGGAAACTAAACCAAGCTTTTGCCCTTCACTAGCCAGTACGAAGGAAAATTCTCCAATCTGAGCTAGTCCTAAACCTGCAAAGATGGCTACCCGTAATGGATAGCGAAAAATACTTACTAGTGGCACGACAATTAAGAATTTGCCGATCATCACGATCGCCACCAAACTCAGAATTAATTCCCAATTTTGGATTAGAAATAGGGGATCGATCAGCATCCCGATCGCGGCAAAAAATAATGTGGCAAATACATCGCGCAGAGGCTCAACATAGGTGAGGGCTTGATCGGCATATTCCACCTCGGAGATCATCAAACCTGCCACGAATGCGCCCATTTCGATCGACAAGCCCAAATGCTCAGTCAGGAGAGCGATCCCCAGACATAACACAATCACACTTAACAAGAATAATTCACGGCTCTCGGTACTCGCCACCCACCGCAAAAATGGCGGGATCAACCAAATCCCCGCCACGATCGCCGCGCCTGCAAATAAAGCGGTTACGGCTAAAGCTTTTGCGACAGCAGTTCCCACGGATTCAGGATGATCCAAAGCGGGTAATACGGCGAGCATCAAGCCTAGAGCTAAATCTTGGATGATCAATATCCCTAAAGTCACCTGTCCCTGTGCAGACTCAGTTTCGTTAGTTTCCATCAAACTTCGCAACACCACCGCCGTTGATGACAGCGACAAGATTCCGCCCAGAAAAATACCTTGGGTTGGAGTCTCGACCCAACCTACAAATACTGATACGGCGGTAGTCAAAGCGATCGTTAACAAAATTTGTAATGTGCCGCCACCAAGAGCGATCGCTCTCACCTTGTTTAATTGCTTTAGAGAAAACTCTACGCCAAGGGCAAATAGCAAAAAGGCAACCCCAAACTGAGCGAGGGTTTCGACCTGAACTAGTTCTTTGATCAGCCCCAAGCCTGTGGGACCGACGATGATGCCACCAAAGATGTAGCCCAACAAAACGGGTAATCGCAGCGCCGCCGCCAGTAAACCACCAAAGGAAGCAGCCGCAAGAACAGTTACTAAATCAACAATTAACCGAAAATCTTCTTGCACAGAAATCAACTAAAGAATATGACCTTCTCTACTTTAATCCGACACCAATAAAAGATGACACAAAACCTATTTTTTTCTTTAGCCTTGCTGGGAAAATACAGGTTAAAGTATTTTTCTGAAGCATTGCTAAATTTTAAGGGGATGGATGATCTACAGATTTGGTTGCAGGTAAATATTGTCTAGCTGGCTTTTTTAACACCAATCAAATTTGCCCATAAGCATTTTTACTGAAACTCCTTTAGTTGGTCTAGAGTTGCTAGTTTAGTCATAGATTTCAGTATCTCTAACTGCTGAAAACAAATCAAAATCAACTACGGGAAAAGCATAAACATCAAAAGAGAAAACTGTTGGCTTAGTGCTGTTATGCTGATTACAGTTTAAGTAAGCATTTAAATCAACAAATTTTTCAATGTCTTTTTCTGTTAAATGCATCAGATAATTACCAAAATTATCATATACCAAGAAATAACTGTAGCCAATCTTAAATAAATTTTCCACAGCGTTTAAAGATTCAGTTTTACCAGTTGCTCTAAAACTAGTGTCATATTCAAAACAAATGATCGGTTGTAATAAACTAATCATGTCTATAGAGTTATTAATAATATCAAAGTCATAGCCATCTACATCTATTTTTAATAGCTTAGTGGATTGAAATTTAGGATATAGCTCAATGAGTGTTGATAGACTTTTTAAAACAATGCGATCGCACAATAACGCATCATTACTAGAATTAACAATTGAAGCCGTACTACCATCAGTAGATATGTTCGCTAGCGCAATACTTTCACCATCTTTACCGACAAAATATGGCGCGATCTCTACGTCACCAATCTGAGCAGCGTTGTA
Source organism: Pseudanabaena sp. (assembly GCA_044350865.1). GTDB lineage: Bacteria > Cyanobacteriota > Cyanobacteriia > Pseudanabaenales > Pseudanabaenaceae > Pseudanabaena. The sequence continues at coordinate 11,424 of JBILGV010000109.1, read as the reverse complement.
TTCTAGGAATGGAATAAAGTCTGGATGTCCTTCTATACAAAGAACTGGTACATGAATATATTTATTGATTAAAGCCGCAGTATCGCCAATATTAGCACCTATATCAATAGCCGTAGATTCGGGATATTTGTGGAAGACAATCCGAGCAATATCACCTAATACTGTGTCAAATCTTTTCCAATTAGCTTGATATTTATCAAGAAGATGATCTAATGGTAAAAGGATTTTATGATTCCCAATTTGATATTCTTTAGATTTGTACTGAAGTTTGTAATCAAGATCAAATCTTTTGGGATATTTAGATGTTTCATTTATATCTAGAATAGAAATTATCGGAACATCCTCAGTGATTATCGCGGATTGATTTTCCTTGTTTTCATTCTCTATGGATATACAAGCCCTGATGCGAGGTAATAGCGATCGCCACTGGATTTCAGCAAGCCCTCCTAACAAAGAAATTTCTACATGATCAGGAATCTCTAGATCCTCTTCCATGACTAGATGCATTGCGACACCAGACAAAAGTGAATTTGCCTCATTCTCATCCACGCCATCATGATTGATTAACAAAGTCATGCGATCGCTATTAGGATGTGTGGCGATCGCCTTGACAACTTCAGCTAATTCCAAGCCAAGAACCTCTTCATAGACAGACCAATCTGGAAAGACAATCAAATTAATATCGCGTAGATGCAAGGGCGGCAAAGTTGCATTCACTAGCGCCGAACTAACTATGTTCGCCATTTTTGACCATGAGAATTTTTTTGCTTGCTCAAGTCCCGCAGTAATTAACGCTTGACGGACGTTAGGCTTTTGAACTTCACAAAGAGCATCAGCCATGCCATTAACATCGCTATCATCAACATATATCGCGGCGTTGCCAGCAACTTCGGGAATAGAAGAATTTGGACAAGTGATTACTGGACAACCACAGGCTAAAGCCTCTAGAACGGGCAGTCCAAAACCTTCATATTTTGAGGGATATACCAAAGCGATCGCACCACCATAGGCTATCCGCAATTCCTCATCACTAAGATTTAGGATATGCACCACACTACCTGATGTATAACTTCTAAACTCATAGCGAGGCAAAAATCCATGAGTAGTAATCACAACTTCAAAACTCTGTTTGGTAGGAAGTTGAGCAAAGGACTTTAGAAATAAATCAATATTTTTATAATCCGTATTTGCACCTACCAAAATAAAGTAAGACTTGGAAATGCCATACTTTGACTTAAAAATAGTAACTTCTTGTGGGTTCACCAGCGAAAAATTACTTTTAACTCCACAATGAGCAACCGTTACCGAATCTGGAGAAATTGCAGGAAAATACTTTACTAAATCTTTCGCTGTATTTCTGGAAATTGAAATATAGGAAGAAGCATGGCTAATCCCATAGTGTTTTTCACGCCACATCGGATCGTTAAAATTCGCTCCAAACACTTCAGCGATCATGTCATAAGCCATGAATACTGATGGAGTATCTATGGGTGTGGTGTAGTAAGTTGAGATGAATAAAGCAATATTTTCTTCTTCACAAACTTGCTGTAGCATTTGCCGATCAATTTCTGTTTGACTGTAGTCATATTCAGGTATATCTCTATACCGAATACCTGCAATCCTAGGTGCAGTCCGCGCTCTGTCAAGAACAAGTATATGTCGAGCAAAACCATTGACAGCCCATTCTTCTAGCAACGAAGTCCAGACACGAGCAATTCCCGTTCTATATAACTGAAAAAATACTGCATCTATAGCGATAATTGGAAAATTTTTCTTTCGCTTAGCATGAAGAGATTGTTCCATGATCTCAGAAGAAGATAAAAATCTCCAACCGTCAGTTTCACTGTTCTTTTGAGCAATGGGAACTATTTCCAAAAAATCAGTCTTATCAACTATTGTCTGGTCTGTCACCCATGATAGATATTCCCTTAACAGTAAAGGAAATACCTTGGCTTGCTGTAGATTTAGCCATTGAGACTCGGCTTCTTTATATCCATAATAGGATTCTTTAAATTGCAATTGCTCAGGCAGAACATAGGAGTAATGCTGAAATACTAAATTATATCTTTCAGTTTCAGCATGTAAGAAAGGACTGATTTTAGCAATGTCCCTGAAGTCGTCATCAGTTAGTTTCTCTACTAAAATCGGAGGTTCATGGGCTGCCCAAACATAGCCAGGTTTAAATCGCCAAGTTCTTAGCCATTCTTGTTGTGGATTTTGGGTATAACAATTGCGGCTGCTGATAACTAGTTTCTCCCCCACAAAATACCAACACCAATAATAAGCGGCTGTTTTATCTGGATTAGCAACAAATAATTGTCTTGCCGATTCGATTTGCTCAACTGTCCATAGTTCATCTACATCCACTTGCCAGAGTAAACATTCTTCCTTGATATATGGGAGAGGCGCTTGAACCATTTCTCTTTTACCATCCCAGAATTCGCCTTTGGGTTTACGGTAGATCGTGACATTTTCTGGATATAGCCGAGCTAGTTCGTCTATGTAGTCTGTCGTGCCATCTTTACTCAGTCCTTGAATATGGATACTATCTGTTACTTGTCCACCTAAACGCAAACTCCATCCTGTATCATGCTTTAAATCAGCGACTCCTTCCACAATATGCCAGTGCCATTGAAAGGGTAATTGCTTAAAAATATCTATATGGTAACGGATAAAGGGTTCACCATTGAGAACAATCGTAAAAAAGTGAATAGGTAGTAATGGAAAAGCAATATAGTTTTCATAAAAAGCATTAGAATTACAAACTAATTGACCGATCACACCCGTTTCTTCTATGGAATGACACTCATAGCCATTATCCATCAGTAAATCAAAAGTTTCTTGAGCGGTGTGATTCATTCCCTCCAACATCTTTTGAGAAACTTCAAACTGGATAAACTTAATTACTTTTCTTGCTAAAAGATTTAGAACGCCACTAATAACATCACTTTCAGCACCCTCTACGTCGATTTTCAAGTAATCTATTTTCTCAATATGATGCTCTTCACAAAATGAGTCAAGGGTAATCGCACTAACAGTTTCCGTCTTGACAATGGGTATATACTCTTGTGAGTTTAATGGATTTTCCATGCGTGGGGTTCCAATGCTATTCCAGACTGAAAAATCATCGGGAAATTCGTTAAACTCAATCAGTTTGTTTTCAGAAAATACAGCATTTTGAAATGGAAAAATATTTTTGACTTGTTCTGATTTTACACGGTCTTCTAGTTTACTAAAAATAGTAGAAGTCGGTTCAAATGCATAGACTTTGCCTTCACTTCCGACTAAATTACTAAACAAAATGGAGTAGTTCCCAATATTGGCTCCAACATCAAAAACTGTCATCCCCTGCCGCACTAATCTTTGAACGAGACGTTGTTCAATTTGTTCTTCATTAAATACAAATTGCTCTTTCTGAAAAATAGCATAACCATTTCGCAGAGAATTACTATGCTGTATGAGTTTATAGTTAGGATCTTTGACAAGTTTATGATAATTTTTGTAATTCTTGAAGGTATTGATATCATCTAACAGGATAATTTCAGCTCCATATACTTCATTTAATTCTACTTCTCCTGTAAATTCAGAACCATCTATCAACACAACATCGAAATAATCAATACCATTAGCCTCTTTAATTTGTCTTATCCCGTTTCCCGACACACCAGAACTGATAATATAGTCAATATCTTGATCGAGCCATCGAAGTACTTCTTCTAAAGGATAGTTGTTCAGTCCAGTTATATTATTATTGTAAAATGCAACTACATCTTCCCTTGTAGGAAAGTCTTCAACCGAGACTGACGATAGATTATAGCATTTAACAAAATCAGCATAGGCATAGGTTTGCTGTAATTGACTAAAGCGAACCTGAGACACTTCCATGCAATATAGGGAGGGGTTATGAGGATTTTTCTGTATCCCTTTGACAAAAGCTTCGGTACTACCTCCACCTGAAGAAGAACCAATCTCTAATATGTTTTTGACATTTGCTCTAGATGCAATTTCTTCAATTAAATAATAAAGTTCATCATTTTTTATTTCAGGAGAAATTAAAGAGTCAAGCTGTGATTTTTCTGTTCTTTGGTTAGTCATTTTGTAGTTTAATAGTTGATAGGTTGATTGAATTATGGGTAATATTTTTAGAGCTTTTCAATATTTTCTTTACAGAAGCCAGTTTCCTGTTTTCTGCAACATTTTTTTCTTGTTCTCCAAGCCAACTGTACAATTTGCATGAAAAATCATGGGCTGAGGTTTTACCATTTGCAGTTGTTCTATGGATGAATCAGAAGTAGACATTAACTTAGCCGCTAGACCATTAGCAAAAAGTATCTCTGATAATGGAAATATATTATTGACTAAATCGACATTTCTGTCTACAAGAGTATTAAAAACGAATTGATCATGAAACGTGGGATCGATCGCTGAGACTTCAATTTGCAATTCAATTAAAGAATCAAGTAATTGCCGAGAAAATGCGGTATTAGCAAAACTCATAAATCCTGTACAAAAATGGGGTGGAAAGTAAGCCTCTCCTTCAGTCTGAATAGCCAAATCATAGTTTTTGTTAATTTTCTGTAATAACTCAATGGGGTTAATCCTCCAAGCAATATCTACATCTGTGTAAATTACATTTTGGATACCTTGATTGAGTAGATTTTTAATGATTATCCATTTATAAATAGTAAATTTCCCAAAGTCAGCAGTTCCAATATCATGATAGTTAGTATTGTTTTCTAAAACTTGGTCATTAGTAATATCTTCGATCGCCGTGATTTTGCCGATAGCGTAGGAATGCAGTAGATTCTGAAGGTGCGCCTTCACATTTTTAGGTGTAAATATCTCAAGATGACGCAAATCTATATTGCACTTGCTAATACTTTTAATCGTATTTTCGACAAATTCATCAAGTCCTCCCGATACAAGTAGAACAATTTTGTAATTCCCCAGATTTTTGTCTGAATTTCTGTAGGTACTTTCAGTGGGTATGGTTTGGATATATTGCTGCCACATTTGCTGATAAGCATTTTCCATATCACGAGTAAACTGCTTCGCATTCCACAGGGGCGCAGTTTGACGACCAGCCTTGAGACGAGTGGCGATATTTTTACGCAAAGATGCATCTTGACCAAGACGAATGCCCCATTCGATGTATTCTGCATCATTCCTAGCAATTCCTTCGGAAATACCAGCATTAACCATCATCGTGTAACTATTTCGCGCTGCAAACTGCTCGCCAACTTTGGTGACAATTGGGATGCACATCCATAGGGTTTCTAGAGTTGTAGTCGCACCGTTATAGGGATAGGTATCAAGAACAATATCTGCTATGCCTAAATTAGCGCGATGTTCCTCTTCACTCGCGGTCATGGGCAGGAATCGCAATTTTTCTGGATCAACGCCTTCAGCGATCGCTATGTTAATAAATGATTCTTTAATCGACTCTCGATCTCCCAATCCTTTAATCAAGAAATAACTATTGGGAACTGCTTTGATGATTTGCATTTGCAAACGGATTGTATCAGGATGACGTTTGAAGGCATTCTGAGCGCTGAGATAAACAACTGCATCGGTGGGGATATCTAGGCGATCGCGTCTTAAACTTGGCACACCAACCTCAAAACCATCTACGGCGATATAGGTCTTGGGAAGTCGCCAGATTCTTTCGGCATAATATTCTTGGGCGGAGTCAGGTAACACATAGGGATCGGCGATGAAATAATCAATGGTTGGAAGTCCAGATGCATCACAACCAAGCCAACTAACTTGAATTGGGGCAGGTTTTAGCGCCATCACTGCACAACCAAGATCCGAGGTAATGCTATCTAAATCAATTAAGATATCGATTTGATCTTGATAAATTTTGTTGGCAATTACGGCTGCATCATCGGAACCATCAAGCCCCGCACGATACACATGATCCATTTGGGTTGTATACCATTCCTGTAATTGATCAGGATAGGAACGATAGCCTAAGAAATAACCATAAACTTCAAATTGCTGGCGATCGCGATGCATGATCAACCAACGCGCTAGCCAACCGACAGAATGGGTTGCCATACATCGAGAAATGTAACCGATCTTCAGCTTTTGAGATTTGTTACGCGCTCTACCCATAACGCGCTGTTGAAAACGAGCCATTTGTGCAGATAAATCATAGTTGAGATTCGCTTGGCTAAGAGATGCCATCTGATTTTGTTGAATCCGATTCAGCTTCGCCTCATCATTGATGTAGGGAGCAAAGTAGTTAACGATATAGAGGCTACGGATAATCGCAGGTGATAGTGTGGTTGGATTCTCCTTAATCAGATTAGAGAGTAGAGTTTGTTGAGTGGCGAATACGGACATGGACTCTTGCCAATCTCCGCCCTTACTTAGTAAAGCCCTTAACATCAGATAGTTTGGATAGAAACTATAGGCTAAACCTTCCGACAATTGGAAACATCGTTTTGCTGTCTCTAAGGCTTGGTGGTGATTGTTTATTCTTAGATAAAGGCTAGAAAGATACTCTAGTACTAATATTTCTTCTGGCAACAGAGTTAGACATATTTCTAATAAGGCGATCGCTAAGTCGTCTCTTTGATGATGATAGGCTAACTCAAGGGCGCGTCTGCTTAAATTGGCGACAAAAGCTTTAGTTTCTTGGACAAAGGTCAAACAAGCTTTAGTGAATTCCACTAACAATGGATATGGTTCATATTTAAGGAGATCCGCAAATACGATCCACAATAAATCATGGCTAAATGCGTCTGGTTCCGAAACATCGATTTCCACCAAGCTCTCTATGACTTCTATCAAAATATCGCTTTCTGCATCAAGAGTTTGTAATTGAATGGATAGCCAAACTAAAGTTAAGGAGTTATCCAGATTGCTTTGATCAATTTCATGGATATGTTGACAAATTAACCATGCGGTTTCATAGTCACGATTTGCGATTTGTCGTTGTGATTCTGCAAATAATATGTCAACTAACTCAGATGTCCAATGCTCTATTTGCTCAAGATCTACCTCATCGTTAATGCAAACCATCCAACTAAATTGTGCATCAGCTTCTTGACCTTGCAATAGCTGAAGTAATCCGAGATAAAAATAATTGATGACATCTTCTGGTGCATCAGCGATCGCCTGTTCGTAGATACTGACCGCCGATATATAATCTTTTTGTAATAAATATTCGTAAGCCTGCGGTTGCCATTGATGCATAGTCATTATTATTTAGGATTGCTGTTTAGTATTGTTAGTTAGGATTTAGAGGGTTTAATCAGTTTCTTTGAGTATATACTGCCGCCACATTTGCTGATAAGCATTTTCCATCTCACGAGTGAACTTTTCCCCATTCCATAGTGGTGAGGTTTGGCGTGAAGCTTTTAGGCGCGTGGCAATATCTTCACGAAGAGCGGCATCAGTGCCTAACCGAATTCCCCATTCCACATACTCGGCATCTGTCCATGCAATCCCTTCGGAAATGCCAGCATTCATCATCATTGTATAACTATTCCGCGCTGCAAATTGTTCTCCCACTTTTGTCACTATAGGGATGCACATCCATAGGGTCTCTAATGTTGTTGTCGCACCATTATAAGGAAAAGTATCGAGTACGATATCAGCGATCGCCAAATTAGCCCGGTGTTCGGCTTCGGTTGAGGTCATTGGGAGAAATCTTAACTGTTCAGGAGCGACCCCTTCAGCGATCGCTATTTCTTCAAAGAATTCCTTAACCGCTTTTTGATCGCCAAAACCTTTAATGAGAAAATAACTATTGGGAACAGCTTTGATAATTTGCATCTGCAAATGAACATTATCGGGGTGGCGTTTGAAGGCGGGTTGACCACTAAAGTAAAGCACTGCATCTGGGGGAACATCCAATTGATCACGACGTAAACTGGGGATACCAACTTCAAATCCATCTACGGCAATATAGGTTTGCGGTAATCGCCAGATCTTTTCTGTGTAATATTCTTGGGCATAGTCAGGTAACACATAGTCATCAGCCATGAAGTAATCAATTGTGGGAATCCCCGATGCATCAGAACCAAGCCATGTGATCTGAATTGGCGCAGGTTTGAGCGCCATCACTGCACAACTGATGTCAAAAGTGGCACTGTCTAAATCGATCAATATATCTATTTCGTCTTTATGGATTCTTGCAACTATGGTCGTATAGTCCTGAATACCATCCATATCGACACGATAAACATAGTCCATTTGACTTTCATACCATGCCTGTAAGTCATCGGGGTATTCGCGATAGCCGAGAAAATATCCATACAGTTCAAATTGATCGCGATCGTGATGTTTGATTAACCAACGCGCTAGCCACCCCACGGAATGGGAAACCATAAATTTAGAGATATAGCCAATTTTTAGCTTTTGGGAACTATCGCGAGATAGAGAGCGCTGCCGAAATCTTTGAATTTGCTCGGTTAAGTCAACATTTGTAAGAGTTTGACAAAGTTCGGCAATTTGATTTTGAAGAATACGATAGAGTCTGGGCTGATCTTTAATATATGAATTGTAGTAATTACAGATGTAGAGTCGAGTGATAACTGGCTGCGAAAGCTCAGTTGGGTTTTCGGCTATTAGGGAAGTGAATAAGTATTCTTGCTGACAAAAAACATCAAGAGCCTCTTGCCAATGTCCTCCCTTGGTTAATAAAACGCCTAAGAGGAGTGTATTCGCAAAGACTTTATCTATTAACTTCTGAGCCAATCTAGAATAAGTTCTTGCAGATTCTAGAGCCTCGTCATGAATCCGAATTTTTAAATAAATTCTTCCAAGGTGTTCAAAAACTTCTAAATGCTCAGGAGATAACTTTAAACATAGTTTTAATAGACAAATGGCAACTTTATCTTTTTGCTGATTATAAGCAAATTCTACCGAGGCTCTAATTAAATTATAGATAAAAGGTTTAGGTTCCTGAACAAAAGGAAGACAAGCTTCTACAAATTCAAACAATGGTGGCATTGGCTCGTGTTTGAGCAAATTTGATAATAATTCCCATAGTAAATTATGATCGAATGAGTTATAACTAGCCTCTGTCCGATCCCCCACAGCCTTTTGTTTTAAGGTTTCTATAACTTCTAATAAAACTAGGTCATCGGGAGCGATTCTTTCTAATTCTACACACAACCATACTAAGATCAAAGAGTTATTAAGATTGCTTGGATCGATTTCATGAATATGTTGACTGATAAGCCAAGCTGTTTCATATTCACTAGCCTCCTTTTGTCTCAACAATTCTGTATATAAAACAGAAACTAACTTTGATGTCAAAATATCAACTTGCTCGATCGCTGTTTCTTCATTGATACATTCCATCCATGTAAACTGAGCTTCGGTTTCCTCCCCCTGCAATAACTGAAGTAAACCTAAATAGAAGTAATGACTGATAACTTCTGGCTCATCAGCGATCGCCTGTTCATAAATACTGGCTGCACTTGCATAATCTTTTTGTAATAAATATGTAAAAGCTTGTGGTTGCCATTCATGCATCATTTGACTCATAGCTGAACTCATATTTTTAGGATGCTCTCTGTATTAATACCACCAATAAAGACTCTAGTTGCAGCAATACTTGTTGTATTTGCGAAAAAGCTTCTGACTTCGCGATCGCTCTTAAGGTAAGAGGATCTACAGGTTTAATCGTTAGCCAATGCTGAATTAGTTGATCCATCGAACAAGATTGTTGCCACAACAGCCATAGACAGATCGTCGCTGGAGCGACAAAATTAATCGGCTGAGATGAGGTGCAGCTAACAAATTGAGTAATGGGAAAAGGTTGATTCCGTGCGATCGCTTCTTCTAGAGCTTGTTTAAATTTTTCAGTGTGTAATTGTGGGTGTAGATGAAAAATGTAGCTTTGCCAAATTTCTGGTTGGCTATAACTAATTTCCGATAGGGGCAAAGTCTGATGATTGGGTGGATCGCGATCGGGATGTCCACACCAAAAATCTAAGAGTCGATGCACAGGATGCAGTAGCTCGTAGAGATGTAAACTCTGCATATCGGAAGCTTCGTTAATGACTAAATCAATATATTCAGGAAGAGATTTAGCAGATTTAAATAAATCATCAAGAATCCATTGTCGCCAATTTACCATACAGATAAACTCTAGATTAGCTGATTCCAACATCTCAAACATCTGCGGAATGGTATACCCCTTATCACCATACAGCAGGAAATTCATGTATATATTCCCGCTCTCATTATTAAATTTTTGCCAAGTTTGATTGATGACAACTCCTTCCTTGAGAGAGTTCATCAAATCTCGAATAATTTCACATTCCCAATCACCGACTTCCCCATCCATTAATCCTAAAAAACGAGAGAGCGTTTGCGCTCGAAATACATCGGCGCGGTTATATAGACTATGAAGATTGGCTCTTATTAGCCCTTGAGGGGCAAGTATTGCCGCCATAATTTGTAACCCTACTATGGGATCGGGCAGCAAATATAAAGTTTCATCGCAATTTATATAGTCAAATTGCATTCCCAAGCTAGGTAATTCTTCGACAGACATGGTATGAAATTCAAAATTAGTCAAGCCATGAAATTGAAAACGCTTAATCGCAATCTCAATCGAATTGGGGGATAAGTCTATGCCAACTATCTTTGCATCTGGATTGGCGATCGCTAACACTAAAGCCCCATAACCCGTGCCGCAGCCCACATCTAAAATCAACTTCCCTTTTGATTCAACATAGCCATCACCGCGAAGATAATGGGCTGTGGTCAGTGAATGTAAAAACAAAAAGTTAATATCCTCACAAACCATCTCAATCGGGTTAATGGGATAGGGTTGATTGTCAAATAGTTGACGGATGTTGGTGATCGAATCCATAAAAATATTGAATTAATACTAGAAACAAAAAACTAAAAAAGGACAAAAAACTCAATGACTGAGACTTTCATCCTTTATCTTTATATATACTGAGTTCTTGCAGATTATTCAGTCTGTAAAAATCCAAAATTATGGATTCTCTTTTTCCAATCAGAACCCATAAGCCGTAAAATGGTCTACGGAAGTTAGATTCGTTTTGCTTATTGAGCAATTTGGTAGCCAGAAGCACAACTCTGATAACCATTGCTGGTGTCATTAGCGTTAGCAGCAACAGTAGTGACTGCTCCAGTTGGTATGTTACCAACTGCGGCTGTAGTAGGAGCAGCCTGTGGTGTGCTTTCGCATACGATCGAGTTACTGTAAACTTCACTAGTGGCTGTGATAGTCCCAGTCACAATACGTCCAATATACACCTTCAAGTTGGGCTTGAGTGTAGATGCACCATAGGTAACATCAGTTGAGGATGTACCGATGGAAACATAGTTGTAGTTGTCGGTTGCAGCTGGTGTGCCAAGGGAAAGCAGTGATATTGCAGGAGCAAAGGTTCCCTTTTCGGTGAAGTAGGCTTGTTGGGTCTTACCGAT
>JBILGV010000028.1:0-42932 GCA_044350865.1 Pseudanabaena sp. | reverse complement strand
GCGGCACTTTTAAACTTTAATATTAGGTTGTAACCAAAAAACTATGGACAATATCACCGCAATAAAAATTACTTTACAAGAAAAAATCGGCGCAACCAATGTTGAAATCACCGATCACAGTGACTTACATAAACATCATCAAGGGCGGATGAATGCCCCAGTGGGTAGCGGTCATTATGATGCGATCGTTATTTCTGAGGAATTTGCTGGCAAAACGATGATGCAACAACATCGTATGGTTTATGCCGCCCTAGCTGAGCAAATGCAAACTACGATTCATGCCCTATCCCTGAAAACCTATACCCCTGAACAATGGACAACAATCAAGCTGGACGAAACATCCGCGAACTAGCACTAAATAGGCGAATAAAAGCTATTAGCTATTTTATTTCTGCATTTTTTGTTTTTTTTGGCTCGTTTGTTGTCATATTAAATTTTAAATTCTCCCCTATTTTCTATCTATTGTTCATGATTATTGCTTTATGGTTAATTGCCAATGGAGCTTATTTATGGAAAAGAGCAAATCATGCGGATCAGGGCGCTAAAGGAGAAGAGGATATTGCTCAAGCTCTCTCCATTCTTGAATCACAGGGCTGGCAACTTGAGTATGGAATGCGTTTAGGAAATGGAGTAGGCGATCTTGATGTTTTTTGTGTTTCGCCACAGGGCAAAGCCTTTGCGATCGAAGTAAAGTCCCATAGAGGTGAAGTCATCACCGATGGTCAAGAGTTATTTCGGCGCATGGGAAACAAGAAATATCCCTTTGAGAAGAACTTTATTACACAAACTATGAAGCAAGCTTTGAAGATAAAGCAACAAAAAGATTTAGATTTTGTAATTCCCATACTTGCCTTCTCGACGGCTAGGGTGTCAATTCAAGGCGATAAATTTAAAAATGTGTATATTGTCGAAAAAGCAAAATTGGTATCGCTTTTAAAATCTCTCGGTTAAAAGTAGAGTATGTACCTAAATTCGTACTAAGTTTAAGAAATAGCGTTCTGGAAATTTGGTAAATGGAAAACGATACAGCCCCTACAAACACCAAAAATAACGAAAAAGATCAGGGTGGTAATCCGATCTTTTATAAGATGTTTAAGTGGTTAGTGGTGCGACCATTGCTGTATTTATTTTACCAAGAGCGCATTTATGGGACAGAGAATGTGCCGCTTACCAGCAATCTCATTGTCGTTAGTAACCATGCCAGTGATTTTGATCCCTTGATTGTTGGTAGCTGTATGGGGCGACCCGTAGCCTTTATGGCAAAGGAAGAGTTATTTGAAATTCCTGTTTTGAGTCAAGCGATTAAAGCTTTTGGGGCTTATCCCGTTAAGCGGGGTGCGGGCGATCGCGCCGCCATTAGATCGGCGATCGAGTCAATTAATAATGGCTGGGCGACGGGTATTTTTTTGCAGGGGACACGCACCCTTGATGGCAAGATTACAGAACCAAAGTTAGGAGCAGCCATGATAGCTGCAAAAACCAAGGCTCCTTTTTTACCTGTATCCGTATGGGGGACAGAGACGATTTTGCCGAAGGGGGCTAAATTTCCGAAGCTATTTCAACCTGTCACCGTGAGGATCGGTGAGCTAATTCCTGCTCCTGAGTCAGGCGATCGCGCTACACTCGAAGCATTTACACAAAAATGCGCGGATGCGATTAACGCTCTCCACGCAATGGGTAGATAGAAATTTAAATTTGCATCTCGCTTTGCGAGGTGCAAATTCGTAAGCAAATAAAGGTTTTTGATTACGAATTATAATTAAAAGTTATTTTTCACATTTATCTTTAAAATCAAATATGTCTTTAATCACCTCATCGGATAGAAAATCTTTAAAACCATTGACTTTAAATAAAAGGTGTTTGAATCCTTCAAAATTTTCAGGACTTTTCAATTCTTTTCTATTAAATTCTCCAGAACGTCTCAATTTCTTTTCCTCTATTGCTGCTTGCTTTTTGACCAGAACTCTAACTTCTGTCGCTAATTCTGCGTCACTTTCGATTTGGAATCCAAATCCAGACTTAAGTTTAAGAAATTTAAATACTTGAAGTACAGTTTGAAGCTCAAAAATTTTCTTTTTAATATCATCATTAGCAAAGTCAGCAAAAAATTCTTCAATAGTAAGTTTTTCCATAATATTTCTCCATAAATTAATAACAACAAACAAATAATCTTATATTTATCTGTTAATAATAATTATATCATAATTTAAAGTTATACCTTAAGAATTTCTTGCCATGTAACAGAAAGTTATTGTGCTGCTCAATCTCAAAAAATTGACAGTAAAAAACCTCACATTGTGAGGTTTTTTATTGATTAGCAAAATAGTTAAGACATTAATTAATCAGGAGAATAAGATAACAAAGTGCCGTTTTGCCCAATTACAAAACCGCGATCGCTGCCAAAGAAATAAATCCGATAGAGATTTGCGCCAACATTTTTTGCCGACTCATCACGTTTCCATGTTTTGCCGCCATCCTCACTATGGATCAAGCGCGAACTACCACCTGAAATCCAGACATTATTTTCATCTTGATAGGCGAGATCCAATAGTCCAAAACCACCACCTTCGCGAGGAGTTTGCTTTTTGTCCCACTTGTCAAATTCGCCAATTTCACTAAACTGAACTTGACCGCCACGATTTAACATCCACAGACGATTATCGGGGGTGTAGCCCATATTCTGCACACGGCGAGAGCTATTGCGATTGTGTTGAATCCAAGTCATATCACCTGGTTGCCAAGTCGAATAAAAATTTCCATTTGCGGAAATAGCGACATAGCGACCATCATCACTGCGGTTGAGGTTACGCGCATTGCCGACAGCTTGAGTAACTAGCGCCTTCCAGTTTTGACCAGCATCTTCAGTAGAGTAGATCGCACCTAAATCAGTGACCATTTCGGCTGAGTTTTTGCCAGAAGCGACGATCGCAAAGGGATCGCCAGGGAGCTTAGAGCTAAGTCCAATGCGTGACCAAGATTTACCAGAATCAGTGGTGTGTAATAACAGAGCAGGTTGTCCAGTAATCCAACCTTCTTTGCCAGAGAAACTAATTGATGAAAAACGATAAATGCTATCACCAAGATCGAGTTTGCGCTCTTCCCAAGTCTGACCGCCATCGGTGGATTCGAGCAAAGTTGCGTCAGTCCCAACTAGCCAGCCATGATTGGGTTCAGCTTTGTCAAACCACAAATCTAGGGGCGTAATCGCTACTGGTAGCTCGACTTTGTGCCAGTTACCGTGGTTTGCGGAAGCATTGGGCATTCCTGCGCCAAATAATGTCACGCAAATTAGCAAGATACAGAGTGAGCAGGAGGCAAGAAAGCGTTTTATGCTTTTATTCATAAAAAATTATCTAAAAATATATAAAGTATGATGGCAAATGAATAATTTAATCTAGGGCGTAAAGGCTAATAAAGAAAATTACCGCTAGCGCCAAAGAACCAAATATAAGGAGATTTTTCTGCCCTGGGGTGAGGACGTTAACGCCAAATCCGTAGCCTAGATTTTCAGTAAAACCAGATGGCTTGGCGGCGACACCAATATCGGCAAATGCTTTTTTCTTGGCATTACAAACGGGGCAGCGCCAATCTGCGGCAATTTCCTCAAAGGGAGTACCCGCAGCAATATTCCTTTTGGTATCGCCTATGGATGGTTCGTATATGTAGCCACATACACCACATTCATGACGATGGGGTTCTTCTGTGGCTTCAGAGGCTTCAACTATGGTGATATTGAGTAAACGCTTAGGTTCCGCGTCAGATGTTTCCGTATTTATTGATTCGGGTTCCATGATTTTGATCGTTGTGATCCGATGGTTAAGCGATCGCTTTGGTACTTGTGTTACAAATTATTACATCTTTTTGACAGGCTTGCTTAGTTACGAAAATTACACGGGTTTCAAGACTTTTCTGCACCACTAGTCCAAACGCTTAAATTTTGGGTGTCCCACCAGAAGCTTGAATTAGAGGTCTAGCAATACCTCTCGGCTTCTGAAATCCACCATAAGGAGACGTAGGATGATAAATCCATGAAGCCAAAGCATCACCAATTTTTACAGTGGGGTGAGGCTGATTTTTATAAGCTTTTGACGTAAGTGGATTACTGTTATCTACAGCTAGAGGGGTGGACGCTGGAAAATCAGGAGATACTTTGTCATAAACTCTCTTACATACAAACAAAATACACTTGGGCTTTAACTCAGAAATTACATCTTGGAAAATAGGTTTAGCTTCTTCCCACATATACTCATCAGGGCTAACACGAGGTTTGGGTAGCCAGTGTTGAATATATTCATGATGAGCCACAGAATGCCAAAACTCCTCTCGTAAAGGCTCTGTATCGGCTTTTTCAACAAAAGTACGTTGAATATTACTAAAGAATCGATGCTTCCAAGTAGCATCGATAATACTTTCAATTAATCGATGTGTAAAAGTTTCATATGGTTTTACACTCTCAAGCTTTTCAGGGTGACAGTAGTTTGATTCCCCGACAATCAAAATCGGAATTTTGAATATGCTGTCATCACCATATTGGCTTCCAACCCAAGGTTGAAATAAGAGATTCTCACTTTTTATTTTAATATTTTGATTATTCATCAATATGATCAGGAGATGATCAGGAGCGAGCTTAATTTAACCGTTATTATATGGTTTATAAGGATGCCAACTACCTTTGAGCCTTAACGCTCGCGCTCGGAGTGGCGATATCGCAACCGAATGAGGTTTTCCCAAGATGAGATTACAGCGATCGCTTGAGGTAAAGTTTTGTTGGAGGAGTTATAATTAGACTCAATAAAATTAAGTGGGAAATAGTTTATGCGTCCCAAAAACCCACTATTTCAAAAGTGCATAGCGTATTTTGAATCTTTACCAATATTAAGGTTGAAGCGACTATTCAAGATGAACCTTATTTTTCTAATGAGGTTTTAGCTGATGGGGAGTTGGCTCTTCTGGGTTTCAGGGGTAACCGGTGTAAATTTGGTACAATAATTTACGCCGTGATAAGGCTAGAACTGTTGCTCAGAAGGACTTCTGTCTACTATTAGCTGTGCTTATCCCCATGAACCCAGAAGAGCCAAAAACAATTTGGTTTTCAGTGTTGCCTGATACTTCTAATCTTAGTTTAGCTTACTAAATCATCGGCGAGTTAAGCGAAATACACGAAAGGATCGCCGTAAATTATCAGGAGAATAAACCATGACCACCAGTCTGTATGAAACCGACTTTAATCTTTGGATAGAACAAACAGTTAACCAACTCAAAAATGGACAAATTCAAGCTCTAGACCTAGAAAACCTAATCGAGGAAATTCAATCAATGGGGAGCAATGACAAACGAGAAATTAAAAGTCGATTGATTGTTTTAATCATGCACCTATTAAAGTATAAATATCAACCCAAAAAGAAAACAACAAGTTGGACTACAACCATAACAACCCAAAGAGATGAACTCGAATTGGTTTTAGAAAAAAGTCCTAGCTTAAAACCATTCCTCAAAGTCAATATATCCGAGTGCTATCAGAAATCACGAAGAAATGCCGCAAGGGAAACAAAACTACCCTTAACCACCTTTCCCCTAGAATGTCCCTTCACCCCAGAGCAAATCATAGATTTCGATTATTTCCCAGACACAAACCCTTGAGATTTAGTTATGTATGCGATCCACTGGCATCTTAAATACTCAAGGGCAAATTCAAAGCGATCGCCTTCCAATCCTACTGAAAATCAAGTTTGTCATGGTTATTTACGAGTGACAATTAGTTAAAGCCTTTGTTTAAAGCCCTTTACGCTTAACGATCTCCATCAATTTACGCTTCTTAGAATTCACTTCTACCAGTTGTTGACGATAACTCCGCCATTCCTCTTGCTGGTTACTCGCAAGATATGCACGCTTGACCTGTTCCAACCATGAGACAGCATCATCGTAATGCTCCGATTTGCCACGGTTGATAATGTCTTCAGCCAAAGCTTTCCCTTTGGTGATAACCCATTGCGGATCAAACCCTGCCGCCACTTGCATTACCCGCAATCTTAGCTCTCTAGAGCAGTAACCGCCCTCAACCACTGCGATCGCCTGATCGATCAACCCTTCATCTAAAAAGATATCTACCTTTGCTTCAGATCCACCTCCAAAGGAATTCGATCTAGGCAAATATTTTAGCAAAATTTCTTTGGTTGAGTTCCATTTGTCTCCAGTTAAATCACGAATTTCATGGTAATCAGTTAGAGAAGGCTTGAGTTTAAAGGCAATAATTTTAGCATTCAGTAGAATCTTGGTTTCACCCAACTGCTCTGCCAAAGCCGCTGTCCAGACTGCTAACTCGCTGGCGTAATGAGATGAAGAACCTTCTTCTAAAAATTGCAGGCCTTTATGGGCAGTTCTCAATGCTTCTTGTTCAGATCCATGTTCTAGCAATTTCTTGGCAACTGCGAAAGCTTGTTCATGATTTTCGATCTTTTCCGCCGATGCGATCGCCTGCTCAAATCTCCCTAACTGGATTAACATCGTCACATAGGGTACTAAAAAGCCTAATGTTTTGGCAAAACGGAGATATTCCTCGAAACGTTCTTGAGATTCTAAAATGTTTAATCGGACATAACCTAATTCACAAAAAGCGGGTTTTAATTGTTCGATCTCTCTAGTATCAAATTCACCTGCCAAAATCGCTAGCAACTGTGGATCGTCCCATCCCTGCGAGAGCGTCGTTAAACTTTGTTCCAGTTCTGCACCTAAAATATCCTGAGTGCCTTCAATTTCACTAGTCCATTTTTCGCGCTCCTCTACGGAAAAATCTGTCCAGAGAATTGTCTCAGCGATCGCTCGATCCAGACTGTAAACTAAATCAGAGAAACCACCGCTATAGTCATCAATATCGTCCTTATGAACTGCCAACTCTTCGGCGGTTGCATATAGCATCACAAAGGCTCGGAAACTATCCCCTGCCTCAAGAAACCCTGTTACTTTTTTGATTTCGTCATCAATTACATCGATAAAAGGATCTTCTTCAATATAGTCCTCCTCAATAGATCGCAAGGCTTCTCGAATCTCGTAGCGTACATTGCGGCGAAAAGGCGATCGGTCAATTTCTGGACGTTGATTTTGACTGGATTGAGATTTAGCGGAATTGGATTTAGTCGGTTTAACCGCAGTCAAGAGTTCTACTTGCAGATCAACTTGGTCAATTAAATCAGGATTTTCGACAACCAAGTTATCTAAAAGTTTACGGGTTTGCTCTAAATCTAACCGTTCGAGTAGCTGGGCAAGACTAGGACGTTCTTCGATATTGCCTTGTTCATTTGCTACCAACAAAGTCGCCACAATATGCTTACACCAGTCTCCGTAATCATAGGGACAAGAACAGGTTGCATCTTGGACTATTTGTTTACTTTGACCGCTAAATCTAATACTGACGCTATAGTATTCATTACCTACTACCGAAGATCGCAAAATTTGACCGCGCCAAACTAAATCACTAACGGCACGCGATCGCGCATAGTCTCTACCGCGTTCAAAGGATTTATTGGATGCATTCTGGCGAATTAGGGACTCAGCAATTTTTAGTGTAGGCATTTTCAAACTCTCTTTCACCTTGCCATAATTTTACATTAGCTAGGCAGCGATCGCCTGTCAACAAACCACAAACGAGATCGCCTATTCCAAAAATTAAATAGCGATCACATATTACTCCACTAAATTACATACATATTAAATTTGTTATTTACTTTAAAGCCAAAAGGCTATAATAAGCAGGGCAATAAACAACTTTCACCTAATTCATGCCAATTTTGACAATAGAAAGTCTTTGCTCTGAAGCAAGATTATTCTCCTATGAAGAGTCCCAACATTCAGAATCTTTGTTGTATGGTATTACTGACGGGAAAGCTGTTGGAACTTATTTAGAGCAAAAATTTAGATCCCATCTTAAAGAGCGCTATGAGTTTGTAGCAGGAAATTCTGCTAGTGGTATTGATTTCCCAGAATTGTTGGTAGATGTCAAGGTAACAAGTATTAAACAACCACAATCATCTTGTCCTTTCAAGTCAGCACGACAAAAGATTTTTGGACTTGGGTATTCGTTACTGATTTTTGTTTATAACAAAGTGGACGACAGTACGAACCGTACTGCAACTTTAAATATTTTGCACACAATTTATGTGAGTGCAGAAAAGACAGCAGATTTTCAGACAACTCGTGGTATCCGCACCATTTTAGAAAATGAAGGCAATAAGGATGACTTAATGTCTTTTATGCTTGATCGCAATCTTCCCGTCGATGATATCGAATTATCTAACATTGCAGATGAAATACTTGGAAATCATCCTATTCAAGGATTTTTGACTATTTCTAATGCTTTAGAATGGCGACTTCAATATGGAAGAATTATTGAACGTGCTGATCAAGAAGAAGGTATTCTTGCTATTTACAGAGCTAATTTATGATTCAACTTCATAAAGCAACTGGGCAACAAAAAAAAGTAGAATATGGAGATTTTCAGACACCTTTAGATCTTGCGAAAATGATTTGTCTGAAGTTAATAGAGCTTGGAATTAACCCAGATATTATAGTTGAACCTACATGTGGGGTAGGAAATTTTATTGAAGCCTCATCTCATTTATTTCCATCAGTAAGAAAAATTATTGGAGTTGAGGTAAATCGGCATTATATAGGAGAGATGACAACTAAAAATCAATTTATCCAAGACCAAAGAATAGAACTTCAACAAGCAGATTTTTTTTCGGTTTGACTGGTTATCCTACATCAATCGCTTAGATGGGCATATCTTAGTACTTGGAAACTTGCCTTGGGTGACAAATTCACAGCAAGGTAATATAGGTGGTGGCAACTTACCTAAGAAAAATAATTTTCAAAATCATAATGGTTTAGACGCGGTAACAGGTAAAAGCAACTTTGATATTTCAGAATGGATGCTGATTCAGATTGTACAATGGCTACAGGGACATAATGCTAGTCTGGCAATTCTTTGTAAAGTATCTGTTGCGAGAAAACTACTTAACTATCTCCATTCTAAAAATCTAAATCTTAACTACTGTGCAACTTATCGAATCGATACAAAGAAATATTTTGATGCAAATGTTGAAGCCTGTTTGTTATTCTGCAAGTTTGATACAACTTCAAAAAATTACTTCTGTGATGTATTTAATAGCCTTGAGAGTCTAGAATCTCATCAAATAGGATATCGAAATAATCTTCTAATTAGAGATGTAGCTTCTTTCGATAAACTGAGTAGTTTTTACACCGTTAAGTCAGGCGTAAAATGGCGATCTGGGATTAAACATGATTGTTCGAGTATAATGGAACTTCGCAAGATTGATTGTCTTTTTGTAAATGGAATAGGAGAAACTGTTGAACTTGAAGATAGATATCTTTTTCCTTTATTGAAAGGCTCTGACATTGCTCAAGGTCGAATCAGTAATACAGATAGATATGTTATAGTCCCTCAAAGATTTATAGGTGAATCTACTGAATCTATAAGAAAATTTGCTCCTAAAACATGGCAATACCTTGAATCTCATTCACAATACTTAGAAAATAGAAAAAGCAAGATATATGAAAAGAATCCTAGATTTTCTATTTTTGGAGTCGGCGAGTATACTTTTTTACCTTGGAAAATAGCTATTTGCGGGCTTTACAAAAAATTAGAATTTCAGTTGATTGGTCAGATTTGTGACAGAAATGTTGTTTTTGATGACACTGTTTATTTTATAAGCTTCGACAATGAACAGATGGCACAAAGAGCTTTTCAAATTCTTTCATCACCGTCAATTGTAAATTTTTATTCATCTTTAATTTTCTGGGATGAGAAGCGCCCTATTAAGTCAAGCATCCTGGACATATATGCTTTACTGAAATTAGGAAATTGATTGGTTGACGACATAAGTTTGACGAATTGAAACCCTTCAGCACGATCGCTCAACATTTACACGAAACAACCACTAGTTGATCTCGGCTAATTTTAAGATTTTTTGCCAATGCGCTTCTGACACAGGGACGACCGATAAGCGACTGATGCGAATCAAGTCAAAACCTTCAAAATCGGGATCTTGTTTGATTTGTGCGAGGGTGACGGGTTGAGGAAGAGATCGCACAGCTTTGATATCAAATACGGCGCGTTTGGGATCGTTTAACTTGGGATCGGGATAGGACTCACTGATAATTTCACCAATTCCCACAGCGCGGCGCTCATCGCCAGTGTGATAGATGAGGGCAAGATCTTTGGGTTGGGCGGTACGGATATGTTTTAGCGCCAGGTTATTATTTACCCCGTCCCAGATGGTTTGGCGATCGCTCTCTAGATCAGCGTAGGAATAAACATTGGGTTCGCTCTTGAGTAACCAGTAAGCCATGATTTCAGCGTCAATTCAAGGACGAAATGCAACGATTACAGTATAGCGATCTCCGATCAAAAACTCAGATCAAAAAAAGGTGTGCTTTGCGCTCTTGATTTTTTTAGTTAAAGTGTAGTCGCTAGAACACAAGTAAAATTCCTGTGGCTTATAATCGTTAATGCCCCACGCAACAATTAAACGGCACAAATTTTATTTAAAATTTTGTTAAGAATTTTGCTTTGGGTTATATTTTTTGATAGCAACGAAATAATCCGATGGAAATGAGCCGCGTGAATACAAGTCAGTCTAATCAGTCTGGAAATACTAATCTGATCCAAGGGCCATCTTGGCTGGTGGAAGAGCGTGATGCCTGTGGGGTCGGGTTTATTGCGGATAAAGAAGGTCGAGCGAGCCATAAAATTATTAGCTATACGCTCAAGGCTTTGACTTGTATGGAGCATCGTGGTGGCTGTAGTGCTGACCAAGATTCAGGCGATGGCGCGGGTGTGATGACGGCGATCCCTTGGGCGCTCTTGCAAAAGGAAATTCCTGAAATTGATCCAGAGCATTCAGTTTTGGGGATGTTTTTCTTGCCACAGGAAAGCGATCGCGCGGCTCAATGTCGTGAAGTTACTGAAAAAATTGCCAAGGAAGAGGGGCTAAAACTTTTAAAATGGCGGGTTGTGCCAGTACAGCCGCAGGTTTTGGGGATTCAAGCGCGGGAAAATCAACCACAGATCGAACAGGCGGTCTTTGTTGCCGATGCCGATCACCAAAATCTTGACCAGATCGAAAGAGCTATTTACATTACAAGGCGGCGGATTAAGCTGGAAGCCAAAAAATTATTTCCGAATGCGAGTAGTGATTTTTATGTGCCTTCGCTCTCTAATGTGACTGTGATTTATAAGGGCATGGTGCGATCGGCGATTCTGGATGCTTTTTATGATGATTTGCGAAATCCTGATTACGTTTCCGCCTATGCCATTTATCACCGTCGTTTCAGTACCAATACTTTACCAAAATGGCCCCTCGCTCAGCCGATGCGGTTCCTTGGGCATAACGGTGAAATCAATACTTTGCAGGGAAATACTAACTGGTTTATCGCTAGACAAGGCGATCTCGCGCATCCAAATTGGGTCGATACTAAAGGCGATCGCCTCAAGGATTTGTTACCGATTCTCAAACCCAATGAAAGCGATTCCGCAACTCTCGATCATGTATTTGAATTGTTAATTGAAACAGGGCATAGTCCTCTCGAAGCAATCATGATTCTTGTGCCTGAAGCCTACGAGAATCAACCAGATTTAAGCGATCGCCAAGCGATCGTTGATTTCTATGAATATTACAGTGGCTTACAAGAAGCATGGGATGGACCTGCTTTACTTGCATTTAGCGATGGCAAGGTTATCGGTGCTGCTCTTGATCGCAATGGCTTACGTCCTGCGCGTTACATGATTACTAACGATGGATTTGTAATCGTTAGTTCGGAAGCAGGAACTGTGGATATTCCCGAAGCGGAAATTATCGAAAAAGGTCGTCTTGGTCCTGGACAGATGATCGCTGTTGATTTACAGACCAATGAAATTTTGCATAATTGGGATATTAAGGAACGGGTTGCCAATGCTCACCCATACGGTGAATGGATTAAGGAAAAACGTAAGAATCTGGAAACTAAGCCATTCCATGCCGAGCCAACTTTAGACGAACAGAAAGTACTCACGCAGCAGACTGCTTTTGGCTACACCCTCGAAGATGTGGAAATGGTGATCGAAGCGATGGCTCAAGATGGTAAGGAGCCAATTTTCTGTATGGGTGATGATGCGCCTCTAGCATTTCTATCCCAACGTCCACATCTGCTCTATGACTACTTCAAGCAACGCTTTGCACAGGTGACAAATCCGCCGATTGATCCTCTGCGTGAAGGAACGGTGATGTCATTGTCGATGTTTTTGGGAGAAAAAGCGAATTTGCTGTTAGCCACGCCTGAAGCGGCACATCAAATCAAGTTACAAAGTCCCATAATCAATGAAGCGGAACTTGAAGAATTACAGAATTTAGGATTTGCTTCGACTAAGTTGGATATGTTGTTCCCGATCGCTTCAGGAGCAACAGGACTGCAAGCGGCGATCGCTGCTCTCAGTGATGCGGCGGTGAGTGCTGTGCGCGACGGTGCAAAATTGGTAATTCTTAGCGATCGCAACTTGAGTGCCGAGAATGCCTATATTCCGCCATTGTTAGCTGTGGGAGCAGTTCACCATCGCCTATGTGCGGTCGGACTTCGCATGAAGGCTTCGATTGTGGTGGACACGGCTCAATGCTGGAGTACCCATCATTTTGCTTGTTTGATTGGTTATGGAGCCAGTGCCATCTGTCCTTATCTTGCCTTTGAGACTACTCGCCATTGGTGGGGTAAAACGAAGACTCAAACGCAGATGCAAAGCGGTAAGATTAAGAGTCTGACAATTACCCAAGTTCAAGATAGCTATCGCAAAGCCGTAGAAGGTGGTTTGTTAAAGATTCTCTCGAAAATGGGAATTTCCCTCTTGTCCAGTTACAGTGGCGCTCAAATTTTTGAAGCGATCGGTATTGGTGCGGAAGTAGTGGAAAATTGCTTTAAGGGAACGGTTTCCCGTGTTGGTGGTGTTAACTTCGCGGACATTGCTTCCGAATTACTCAGTTTCCATGCCCAAGCCTTCCCCGAACTCCATGTCAAAAAGCTAGAGAACTACGGCTTTGTGCAGTATCGCCCCACAGGTGAATACCACATGAACAGCCCCGAAATGGCAAAAGCACTCCATAAAGCTGTGGCGGGTGATGGTTATGACCATTACGAAGTTTATCGCACCCAGTTACTAAACCGCACTCCAACGGCTCTACGCGATTTACTGGAATTCAAGAGCGATCGCCCCAGTATTTCCATTGATGAAGTTGAACCCGCTACGGAAATTCTCAGCCGCTTCTGTACGGGTGCTATGTCCCTTGGAGCCTTGAGTCGAGAAGCCCATGAAGTCTTAGCGATCGCCATGAATCGCGTTGGTGGTAAATCTAACTGTGGTGAAGGCGGTGAAGACCCAATTCGCTATTTACCAATTAACGATGTTGATGACAAAGGCATTTCTGCATCTTTCCCTCATCTTAAAGGATTACAGAATGGCGACACTGCGAATTCAGCAATTAAACAGATTGCATCAGGACGTTTTGGAGTTACCCCTTCCTATTTAGTCAGTTCCAATCAACTCGAAATCAAGATGGCGCAAGGAGCCAAGCCAGGGGAAGGCGGACAGTTGCCAGGTCCCAAGGTCAGCAGCTATATCGCCATGTTGCGAAATTCCAAAGCAGGGGTATCGCTGATTTCACCACCACCACACCATGATATCTATTCCATTGAAGATCTGGCGCAGTTAATCTTCGACCTACATCAAATCAATCCCACTGCCAAAGTGTCCGTGAAACTGGTATCAGAAATTGGCATCGGCACGATCGCTGCGGGTGTGGCTAAGGCAAATGCTGACATCATTCAAATTTCTGGATACGATGGCGGCACGGGTGCTTCACCCTTAAGTTCGATCAAACATGCTGGCTCACCTTGGGAACTGGGCTTGGCTGAAGTCCATACCGTTCTCATGGGAAATAAACTTCGCGATCGCGTATTACTACGAGTCGATGGCGGCTTCAAAACTGGTTGGGATGTGGCGATCGCCGCACTTCTCGGTGGTGAAGAATATGGGTTTGGTACAGCCGCAATGATTGCCGAAGGTTGCATTATGGCGCGGGTTTGCCACACGAACAAATGTCCTGTGGGTGTAACTTCTCAATTGGAACAATTTCGCAAACGTTTCCCAGGGACTCCCGAAAATGTAGTTAATTTCCTCTATTTCGTCGCTGAAGAAGTCCGTCAAATTCTTGCTAAACTCGGTTACAAAACCCTCAAGGAAATCATCGGACGTTCCGATTTATTAGCTCAACGTCAAGACTTGAAGTTGGCTAAACTCGCTCTCAATCAAGTGGATTTAGGCTGTTTGATTAATCTGCCTGATACCAAAAGCGATCGCAGTTGGTTAGAGCATTCACCCATTCCCCATAGTAATGGCGCAGTGCTTGATGATGAAATCTTGGCAGATCTGGAAGTACAAGCGGCGATCGCAAGTCAAAATGATTTGAGCAAGACTTATAAAATCGTCAATACCGATCGCTCCGTTGGCACGAGAGTATCTGGGGCGATCGCGAAGCAGTATGGGAACTCTGGACTCGCCAGTAATCTACATCTGGAATTCATCGGTGCAGCAGGGCAGAGCTTCGGCGCATTCAATATTAATGGCATGACGCTCTCTCTCATCGGTGAAGCCAACGACTACATCGGCAAAGGCATGAATGGCGGCACAATTAGCATCAAACCCCAGCCCGATTGCATCTTTAATCCTGCCGATAATGCGATTATTGGGAATACATGTCTCTATGGTGCAACGGGTGGTTATCTCTTCGTGCATGGACGCGGCGGTGAACGTTTTGGAGTCCGCAACTCTGGCGCAAAGGCTGTGGTTGAAGGAACTGGCG
This sequence comes from Pseudanabaena sp., assembly GCA_044350865.1. Lineage (GTDB taxonomy): Bacteria > Cyanobacteriota > Cyanobacteriia > Pseudanabaenales > Pseudanabaenaceae > Pseudanabaena. The sequence goes on along the minus strand of JBILGV010000028.1, from coordinate 28,032 downwards.
ATCACTGTTGTGAATATATGACAGGTGGTGTAATCGTTGTTCTCGGAACCACAGGGCGCAACGTTGGTGCAGGAATGACTGGCGGGATTGCCTACTTTCTCGATATCGATGGCAAGTTCAAAGAGCGTCTCAGCCAAGAATCGCTTAAGGTGCAAAGGGTTGGCACTGTCGCGGGTGAAAATCAATTAAAAGAGTTGATTCAATCTAGCTATGAATACACTGCTAGTTCGAGAGCGAAGGAAATTCTCGATAATTGGTCGAGCTATTTGCCGAAGTTCTGGCAAGTTGTACCGCCTTCGGAGCAGAATAGCCCTGAAGCGATCGATGCAGTCCCCGTAGCTGCTACAGTTTAAGCACTAGAAAAAAAATGTAGTGGCAATTCATGAATTGCCGCTACATTTTTTATGACTGTAGGTGCGTTACGCTGCGCTAACACATCCTACAAGATGGATTTTCGCCTTTTCCGACAGGCTGCTAGTGCGTTATAGTTGTAAAGCTGACTAGGGAGAGAATAAAGAAGTGTTAATTTCACAGTTTAAACACAATGCAGAAACTATAAATCCTCAACTAATCTCAGTAATTGTAGGGCGATTAGTTCAAGAGTTTACGCCAGAAAATATTTTCTTATTTGGTTCTCATATTTGGGGTACTCCTCATTTAGATAGCGATTTAGATTTACTTATTGTTGTTTCTGATAGTAACTTATCTCCTTCTAAGCGCTCTACAGTTGCCTATCGCTGTCTAAGAGATATTTGCTATCCCTTAGATATTCTCGTAAGAACTCGTAAAGAAATAGATAAATTTGCCCAAGTTCCAATGTCTTTGGAGCATCAAATTCTATTTAAGGGTAAATGTATTTATGGATAGTCAAAATGAACTTGTCAGCAACTGGTTGGTCAAAGCAGAACATGATCTTTGGGCTGCCCAAAAATTAAGTGATGAGCCAGAAATTTATGGAGACGTTGCTATCTATCATTGCCACCAATCCGCATAAAAAGCAGTTAAAGGCTTTTTGATTCACATAACCAAGTATTTCCAAAAACTCATGATATTCGGCTACTCATTCAGTTAGCGATCGCAACAAATCCTAACTTTGAGCAATTTCAAGAGGCTTCGGAAATCCTAACTCCTTATGCAACAGAGTTTCGTTATCCTAGTGACATAATGCAACCAACTCAAGAAGAATTGGAAGAGGCTCTGGATAAAGCTGAAGATATTTTCAATTTTGTAGTCTCGCTAATCTCATAAAAGATCGCCTATCCATCTCCCAGCGATCGCGTATGAAATTAATCAAACAGCGATCGCCACATTACACTATAGGATATTGGCTAGAAGTTTTTAATATATTTACTGAAAATATGAATTATCTGGTTAGTGTTTGGAGCGATCGCATGAAAGCTGAAGAAGTCTATACCCAATTAGAATCGGCAAATTTTCCGATGGAGTCGATCTCGATCTTGGGTAAAGGTTATAAAACGGCTGAAGAATTTGGCTTTATTGATCCCATCGAAATTGGACGAAAACAAGCATTTTCCATGTCCTATTGGCTTGTCCCCTTTGGTTTTTTATCAGGTGTTGGCTTTAGTCTCGTTACTGATCTACATACATTCTCTTGGGCTGGAGCGATCGGCAACCATGCGATCGGTGGCTTGTTAGGTGCATTTGGTGGGGCAATGGGCAGCATATTTGTTGGCGGTGGTGTTGGTGTTGCCACAAGTAGTGACTCAGTTCCCATTCGTAATCGTCTTGACGAAGGCAAATATCTCATCATTGTCCAAGGCGCAGATAATATCGTTGTTAGGGCAAATCAAATCATGCGCCCATTACGTCCTGAGAATATTCAAGGTTATGTTGCTCCATAATTATTCACTCAACCATTATGAATCAGTTTCCAAAGTAAAATGAAAACTCGTACCGACTGAGCAAAATAAATCTAATGTCGCCCTTAATTGCTGTGTAAGGATACTCACTAGCCTTAGTCCAAAAGAAGTGCTTGGAGAATCGGTCATACTAAAAGTAGAATTTTGGTCAAAACTTTTGGTAAAACTTTCTGGAATACCAATTCCATTATCACGAATAATTAAATGGAGCTTATGATCTTGAGTAGATTCATATAGAATTACTTCGATTAAGCCTTTATTATAATTAGGATAATCGGGATAATCAGGACGATCAGGAAATGCATGTTTAAAGGCATTGGTTAATAACTCGTTGACAATTAACCCCATTGAGATAGCTGTATCAATCTTCAGGAAGGTCGGATTTGTATCTAATTTCAACGTGATTTGATCATCATTAAAACTTGTGAAGCTATGCAGATTATCCACTAAACGCTGAAGATATTCACAGAAATCAATCTTGCCCATATCCTGAGATTGGTACAACTGTTCATGGATTAGTGACATCGCATGAATACGCTTTTGACTATCTGAAACTGATTTGAGGGCTTCCACATCATTTATATATCTTGCTTGCATTGACAGCAAACTATCAACTAAGCCCAGATTATTTTTGACCCGATGATGCACTTCCCTCAAGAGCATTTCTTTTTCTGAAAGGGATGAATGCAATCTAATTTCAGTTTCTTTTAATTGACTAATATCCGAAGCGGCTCCTATTACTTGTTTTACAGTTTGATCAATATTGCGGAGAAACACCGTCTCTTGACTATAAAACCATTTCCATTTGCCATGAATATCTCGCATCCGATATTCAATCACAAATAAATCTTCTGATTTGCTACCTCGGACTTGTTGGTAATGCTCTTTTATCCTAGTTAAATCATCGGGATGTACCACAACATCCAAAAGCAAAGATCCCATACCCTTAATCTCTGAGTCTGTATAACCAAGAATGGTGGTAATACCCTGATTACAATAAATATTGCGACATTCTTCAATGTCATATATATACAGAATATTCGGTGTTGTATCGGCGATCCGTTGGATAAACTCTTGACTTTCTTTGAGAGCTTGTTCTGCTTGTTTACGGGTTAAAGCGATCGCAATATTCGTGACGATCATCTTGGTTAGTTGGACTTCTTCGTCGGTAAATTGTCTAGGTTCATCGAAATATGCCACGATATCGCCCAAATGTCGGCGCTCATACTCTAATGGGAATATTGCCAAAGCGCCAATACTTTCAGCATGACCGATACTTTGCAAAATGTGATCCCTTGTGCGATCGCCAAAGGCACTAATGCCATCGCTAAAGAAAGTTGCTGAGGTCGGAAACGCTCTTGGTTTAAGTTTAGTGAGATCCACTGAGTCAGCAAAAAAAGCTTCGATCTCTTGTTTGTAATTTTCACTTAACCCCACCGTAGCTTGAAATTGTAATCGATTGGGAGAACTACCAATAGTAACTACGGCAGCCCGCGCAGTTCGCAACGCAGGACAGATTCCATTTAAAGCGATTTGATAAATTTCGGTAACTGTCTGAGCGGCATTCAACGCCGACACAAACTCATACATTAACTTTAATCGCGTCAGCTGCAAATTTAAGCGATCTTCAGTTTCCTGTTGATCGGCGATCGTTAGCAATAACTGGTGATTAGCCTCTTTAAGTTTAGGAATGAGCTTAGTCATCCGACTCACCTCCAACGATCGCCTTCCTAATCCTCAAACTTGGCGAACCACAACCAACCGCCAGCCCACTCTGTCCCCCTTTTCCGCAACCACCCGACTCATCCCAAAAGAAATCATCAGCGATCGCTTCAATATCATTTAAAGTCTCAAAGACATTGCCTGAAAGTGTCACATCTTTAACTGGCTCTGCAATTTGACCATTGCGAATCATCCAAGCTTCGCCAGCCGTAAATGTAAACATTTCACCATTAGTCATGCCGCCCTGCCAGTTTTTGGCATAAACACCAATGGGAATATCGTCAAACAAATCGGCTACAGGCGTTGTACCGCGACCAATCCAAGTATTTGTCATCCGCACAATTGGCGGATAATGATAATCCAAACAACGCGCATTGCCAGTCACCTTTTCGCCCAATTTACCTGCGGTCTCGCGAGAATGGAGTCTACTCACTAATACTCCATCTTTAATCAATTGTGTTGTCGTAGCGGCTACACCTTCGTCATCATAAACATAACTACCACGATGTTCAGGCGGTGCGGCTCCATCAAAAATCTGTAAATCTTTCGAGCCAAATCTGCGCCCAAGGCTCATCGTTTCTAACATATCAGGATTTTCATAAAGCATATCTGCTTCCGATAAATGTCCAAAGGCTTCATGAACAAACAATCCCGCCAAAATCGGATCGATTACCACGGTATAAGTATTACCCTGCACGGTTGGTAAATCTAGAGCAGCCACCGCTCTCTGAGCCGCGCCGATCGCTCTTTCATCTAAATTCAGGAGATCTCGATAGGAACGCCGAGATCCAAAGGTTTCCCGTCCCGTCTGCACAAGATCACCATGCCGAGCCGTTGCGGAACAGCGTAATTCCCAATCCGCCCATTCTTGCTCAATGATCGTTCCCTCAGAATCCACAAAAATTACTTGCTGCGTACAATCCCCATACCGCACCGCCGTACTCACTACGCGGTCAGATACCGATCGCAAAATTTCGCTGTAATGAGCGCACAAATTCTTTTTGTCAATCAGTTCAATCTGATGTGGATTTTCTTGGATTAAAGATACCTTGTCCTGAATTGGCTCGACCTCGGCAAGCATAGTTTCCGCATTGCCAACCCAAAGCGCGGCGGCGATCGCTTCTTGGATTTTATTCTCCAAACTATGCAGATCATTAAAACTGGCAAATCCCCAACCACCCTTATGACAAGCTCTTACCTGTCCCCCGATCGAAATTCCCGTACTCAAAGATTCAATCTTGCCACTGCGTAAAAATATATCCGCCCCCTGCGATCGCTCTAACCTGATCGAAAAAAAATCTACTCGCGATCGGTATTTGCTTACCAAGCTGGAAATTTGATCCTTAACTTGCCATATATTCATGTATAAATCTTAAAAGCAAAGCTTTTTATGGGATTGCCTTCTAATTATAACTTAAAAATATCACTTTTGCCGATTGGAACAGACAAAGCATTGTGAAAAGCTTCGTAAGAGTTGTGTAGAATGAAATGTATTCGTCCAAGCGGAGTTCCGCCCCATGATTGACGCTATTATTATCTTTACATTCATTCTCGCGGGAGCAGGCACAGGCTTCCACGGACTCGATTTTTTACCCCCAGACATGCTCGTTGGTCTGAATATCCAAAACTTTCGTTGGGTAACGCTTGGTGTAGGCTCCTTTGTTGGTTTAGTTTCAGGATTAATCGTCCAAACAACTTACCGCCGTATCGAGTCAAATGTCAGAGCAATGCCCCTTGAGACAATTTTAGGTCGAGCCGTTGGTTTGGTATTTGGGCTATTAGTGGCGAACTTGATGTTAGCGCCATTATTTCTAATTCCCATTCCCGATGACTTCGCCTTTATCAAGCCACTCACGGCGATTTTGGTCAGCATTATCTTTGCTTATTCAGGGATGACCCTATCCGATACCCACGGACGCGCTTTGTTACGTTTGATTAATCCAAACAACGTTGAGAGCAGCCTATTAGCGGATGGTACATTACGCACCGTGAGCGCCAAAGTTTTGGACACAAGCACAGTCATCGATGGTCGGATTCAGACGCTGATGGAAACTGGATTTTTGGAAGGGCAATTGCTAATTCCACATTTTGTGATTCAAGAATTGCAAACGATCGCTGACAGCTCCAATGATCAAAAACGGGTGCGTGGTCGCCGAGGATTAGATATTCTCAACACCATGCGCGATAAGTTTAGCGATCGCATCACAATTCATTCTGCCGATTATGAAGATTTGCATACCGTGGATGCCAAGCTAGTCCGTCTCGCGCAAGAACTAAGCTGCACCCTGATCACCAATGATTACAACCTAAATAAAGTTGCAAACTTGCAACAGGTTGAGGTTTTGAATATCAACGATCTCGCTCAAGCCCTGCGCCCCAGCTATTTACCAGGAGATGAGATTGAAATCAGAGTCCTAAAGGAAGGCAAAGAAGCCTCTCAGGGGATCGGTTATCTGGAAGACGGTACAATGGTCGTGATCGAAGAGGGGCGTGAATATCTTGGCAAACAAATTATCGTGATTGTTACCAGCGCTTTACAAACTTCCGCAGGTCGAATGATTTTTGCACGTCATGAGGCGATCGCAACGGTGTAAGTAAAAAGGTAAAAGTAATCATCAACTGCGAATTACGAATTACGAATTACGAATTATTAATTACTAGCATCTATGCAAGTTTCGCCTTCCCATTCACATCAAAAATCCCAGCGACAATTAATATCAGGTAAGGTCGGTTGGGGATGGCGGCAGGCAACTTACCCTATTTCCACAAACTTTGGCTTTGCGGGATTTTTGATGCTGACAGTGGCGATCGCGCAGTTGATCCAAATCGGTGAGCCAATATTTTTAGCGATCGCGGGTTTGCTGTTAATTGTGGGTTTTTGGGTAGGGCTACATACATCAAAATCAGTGCTTGAGGTCTGTCGCCAAAATTCCGATTATGTATTTTCGCAGCAACAATTAATACTCACCCTCGCCTATTGGCTAGTTTTAGTTACAGGGTTGAGTTTATCGCCAGAAACTTTTATTAAAACTTTTGTAGCAATTTGGTGGGTTTTACCTGCGGCTATTTTTGCTGGCATTTCGGGCGCTCTGGGTTGGAGATCGTCTGATTCCCGAAAATCTGCCCTAGCCAATAAAAAACAACCTGAAGAAATTATTGGAGATGTTTTAAACATCGTCACCTATTCTGACCAGACAGTTTTGGTAAGTCCCTCTTCTCTGGGGCAGCAGCCTCGACAGTTTAATAGCTTAGTTTTAATCCTGTTGGGACTATTTTTCTGGACAATGCTCGATCTATCTAGCAGTAATTTATCGAATAGTATTCGGGCGACTGTGGCGATCGCTTTTACGGTTACAGGATTAACAGGATTTTTCACATGGCAAGCACAATTGCGATCGCCCGAAAAGATTTTGCAACTTCGGTTTAGTGGCTTATGGGGAATATCGGCAACCTATGCGATCGATTTACGCGCTTTTTCACGATTGGAAATTGTCAAATTACAAGAGGCCGGTGGTGAGCTAAGTTGGATGCAGCTAGCGGGCAGTAATAGCGAGATCACTTTGCCATTGGCGATTACTGCATTTTCAGGGCAGTCCACAAGTGACAGCAAGGAAGATTCGCTAACTGCTCAAAGTAATCAGAATACGCAAGATGATCAATTAAGCAAGATAATTCGCTCGGAATTTCATCTTGCTAAACAGGAAACTGATCGCGACAGTTTGGGGTTAGCCCATGTGTTATTGCCTCAAGGTGCAGGAATTTTAGCAGGAGCTGCTTTTATCGGTGTTGGTGGATTGTTATTGTTTGTACTGCCCTTACCCGCAAAATTATCAGCAGAAACTGCGATCGCTTGGCTAGGTGTTTGTGTTGTCAGTCCTGCGATCGCCCGATTTTTTATCAAATTAGTTGCGCCCAATAGTCTCCAAAGCGATCGGCTAAATGCTCACAGTCAATTACAACCTTGGGAAATTGGCACAGCACTATTATTAATCAGCACTTTTATGTCTAGTCAAACCATTGGCAAAATCACAAATCTGCTTACATCCAATCAATCATGGCAATTACTAACTCTCATCTGTGGCTGGCTAAGTATTAGCATCGGCGTTTGCATTTTAGCCTTTGTCCGCCGCACCCCACTTTGGAACAACCTCTAAAAAATTCATATATAGCGTTTGCCCCATCATTACTGTTCTAAGAAACTATTTACCAATTATTCTGGGATGTTAATTCTCTCAAATAATTAATAGCTCTTGTTCTATTTTCATTATCATCAATATTTGAATATGTTTTATTGCAGACATCTGAAAATTTTGAAATTGTCTTTGAACCAACTTTTTCCATGTTTTTAAATATACCAATAGGGAAAAAAGGTATTTTCCATTTTTCTAATTGATTAATAGTGATAATTGATTTCAAAGCTTTTTGTTCATTTTGAACAGCGAAAATCATTAAAGGCTTTTCCATACTATTGACTCTACAATCAACAGTATATTTTGCGTCTTTATCAAATCTTGTGTTATTCCAATTAAATGAACATCTTTCGATATCAACTGCTTCGGTTATTAAATCTTTAAAATCCTCTAAAAAAGTAGCTTCAACTGTATCTCTATTAAGATAAGTCAAATCAGATATTTTCAATAATGCTTGAGTAAAACAATAAAAAGCAGAGCCATAGTTTTCTTCTTGGATTTCAAGAATTAATTCGCCAAAATGATATTTAATTGAAAATTCTTCCAAAATACCAGATAATATTTTTTCTCTTGTTCCATGAGTTAAGGTTTCTGGCTTAACCCCTAGAATACTCAGGTGCATAAATGTGTCACCTTCATCTGTAAATATCCATCGTTTTCCTTCTTTTCTAATTGCAATAGAAAAATGATCCCCATCACTAAACATAAAAGGAGTGGAGATTCTAAAATAATCGTTCCCTTGAGGTTTGATTCGTATCTCCTCAGTTATTTTGCTTACAAATTGCTTTTGTAAATCAATTGCTTCCATAACTGTCTCCAAACAAACTTATTTGTGGATCAATGGCTACTATAAAGTTACAATCTTCTAGTAAACATTTTAATGCATTTTCATAATCGTTAAACCTGTCGGTTACTTGAGCGTAAGCATCTTCTTTTCTCAATCCAAATTCTTGATATCTTTTTGTTGCAGTGTGAATATGAAAGCCTTCAAAACGTTCTTTTTCGATTCTATTTGTATGCTCATTAAAACTGTCATATCTTTTTAGATGAAATAGTTTTCCTAGTTCAGAATCTTTATAAGCGAGTGTTAAACAAAAATTATTATTTTTTATGGGATTTTGGCGAGGTTTTAAAATAAATATACTATTGTTTTTGCCTATAACTTGAACAGTTTGAATAATTTCAATTTTATTTATTACAGGTTGATTTTTTCTGCGCCAATCATAGGGTAAAGGCTTTGGCTCCTTCACTAATTTTTCAATTTCTTGATCTGTGAGAATTATTTCAGACACAAAAATATCTAAAAAGAGTAATTTAGCTAAGTATATAGCATAAATATTCCTAATAAGGACAATAGTTTACGAAATGTTAAATTTTATTATTCCTACGAACTACAGCATAAAGCGTAGATAAGTGTTTATACATTAGCAATCGAAGGGAGTCTAGGGAGTAGGCAAACAATTTTTAGACGTATCTAAAGGTTAAAGGGGTTAAAGGTTGTCATCTGATTCATCTTCGGGATTTGAGTTTTCCTTTAGCAAATCTGAATGCGATCGCTTATGCCGACGTGGACGACCGAGAGACTTTAACCCCGCCTTTAGTCCTGCAAATGCACTTTTAGTCGCGATCGAAGCTGTAGAAGCACCCTGACGTACCCCCTTCAGCCCATCATTTACCTGTTTGACTGCCTCACCCGCATTTTTTGCACCTTGATTGAGTTCATCACTTAACTCGCTAAGTTCTAAGCCCGTCATCCGAATCGCCTCAAGGGTAGCGGGTAACTCTCGCGTTAAGGTGTCAGCAAGACGAATCACACTATTTGCAGCCTTAGCTAACTCCTGAAAAGCAGGGATCGCCGCTAGCAAAAGAATCGTCAAGCAAATGACCACCAATAAAAATGATAAACCTAGCAGAAATATCGCTTCTGACATAATTTCTTAGATAATTGCTGAGATGATTGCTGATAAGTAAAAGTGCTTAATCGTCATCGTTATCGTCATCATTTGCATCGCCTAACTCACCTACATCAATTGTCGAGGTCGCACCATTGGTTGAACCGCTAATCGATGAAGCCAATTCCTCTTGCAGCCTCCGACTTGCCTCTTGTCCTGTAGCGATCGCCTCCTGTAACCGCACCAAAGCTTCATCAATAGTACGTTGAGCCTGTTCAGTTAAGCGATCGGCTTGATACTGGACATTCGAGCCTAATTCTTCGGCAATTTGGGGTAAATCCTGAGCCGATCGCTTTAAAGCTTGGCGAGTTTCTCGACCTGCTCTCGGTGCAAATAGAATACCCGCCGCCGCGCCGATCGCCGTACCGACAAACAATCCACCCCAAAACTTACTTGCGCCGTTTGACATTATGTTGGCTCCTTGGCGATCTACGACCTGACGAATTATTAATTGGACTGTTACTTAATGAGTTAGACGAGCCTTTACGAGAATTATTCCAGCGACTCCCTACAAAGGATACACCACGCCCAAGCACAGACAGTAGCTTACTAATTTTTTCTAACTGAATTTGCAATGATTGGTATTGTCTCCGCACCGATCCCACCCCATCACGAGCGATCTCCAAACTAGGCGAAGAAACCCTTAAGCCATCCTCGCAAGCTTTAGTCCAATCATCAACGGTTTTTACCGTCTCGATGAGAACGCGACGCAGCACCAAGACTTGCCATGTTGCCCATAACAAACCTGCGCTAAGTAGTAACTGTATAGCGATCGCAATCCAAATCATTGTTTTTTGACAAAGTTTGTTAAGAGGAATTTATAAATTTTTTTATAGTTACTGCTCAGTGTATCAGGACATAAAACCAAAAATAGGGTTGTGGTAGCAAATGTAGGAACCATCTTTTTAATTTTGATTGTGACTATTAATACTAATTTAGGGGCTTTCAGTACCTTGGGAATGCAAAACTCGAAAACCAGTTTGTTACTTCCAGAAAATGTCAGCAAAAGCCTTGAATCTGACAAGTTTTAACTAACGGAACTCAAAATTCAGGAAACACGTCTCACAATATACAAATAGGTTATATTGGCAATTGATTGAGATGCACACAACAAAGTTGTCTAACAGTTCAGTGACCCTTCTACACCCCCACCCCTATCTGATTGTTCATGCAGATGAGGGGCAGCAAATGATTCCCCTTACAAATGCAGATTTTTGGACTATCGGTCGCGGCTACGATAACTCAATTGTCCTAACCGACAAATGGGTTTCGCGCTATCACGCCACCTTGCAAATTGTTGGCGCTTCCAAAAATGATGGATTCGATTCGCCTATGCGAGGAGATGTTAAATCTCGTAATTCCAGCAATGACTCAGGCAGTTTTTACCTAGTTGATTTTGGTAGTCGCAATGGCTCGTTTATGCGCGGTCAAAGGATCACTTTCCCAATTTTATTGAAAAGTGGCGATCGCATGACAATTGGTAAAACCGACATCGACTTTTTCTCGCCACACAAGCGCGAACCACACCGCACCCCTGCCGAACATATGCGACTGTTTCAGCAGCCGACCGCACCTGTTTCGCGGACTACCCTCACACCTTCAGAAGAGCGCGTTTTCTGGCAAGTTGTGCAGGGCTTTACCAACAAAGAAATTGGCAAACGCCTCCAGATTAGTCCAAGGACAGTGCAGACTCACCTGAGTAGCATCATGACTAAGCTCAACCTTGAGAATCGCTCTCAAATTGTGCGCTACGCCTTTGAGCAGAGCTATCGCCCCAGTGGTGAAAATAGTAATGCTGACAACACTGATGCAACCAGCATTTAGAATATACATACTAATTAAATATCTTGCGAAGCCTTTAAACTATGCTTGACCTCAAAGTTATTCTGCCTATATTAACTATCGTATTTACTGTTAGCTGTTTATTCTTTGGTACTCGCAACGGTTTCTACGACACTGACAAGTATCACGGCAATGGTTCAGCCCATTAAAAATTATAAGGAGCGCAAAGCGCTCCTTATCGAGATACATCAGAGCAAAGCACTGTAATAATTTGAAAATTCTGTAAAAATATGTAGTCAATATGTTAGGCTAGTCTGTCTGAAAGCTACTGGCTTTAGCAATAATCCCCAAAAGGTGGCGATCGCCATTGCTTTAAAACAATTTAAGTACACTCAAGACAAGTTTAAGTTTTTACTATGGCACTGTTGCAAGAACGCAAGCTAGAAATATTCTCAGAATATCAAAAGCACCCCACAGATACTGGCTCCTCAGACGTTCAGGTTGCGTTGCTGACCGAGCGCGTCACCCAGTTGACGACCCACCTCAAACTACATCCCAAAGATTTTTCGTCTCGCCGTAGTTTGCTTAAGATCATCGGACAACGTAAGCGCCTCCTAGCCTATGTTCGTAATGAGGATCGCTCACATTATAAGCAGTTGATCCAAAGCCTTGGTGTAAGAGGCTAATCGCATTCTTTGATTGTTTCAACGATTGCTTCAACACCCCATAGGTGTAACTCAGTTAGCTAAAAATGAGTAGTGATAGTGACTAAATCTAAAGAAAGTCGCATTCCATTCGAGCCTAATAGTCGCAATAAAAAAGCAAAAGAACCTAAAAAAACATCTTCTGCTCCTGTTATTGCGAACAAGGCTAGTACCAATGCAGGCAAAAACACTAAACCAGCAGCAAATACAAAGCCACAGGCTAAAGTAAGTTCTAAGCGCGACTCAGGCATTCCCGATGAGGTGAACCGTCGAATTGCGCGAAGAGTTGCTGTATTCTGCGGCGTTCCCACAGGGCTAGGGCTTACCACATTCGTTGTAAGTTATTTTCTGGTGAGTAAACATATAGTGGATTTGCCGACCTCAGCAGTCGTTTTGTTGAGTATGTTGTTTTTGGGTATAGGCGTTGTCGGACTGAGCTACGGTGCTATCTCCGCATCTTGGGATGAAGGACGTGTCGGTAGTTGGTGGGGCGGCGATGAGTTTAAGACAAACTTTGGACATTTAAGAGAAGCTTGGCGATCGCAGCAGCAACTTGTCAAAGCTGCTCAAAAATCTGGTAAATAATAAAAAAGGACGCAAAGCGTCCTTTTTTATTAAAGCAATCTTTGTAAAATCGTGTCGTGGTCTAATCCTTCCGCCAGAAATGACTCAACGATTTGTAGCCTTTCGGGTAAACCAATGATATAGGTATTGCAACCAGCGCCCAAAGATTCACAGGTTGTCTGGGTTGCTAACAATTCCCGCCCTGTAAGTCGGCTAAAAAATGAAGTGAGAATCCCTGCTTCCAGATAGCCTGTTGGTAATTTATTGCCAGCGATCGCCCGCACATAGGGAGAATTGTAAGTCTTTACAAAAATAAATCCCTTGGTTTGATATTGAGGATCAAACTCAAATTTGCCCCAGCCATGAGTCTGCCAACATTCTTTTAAACTTTGAATGAAGGTGATCATATCCATCTCGGCGAGTGATTGAGAATAATATTCTTCAAGGGACTCGGTAAAACGGGTGTAAAAGTTTTTGCCCCACCATTTGCCACAGTTAAACAAAACTAGTCTTGATGCTTGTCCAGTTTCCTTGGCTAACCCAGCGTATAACGAAGAAATTAAGGTGTCAGGAACCGCTATTAGGCGATCGCCACGCCTATTTTCTAACAACCCAATTTCCAGATCGCCCTTGATGTAAGAGTTATAGTCAAAAAAGTTGGCGGGGATGCGATTTTCTTTGACGAGATCGGCAACAGAAATCATAATATGTAGCCTCTGGTATTGTGTCTCTAATAAATGAGCGTGACTTGGGCGGATGTAATCAAGGGCTGAATTAGGGCAAGTTGCGCGGGGCTGAATTGTTGGCGCAATCCTTGATTTAGCAATTTGTAGAGGGTTTCATTAAGTCGGCGCATATCGCGCATGGACATAATCCCTTCTAACCAATTGAGCAATCTTTCTTTTAGAAAACTCTCGTCATTTAGGAGCATCGACATTGAGCAGTAACGTAGGACAAGAATTAAATTTTTAATTCCTGATTCTAGTTCTGCATCGGTTACATTTGGTAACTCTACAGAAACTTGATCGGCAACGGCTTGCAATAGGTCAATTTCGCGATCGCGGAGTTGTTTATATAGCTTCAGGCGATCGGGTAGTGAGCTAACATAACTTTCCATGAGACCAAGCTCATCTACGGCTAGATAACGATCTTGCGCTTGGTTAATTAAGTCTTGAATCTTCGGGATCATAATGGCTTATGGGATAAAAGTTTTAAGGATCTCAGATAAAATAACCGCTTCGGAGGAATTGTGGGATGGGCATCTTGCCCGTCAACAGGCTAGATGCCTATTCCACAAATATCTAACAATTAATTAATTAAGGCTACTTAGAAAAATTTAGAAATATCATCAAGAAAGTCTTCAAGGGTCTCATTGCTTTCATCGATAGTGCTGCTGCTGCTCAATTTAGCTTCGGGCGGTGAGGCGGCGATTTCGGGGATACCTGTCCAAGAGATGGCTCGAAAATATTCGCGCACTGACATCAGTAAGCTCAATACAGGAGCGCTGCCATTATTATTGGCATTACTAATTGAGGCGGGGGCGATCGCCCGATTCTCCCAATTTACGTTTTGCCAAAAATTGCGTAGTGGCTGTACCCGCCAATCTGAGGTACTCATTTTAAAAATTCTCCATTTTTTAAACGACCTTCAATATCACGGGTAGTTGCACCTTCGTTGAGCCAAAATGAAGCCGCATCAATGCGATTTTTACCGCCGAGCAGAAATTTGCAATAGTTCTCACCCATTGAATAGCATTGAATTTCAATGCACTCTAATTCTTTGTTAACTAAATGCGTGAAAAACCCTGAAAATAAACCCGCATACAAATGACAAACAGGTTTACCGACATCGCCCAGACTGCGAGCCACTGCGGAGTCAAATACACTAATGAACATAAAGCCCTGTTTGCGATCGCTCATGTCCACCTGCCAACGTCCCCAGCCTTGAGATGTAAATGGCCACCACCAAGTTTCTAGCAAAAAAGGTAAGTTAGTTTGCCTGATACTACGCCCAAAATCGCGCTCAAACCATTTTGTAAAAAATAAAGCATCTTGCAAGCCCCATTCACAACCAATGGAGTACATGACTGCGGCTGAGGCTTCACCAACTTCTTCTTCCAGCCCCTCTTGTAACCCAATGATGAAATCTTCACTGGTAAAAATATTTCTCAGCCCATTCCAATCCTCAACAATACCTTTTTCGAGATTGGGTTGAAAAAAGTCTTGCAGACTATAGTGATTGTTTTTTCTTTTAGCCCTAGAAGCACTATTGGGTCGATCTACTGCAACAGTCATAGGTAAATACTCCAATCCTGAAAGTTATTAAAAATTATTAAAAAGTCATTAAATAAGAAATTATTCAATCCAACTACTCAAAGATGTCTGCCCTTTTGGTATTGGCTAGTTGTTCACCAACGCTAAACTTCGTATTTTCTAGCTGGCGAACGACAGAACGAGTGATTAGTTGTCCCACCTCTACTAAGGTTTGACCAGTCAGCGGACTTAGCAATGGTTTTTCGCAACGTCGTCCAATTAAGGCTTCGATGTCTTGAATGGACTGAACATACATCCCCACAGGTAGCTCAACAACTATGCCTTCACCCATGACTTTGGCTTGACAGGCGAGCCTAGAGTTGGGCTTACAGGTTGTAATCACTTCTAGGGTACGTTGCTCTCGTTTTCCCATAGGGCTGAGAGCGGACATCCCCTCTTGAATGTAGACGTGGCAGGTGGCGCACATACCGCGACCGCCACATTCTTTTAAAATATTTAGCTCTTCCCCCATCAAGCCAGATAGTAATGCACCATTTGTTGCAATATCTGCTGTCTGGGCAATTGGCTCAATCCTTACACGCTTAGCCATTATTTAGCTTGCCTCTTTTAGCTTGCCTCTAAAGTGTTCCCCTGAATACCAATGTTAGTTTAACTCATTTAAGCGGTTGTATGTAGACAGTATCTCCAGCCAAATTGCCTAACAGAAGGAAAGTGTTGCCCTACGGGCAACACTTTCCTAGTTTTAAAGTAACATTTGCCTCTGTCTTGTATCGAGACAATCCTGTTCCAGCATTTGATCGAAATTGCGAATAACTTGTTTGCAGCGTTTGATATAGGCTGTCACCCATAACTGAATTTGTTGATGTTGCGCTGGGGTACAAGCGATCGCTTTTTGTTGGGGATGGGATATCTGACCACTGCGATCGATTTCAAATTCACTAAGCCAAGCCGAATCAGGGCGGCTGGATTTCCAGTAGTTGGTAACTACGACTTTGCCAAGATATTGAGTTGTAAAGCTACTGAGTTTATTTAAAGCGGCTAAAAGTTCATCTAACTTATACTCTTCTAGGGCTGTTTTACCTGATACTGATTTAGCAGGGCTATTAGTAGGGTTGGTAGATGTTGCCGAGTTGTTGCTGTCAGCGACTTTTGTAATAGTTTCGGCTCTAGGAGTAGTTGTCGTAGCTGTCCTAGTAGTAACTCCAGTAGTAGTAGAAGCTATGTTTGGCTTAGCTATACTCGCCTGAGTTTGGGTGTTCTGATTGGCGACATTTGCCGTTGGAATCGTGTTTTCTTGTTTTTTATTCGTTTGAGTACTTGTTTGCTGAGAATTGTCAGTCTTTGAGCTAGGTGCTGTGATTGTGGAATTAGAAGCAGGATTAGACTGCCAATTAGTACTCGGCAGAGAATGCTGAGTCACCGAGCCTAATAAGAGCTTAAAGTATGAGACTGTGTTGTATGTATCGGTTTCGATTAAATGTTTGACTTTGGTAATGCCCCGCCGATAGTCAACTAGTTTGAGACTGCTATCAGTAAGTACAAGTAGAACCAGCCCGTGAGTTAGCTTGTAAATAAATACGACATGACCAGCAAAGTGAAATTCAAAGGATTCAAATCCATCTGGCACATTTTCGACAACTTGCAGTACACCTTGACCTAATGCCTGCTTTGTCCTATCCAATACGGCATCTAACCCGTAAAAATAGGGTCGCATACGGCGATTGGTAAGGGCTATGCCTACAACTCCTGCCAAGTTCAAAAAATCTTGAATAACCTCCCGACTCATCTTTTCTCACGCTGATTCTATGATCGATATACCGTTCACACTAGACCAATTACGCATCCTTAAGGCGATCGCTGCTGAGGGTAGCTTTAAACGCGCTGCTGATAGCCTGTATGTGTCTCAACCCGCCGTTAGTTTGCAAGTACAGCATCTAGAGCGCCAGCTAGATGTACCTTTGTTCGATCGCGGTGGGCGAAGAGCGCAGTTGACGGAGGCTGGACAGTTGTTGCTTTCCTATGGCGATCGCATTTTAAGCCTATGCCAAGAAACTTGTCGCGCCATTGATGATTTACAAAATCTTAATGGTGGGACTCTAATTATAGGTGCTAGCCAAACGACGGGAACCTATTTAATGCCTCAGATGATTGGCTTATTTCGCAAGAAATATCCTGATGTCTCGGTACAGCTCCATGTCCATTCTACAAGGCGAACGGCTTGGAGTGTCGCTAACGGGCAGGTAGATTTGGCGATTATTGGCGGTGAAATACCTGCGGATTTACAGGATTCTTTAGAGATTACACCTTACGCTGAAGATGAACTAGCGCTAATTCTACCAACTTCACATCCTCTGGCTCAGATAGGCGCTTTGCCCATTGAGGAGTTATTCAAGCTGCAATTTATCACCCTTGATTCACAATCAACGATTCGTAAGGCGATCGATCGGGTGTTACTTGATAGTGGTGTTGATCCGCGTCAGCTAGCGATCGCGATGGAGTTAAATTCGATCGAGGCAATTAAAAATGCCGTACAGGCGGGATTGGGGGCTGCATTTATATCGGTGACGGCGATCGAAAAAGAGTTAAAAATGGGAGCTTTGCAGCAAGTCCGTATTGATGGTGTGGTAATTAAGCGAATGTTGTTACAAATTCGCAATCCCAACCGTTATCGATCTAAGGCAACTGAGGCTTTTTGTAATGAGGTTTTACCAGTATTTCGAGATAAAGCTTAGCTGATATCTGTGTAAAGCTAAAATTACCAAGAAATAAATTTCTTGGCTCAAAGCTAAAGTCAGTTAAAACTGACTAAATGACTAAAATCAACCTGTTTTAGAGGGTTTTAGCTTTCAATCCGTAATTTATTACAGGGTTTTGATTTAGCCATATAAGCATTATGGCGATCGCGATACAATAACAAATCTGAGCCTAATTTTTACTTTTTACTTTTACCTTTTTACTTCCCACCATGAGCTACTTCCGCCCCGCCATTGATGCTATGACTGGTTACGTTCCTGGGGAACAGCCCAAGTCTGGAATCAAAATTATTAAATTAAACACAAACGAAAATCCCTATCCTCCATCACCAAAGGCGATCGCCGCTTTAGCAAATATCGATCCTGATAGTTTGCGGCGCTATCCCGATCCTTTTGCCCATGAATTTTGTCAGGCTGTCAGTGATGTTTTGGGCGTACCCAAAGATTGGGTGATTGTGGGCAATGGCAGTGATGATGTTTTAAATATTTTGATCAGGGCAGTTGCGGAAGGGCGCGATCGCAAAGTGGTTTACCCGATGCCGACCTATGTGCTGTATCGGACTTTGGCAAATATGCAACCTGCGGAAATTGTTGAAGTGCCATATGGTGAAAATTTTCAGTTACCGATCGCAGAGCTTGTTGCCGCTAATGGCGCAATTACATTTATCGCTTCGCCCAATAGTCCATCGGGTCACATCGTCCCCTTAGATGATTTACGCAAACTCGCGCAGCAGGTATCGGGGATTGTGGCGATCGATGAAGCCTATGCAGATTTTGCCGAATATTCAGCCTTGCCATTGGTGCAAGAATTTGACAATGTGATTGTATTGCGAACTTTGTCTAAGGGCTATTCTCTCGCGGGTTTACGTTTAGGTTTTGGTGTGGCAAATCCGAGTTTGCTTTCGGGATTATTTAAGGTTAAAGATAGTTACAACATTGATGCTGTAGCGATCGCTGTGGGTACTGCCGCCATGCGCGATCAAGGCTATAAAAATGCTAATGCTGAAAAAGTCAAAATCTCCCGCACAAAACTCACCCACGATCTTAAAAATATAGGGTTTGCTGTACTAGAGTCTCACGGTAATTTTGTGTTGGCGACTCCACCCCAAGGCAATGCTGAAGAGATCTATTTAAAACTCAAAGAATCTGGCATTTTAGTCCGCTATTTTAATCAAGCGGGATTGTCTGATAAGCTCCGCATCACCGTTGGCACTGACGAGCAAAATCAAGCTCTAATCGATCTTCTATCGACTCTTTAGTATTTTCTAATTGACTTATGAGCTTATTCTTATGACAGATCTTAGTATTAAAAATCTCGGTCAAATCAAGAGTGCAAATATAGATTTTGGCGATCTAACTCTTTTTGTCGGTCCTCAAGCTACTGGGAAGAGCATTTTATTGCAGATGATCAAATTGTTGCTTGACAGCGATGACATTTTAAATAATCTCAACAAATATGCATATTATTGGAAAGGAGATAAAGACGAGAAAGAGAATATAAATAACTTCATAGAGCTTTATTTTGGTGAAGGAATGCGTAATTTGTGGAGTAAAAATACGCAAATTTATTTTGATAAAGCATTTGTTAATTTAGAAGACTTATTAAGGAAAGATTCTCGGAAGAAAGTTAAGAAAGAGCAATTGTTTTTTGTACCTGCTCAACGTGTACTTACGCTTGAGAATGGATGGCCCCGACCGTTCGCTAGTTTTGATAGTCTTGATCCGTATGCAGTTCGTAATTTTAGCGAACATTTACGATTGCTGATGCAACAGGGACTTGGTAGCAAAGGTAGTGCGATTTTCCCTCAAAAAGGACGACTTAAGCAGGAACTGAGTGATGCACTTGAGGATAGTATTTTTCATGGCGCTAAGGTAGAGTTAGACACGACTACAATGCGTAAGCGCATTCAAATTAATATGAAGGGTAACTTATTGCCTTTTATGTCTTGGTCTGCTGGACAACGTGAATTCATGCCTTTACTTTTAGGTATTTATTGGCTAATGCCAGCATCAAAAGCTTCTAAAAAAAGTGATATTAATTGGGTAGTGATTGAAGAGCCAGAGATGGGTTTGCATCCCCGTACAATTCTGTCAGTTATCTTAATATTTTTAGAGCTTCTACATCGAGGTTATAGACTACTTATTTCAACTCACTCGCCAGTTATGCTAGAAGCAACTTGGGCAATTCGTAATTTACAAAAAAATGGTTCTGACACAAAATATCTCTATCAACTATTTGACTTGAAGCCATCGCCACCTATCACAGAGTTATTTGAAAATATTCTCAAACGCAAGAAATTTTCTACCTATTACTTCAATCAAGAGGAAGATGGTGTTGAGGTTCGGGATATTTCATCATTAGATGCATTTGATGATGATTTGGCAGTTGCTGATTGGGGTGGTTTAACCAGTTTTAGCAGTAAAGCTTCTGAAGTTGTTTCTCAGGCGGTTCAAGATACATTATGAGTCAAAAAAAGCAACCTAAAAAAAGTTTTAAGAACGCTGTCGAATCTACTCCTCTGCTAAAAGATGCTTATGAAAGTGGCTTAAAAGCACTAGGAAAAAATAGTAGTAAGGTCAAACCAACTGACACAATGAAGTGTGAAGGGAGTGTTGATATTGATTCTGCTCTTAAGGATATCCAACTCTATAAACATGCTTGCCGTTGGGATTATGTGGTTGGATATGATGACCGAAAATATTTTATTGAAGTACATGGTGCTAAGACAGATGAAGTTAAAGCTGTCTTAAATAAATTTCAGTGGTTAAAAGATTTTTTGGTGAAGGATGCTCCTGAATTAAACGAAGGTAAAAAAAGTTTTTATTGGATTGCTTCTAATGGAAATCATATTTTGCCAAATAGCACTCAAGCTCGTCAACTATCTGAAAAAGGCATAGGGATAAAACTTGTTGGTCAGCTTAATTTGTAAGTAAGTTGTTGAAATTAATTGTAGGATGGGTTAGCGATCGCGTGAACGAAGAAAATGCAAATTGAATCTATAAAAATCAAAAATTATCGTGTTTTTCAGGATGTAAAAATCGTCAATATGCCACGTTTTTGTGTGGTAATTGGAGCTAATGGTAGTGGCAAATCAACTTTATTTGATATATTTGGCTTTCTTCGAGATTGTTTAAATCAGAACGTGCGACAAGCTTTACAAGTTAGAGGAGGATTTAAAGAAGTAATTAGTAGAAATAAAACTAATGAAAATATTGAAATTGAGCTAAAATTTCGGATGAAGATTACCGATACAGAACGTTTAGTTACTTATGTACTGATCATCGGTCAAGAGAATAATTTCCCTGTCATTAGAAGAGAAATTTTACGTTATAAAAGAGCCGCACATGGTTCTCCTTTTCATTTTCTGGATTTTAGTATGGGAGAGGGATATGCAATCATCAATGAAGAGGATTTTGATAAGGACGATCAAAGTTTAACTCGTGAAGAACAAAAACTGGACTCTAGCGATATTCTAGCTATTAAGGGGTTAGGACAATTTCAAAGATTTAAAGCTGCTAATGCCTTTCGGACTTTGATTGAAAATTGGCACGTTTCTAACTTTCAAATTGCTGCTGCAAGAGGTAGTAAAGATGCCATATATGCTGAACATTTATCAACCAAAGGGGATAATTTACCCTCAGTAGCACAGTATATTTTTGAAAATTATCCACAACAATTTCAAGAAATCTTGGATAAAATGCGGGAAAGAGTACCAGGGATTAATAACATTGAGGCTAAAAATACTGATGATGGTCGCTTGATTTTGAAATTTCAAGATAACGCTTTCACCGATCCTTTCATTGATCGTTATGTCTCCGATGGCACAATGAAGATGTTTGCATATTTAGTACTTTTATATGATCCCAAACCACATCCACTGCTCTGTGTTGAAGAACCTGAAAATCAGCTTTATGTTTTTCTTTTAACTGAATTAGCGGAAGAATTTTCTCTTTATGCACAAAAGGGGGGACAAGTTTTTGTAACTACCCATTCCCCTGATTTTCTTAATGCTGTGGAATTGGATAGTATTTTATGGCTGATTAAAAGAAATGGCGTTACGCAAATTCATCGTGCTTCTGATAATTCAGGTTTACAAGAGTTAATTGCGGCTGGAGATAAACCAGGTTATTTATGGAAACAAGGTTTTTTTGATGGGGTTGATCCATGAGCGAAGATTTCTCTAGCTATCGATTTATATTTCTGTTAGAAGAAAAATCAATGCAGTCTGTTTTGGAAATTATTCTACCGAAGCTATTACCAGAAAATAGTTTTAAGTGTATCCCCCACGAAGGAAAGCAGGATTTAAGAAAATCTATTCCCATAAAATTACGGGCTTTTAAAAAGCTAGATCGACAACCTCGATTTGTTATTGTTCATGATCAGGATTCATCTGATTGTCAAATCTTAAAAGCTGAACTATTGAAAATTTGTAGTGAAGTAGCCTATGATAATGTGATTATTAGAATCATTTGTCGAGAGTTAGAATCTTGGTTTTTAGGTGATTTAGCTGCCATAGAGAGAGGATTTAGTTTGAAACTCGGAAGCTTAAGTAAAAAACAGAACAAGACTACATTTCGAGATCCAGATCGTTTAAATTCAGCTAAACAGGAATTATTAAAGCTAGTACCAAACTATCAAGCAATTAGCGGTGCAAGAAAAATAGCTCCATGTATGAGACTCGATCAAAACAAATCATATAGTTTTAATGTTTTTCTTGCCACAATTCAAGATTTATCCAGTAATACCCATGAGCATAAGTAACCAAATCGATAATCAACCAACTAATACCAAACCAAAACACAAAATCGTACTAACAGGTGGAGGTACGGGTGGTCATGTTAGCCCAAATCTGGCACTGATTCCTGCGCTTGAAGCTGATGGCTGGGAGGTTGAATATATTGGTTCTACCAATGGCATTGAGAAACAACTGGTCACTAAGGTTGGGATTCCTTTTCATGGAATTTCTTCGGGAAAGCTGCGCCGTTATTTTGATTGGCAGAACTTTATCGATCCCTTTAAAGTGATTAAAGGCTTATTTGACGCTTATGGGGCGATCGCCAAAATTAAGCCCAAAATTGTATTTTCTAAGGGCGGATTTGTAACCGTTCCAGTTATATTCGCCAGTTGGTTACAACGGATTCCTGTAGTTATCCATGAATCAGACTTCTCATCAGGTTTAGCAAATAGGTTATCAATGCCCTTTGCAACGAAAATCTGTGTCACCTTTCCTGAGACCGCAAAACAATTAGGAAAATATGCCGACAAAGTAAAGCATACAGGCTTGCCAATCCGTCCCGATATTCTCCAAGGTAATGCGGAAAGAGGGAGAGAATTTTGTGGTTTTGATGCAGATATACCCGTTCTATTTGTGGTCGGTGGCAGCACAGGTTCCGCGAAAATTAATCAGTCAGTGCGATCGCTTTTAGATAAACTCACACAAACCTATCAGGTAATTCATGCTTGTGGTAAGGGCAATCTGGATGTAAATCTTCAAGGACATCCGCGCTATCGGCAGTTTGAATATTTAGGAACAGAACTTGCAGATGTGTTAGCACTCGCTGATTTAGTCGTTTCGCGATCTGGTGCGAATGCCGTCTTTGAATTTCTGACTTTACGCAAGCCGAATTTACTTATTCCCCTATCAAAATTATCGAGTCGTGGCGATCAGATTCTCAATGCTAAGTCTTTTCAATCTCGCGGCTATAGTGCGGTTCTATTTGAAGAAGATTTGAATAGTGAGAGTTTATTAACGGCGATCGCCGATCTTTATCAATGTCGTGATGAATATATTCAGAACATGAATCAAAGTGAAGATGCAAATGCGATCGCCCAAATTGTAGCTGTCATCAATACATTTCAGAAATAATAAATTGTTCTAATCATTAAAATTAATGTAGTGGCAATTCATGAATTGCCACTACATCTTACTGAGATTATTTCTGCTCTTGAAATTGAATAACTACACGGCGATTAAAGGCATTGTCGGTAGTGGTAGCATTTTTTCGTAGAGGATGTAGCCAAGATAGAGCCTCAAAGGTAATTTTGTAACTATTATCAATACCGCGATCGCGTAGCTGCCTTACCACCTCATTCGCCCTAGCTTGTGAAAGATCAAGATTATAGGTGTACTCGCCCGTTACATCCGCATGACCACTAACTTGAATTACGCCCCGCCGCCCTTGTATTTTGGCCAAAAATTTATCGATTTTGTTTCCTTCAGTGGGCATAAGCTGAGAGTCTTCGGACGGGAAAAATATGATTACTTCTGCATCTGGATTAGAGATTGGTACTATTGAACCACTGGTATTGCGATCGCTATTTTTTACTTGAGTTGATTGAGTTATTGATTGAGGTAATGGGTTTACAGAAGAATTTGTTGAAGAAGAATTTGTTGCTGCACTTCTACTATTAATATTGGTGGTATTAGAGTTTTGACTAGAATTATTGAGAGGTAATTTGTCTGATTTCTTGCCGAGACTTAGATTTCCTCCATTATCATTAGCAGAAGTATTAGGATTGTTAGCTAGATTATTTTTCGCAACTTTATTAGAATCCGTAAAGCATATTCCAAAAGCCTCACAAATCGATAAATTACTAGATTCTTTTTGAGACTTAGCGGGTAAGTTATTTACAATAAAATTATTCGTGTTATTCGCAGGATTTTTTTTAGAAGTATTTTCAGGTGCTTTATCAGAAATTTTATTTGAAAGATTTTTGAGATTTTTATCTGGGTTACTTGAGGTGTTATTGACAGAATTTATAGGAATTATAGAGTTTTGGTCAGCGCTAATAGAAGTATTGCTAGGTGATTTAGATGTTGGTGTAGCTGTTGATTTACTAGAAGTATTATTAGGTAAACTACTAGAGATACTATTAGAATTATTAGAATTCGATTTAGCACCACTAACTAGTAAATTACTATTTGATTTTTTGATGGAATCTGGTTTTGCATTAGTTCTTGCTTCTTTATTTACAATTAATATTGCTTGCTCTTCTAGATTGCGATCATCCGATCGCTTAATCAAAATACCAAAGGCGATCGCTGTCCCAATAAAAGCCGCCCCAATTAATAAAGCTGCAAGCCATTTCCATCGACAGATTTGTATAGGTACTTGACTATTTTCAGATTTTTGAGCAGGATCTTGATTTACATTTTGAGCAGGAGATAGCTCGATATCCTGATTTACATTTGGGTTAACCAATAGCGCTGGCGGCGGAACTTCCAAAGCTTTCAACTCAAAATCGAATAATTTTTTCTTCGCTAAAGGAGCGATCGAGATCGCATGATCGACTACGACTGATTGGCGAATACGCTGCCCCCCCACCTCTAACTCAAACCACTTTGAATCACTAGACATCACAAAATCAACTTTAGCTGGTAAGCCTTGAGGATAGGATTTCAGGAAATTACCATGATCGTCATAAATAGAACCATTGTCAGCGATAATCTGGTTCTCATTTACCAATTCCGCAAAAATTTGCGAGAGATTCTTCATTTCACTAGCAATTTTGTAATCCCAAAGATCGAGATCTAAACCCGTATCAAAATCATCTAGTTCCTGTAACTGATAGCGATCAATGTCATTTCCAATACCTACCAGAATCAATTTCAAATAATTTCTTTTTCCTACTGTAATTTCTAACGCTAGTTCTCTTGTGTAATCTTTGACCTGCTCCAAATCATCAATACGACCATCAGTCAAAAAGATGTAGATACCACGTTGCGCTTGACGATATTGATTAGCAAAATAGGCGATCGCAGGACAGAGTTTTGTAGTTTTACCTAGTTGAAAAGTCGCGGGACCAGATATTTTTACCTGTTGACAAGTAATGGCATCGAACTCGCCTAATACTTGCGTCTCCTCTCCCTTACCACAACCCCAATAAATTAAAGAAGTCTTGCCAGTTCTATCCAAATTATCCGCCAAGTAAGCTATAAAATCTTGGACTAGAGGCTGTAAAATGTTTTCGGTATAGTTAATCTCATAGCCTTGCTCTTGAATTTCCGCAAACGCCTCTCGCTCAATCTTTCGAGTTGGCTCACCATCCTCAATATATGCTTGCAAGCGACCTTGTTTGATATAGCCAGTCAATACTTCAGGATCTACTCGCGCTTCGACCTTGCGCCCATAAGCCCGCTTCATCGAGGCACTCGCATCTAACGCTAAACCAGTTCGCCAACCTTCAGCAAATTGTCCCTGTGGCTCCATGGCGATCGTAAACTCTACATGACATTCTGAGGTTGAAGAGTTTGAAGTTGATAGATTTCGCCGCACATTCACTTCTCCAAATTCCGCTACCATCAAATTAGCTGGTATTTGAAAACTTTTGAATTGATTGTTCTGAGAATCATTGTCATGGAGCATAGGAATTATCTTCTTCCCCCTTTACAAGGGGGATTGAGGGGAATGGTTAGCAATTATGAAAGTCTTATACAAAATCTACAACATCTTTCCATTGCTCAGATTGAGGAAGATGAGGTAGCCCCAAATCTTTAGGTAACGCTTCCGTAATATCTTGCATCACATTACCACCCGAAAACTCTAGAGTAAATGCTGTCGAACCCACAGGTAGTTTGAACCGCATCAATGCAGGTACGCCCAAATTATATTCTTGACAAACAGTTCCCTCTTGATTGAGAATCCGACCGTAATGGGTGACAATCGTTTCCGCAGACACAAATTCTTTAAAAATCTGTTCTAAAATTTGAATGTCATCGGCAACTTGGTAATCCCAAAGATCGATCTCGCGTCCTGAGGCATCTTTGACGAAACTACCTTCAAACATATTATCGAGTTCTTCGAGTTGTTTCTCATCAATTTCTTTACCGACACCGATCAGCAGGAGTTTGATAAATGGCTTGATTTTATCAGCAATCTCTAGAGCATATTTAAAACAATATTCCTTGACATCTTCGAGATCTTCAATCACACCATCGGTGATAATCAGACAGATCGCGGCTGGTTGCTTCACGCCCAATGCAGGAGCATCTTTATATTTATTAATGAAATATTGCAGAGGTGGTAATAATTTTGTACCCGTTCCCCAAGGTATTTTTGGTCCAGTGACGGCAATTTGCTCGATCGCTTCGCCACTATAGCTACCAAGATCTTCAATCAGTTCGCCAGCCGCACCACAAGCCCAATTGATCAAGTCCACCTTACCCGTGGCGGCAAAATTGGCGAGATACTTGACCATAACTCTGGTTACTGGCTCAACCACGTTCTGAGTTACGGCGGCACTGGCAAAGAAACTGCTGACCACGCCACTGATCCCATACATTTTTTTCATTGAAGCCGAGCCATCCAAGGCTAAGCCAACCCTTGCACCCTCAATATCTGGAACCATCAGAATAGTGGCAACGATTTCAATTTCTCCATTGTTTTGGGGATAGACATTGACTTCACCAAAGGGTTGAACGACACTTTTTAACTGCATACTCGGACTCTCTGATATTTCACATCATTTCACACCAAAATAGTAGCCTATTGCTATCAATATTTGGCGATGACTTAACTAACATGGTCGCTACGCCTCGGATAAATGTAGTATTTGTTACAGTACTTTGCGATCGCAACTATCAGCTATTTATCCTGACTAACTCATACCCATGCCCCCATTTAAATTAGCCACTCGTATCCCTCATAAATTTCGGCTTAGCACTACGATTGTTGTCCCATTTGTTGTCCAGATTGTGGTTGCCGTGGGCTAGTCGGATATCTTTCCTATCGCAACGGACAAGAATCGGTAAATCGGCTGGCTAGTCAGGTGAGAGTGGAGGTTGCTTCTCGTACACAGCAAGTTTTAGAAGCTTACTTTAAAACTCCTCACCAGATTACCAAAAGTAATATCAATGCACTACGTCTTAATCACATTAATCTTGAAAATAAGGAAGAAGTAGAAAAATACTTTACAGCCCAATTACAAATTTATCCATTACTAGGATCAATGTTTGTCGGTACACCCGACGGCACGATGATTTATGTAGGAAGAGAATCAAATGGTAGTTTAGTATCTTCCACTACATTGACTTTTCCTCAGCGTACATTTTATGAGCTAGATAAAGAAGGAAATCGTGATAAGTTTCAAAAATTTGACGTGACTGCTTAGGTGTAGATTTAATACATTTTAGAGTAAGAATGATAAAGATAAGGTAGTCTAAAAGTGAGAAAAAAGCATTACGAGTCAAGAGTAATGAGTAAATTAGTGGA
>JBILGV010000108.1:0-15586 GCA_044350865.1 Pseudanabaena sp. | reverse complement strand
AAGAGTACGATATCTGCCCTTGGAAATAATTCCTAGGGCTTTATTCTTATTTCGTTTTCACTCTGCACTGACTTACTTTTGTCCCGCTTTAAGTCGCTACCCGCCTTTCTTCTATGCTTTTACTGGACGATGCTGTTTTTGTTTTCATATCCATATCTCGTTTTATCACTTCCTTCGACTAGAACTGCTATCTATCATACATTCCATCCTCATTTATTCCTCCCATTTCACTTTTAATTACACCCACTATCTACATTAAACTCTAACTGCGCTTCTATTTGTCTTGTTCTTTTAGCTCCAAAATGGAGAAGAGATTGCGATCTGCCCGAAATACCGATATACTGCTGAAGTCTTCCAGCCATCATCTCATTCAGCATTTTAAAAAAGGAAACAAGATTACTCTTACCCGCTCCATTCGCGCCAATCAAGATATTTAAGGCTCGCAACTCAATATCCATTTCTTTAATAGATTTGAATCCCCTAATGGTTAAATGCTGCAACATAGTAAATATTTGCGGTTAAACTTTATTAGATTTTAACATAATCACGATATTTTAAATATTGGAATTACCAGCTAATTGGCTAAATTAGCGATCGCCTTTAAAAAATTTTCTTGTATCCCTTGAAGCCTCAATAGGCTGTATAGGCAATGGTGATTAGGATTTAGCGAAGTGTTTGTCGAAATTTTTTAATGCTTCAAGGGGCGAGGCACTTAAAATACAACGCTGTAATGTTGCCATGTCGATATCGGGCAGAAATTTGCTATAGCTCCCAAAATGCTTTTTTCTTTTTAGGTTTTTGGGCTGGCTTATCCCACAACTCAAAGAGGGGTTGTTTAGGTACAAATGGCTTATCACGTTCATGATTAAAACAAGCCCACCATTCCATACTTTTATGGAAGTCTTCTAGAGAACGATTAGATAATCTTTCACTGAGATCGGCAAGACATTTCTCCTTACCATCTTTTAAAGCTTGTTGAAACTCGTCAATTCCAACGAAAGACTCATCAATTAGTCCTTGCTCATAAGCTGAGTGAATTACATCCATCAACTCTTCAGGATAAAGATCACATATCGAGCAGGCAATCTCACTATAAAAGATTGAATCTTCGCTAGCCTGATCCTCAGTAAGTAATCCGCCAAAGAAAGATAATGCATCTTCCCTAGCAGTTATTCCTTCGATCACTGCATAGGTGATTGCTGTAATGGCTGCACCACGACAAAAATCATAGACATTCTTGTTGGTAACAAGCTCTTTAATCTTTTCAAGAGAACCACCACAGGTTCGTAATAGGATAGTGGGCAGATCTTCGGTAATGATATCTTCAAAGAGATCATGAGGTAAGGGTTCGGGTAGGCTGGCTAAATCAATGATCACCTGATGCGCCTTAGTTTCTCGCCAATGCCCTAATAGCATCACTGCATAGATATGAGATTGATAATCAGAATCTTCTGTGTAATTCTGCGGATCATCTCTAACTTTTTCTAAAATCGTAATCAGATGTGGAGTGATTTCTTCTTTTTGATTTAGCGAAGCTTCGATGTGTTCGCGCTTATATTTACCATCATAAATCTCAATCCCAGCTAAAATTTCATCTATGTTCATTCATTCTTACTGATAACAGACTGTCAATTATAGTGTTTCACGGTAGGCGGCGTATACGCCCTTGACGTTGTACCAATTTAAGAAAATTCTAGCAATCTCTAGAGCGAGTTGCGGCTTGCCATGATCAATGAGCCATGAGAGTAAAGGCCGTAGCGATCGCTCATTTAGCAAACCACCCAAAGATAAAGCGCCCCACAAAATTACATGAAGCCATGTCATCTGAATCATCATCCGCACTTCCCATGTTGGATGCTTTTGATAAAAGACTACACCCATCCGACCGCGTTGCATTTCCACATCGACAAGGCGCGGTAACTGCTCAATTGTAAAAGCTGGATGCCAATGATAGCCAACGGCTTCAGGACATTTGATTAGTTTTAAGCCCAAATTTTTCAGCCGCACCCCTAGTTCCAAATCTTCCCAACCATATTGACGAAAGCTCGGATCGAACTTTCCTGCTTCAAGTAACCAATGCTTAGCGATCGCCACATTCCCCGTGGCAAAAAAAGCTGTCGAAATATCTTGAATCTTTACTTGTGCGGAAGTGGGATTTTCAAAATTATTGGTATTAATCACTAATCCATAGGTAAAGGCGCGATCGCTACCTGCCAAAGCCCTAGCATGAGACGACAAAAATACAGGTGTAACGACTAGATCACTATCGATAAAGACAATGGTTTCACCTTGTGCGAGATCGATTCCAGTATTCCGAGCGATCGCTGCACCTTCATGATTTTGCTCAAACAAGCGTACATGGGGAAAGTCAGAAGCATGACTCTGCAAAAATTCCACCGTGCCGTCGGTAGATCCATCATCAATGACAACAATCTCGTAGGGCTGCGAAAAATCCTGTGATTCCATCGCTTGCAAACATTTTTGCAAGATCGGTAAGCGATTATAAGTTGGGATAATAATTGACCACATAATTCTTCTTCTTAAAATAAAAGTTGCGCTTCGCGCAACTTTTATTTTTTAGTTTCGTGATTGTTTCCAAGTTTGCCAAAGGGTCAATCCGCCCACATAGCCATAACTCAAGGCATACAGCACCATAAATGGCATGGTGAAATACAGCCCCTTGTTGAATGCTAAGAAGGCAGCGATCGCGCTGTAAGCACATAGCCCCAGTTCGATCCACGCAGTTGCATCAAGGGGAATTTTGTAAGCCTTATTTTCCCAGCGATCGCTCTTATGCTTGATGTCAAACTTGGGAGTACGGCGAAAATTTGCGCCCGTATTCGTCAAGCCAGCAAACACCGCACGAGTATTGCTCCAAGAAATCCCCGTGCCGAGAATTGCCAAGAGGAATATACGTCCGAAGCGGCGATGCCAAGATTTGGGATACAAATCCCGTTGAGCATTGAAGTACAAAAATGGGGGGCCAAAGGTAGCGGGTAGCATGACCAGTGACCAAATACTCTCAAGGGAAATCCGCAAGGCGATCGCATCAGCAGGCGTAACTAACATCAAAGGAATCGAAATCAAAATCAAGCTCAACATCAGGGGATGGGCGAAATATCCCGTCAAGTGCATTGAGGCTTGAAACTTTACACCAAGGCTGAGATCGGCTTGCCAAATTTGCGTAATTAACTTTTTCGCGCATTGAATGCTTCCCTTCGCCCAACGAAATTGCTGTAACTTGAAAGCAAGCATCGCCACGGGCAGTTCGGCAGGTGCAACAATATCGTTGTCGTATACCAGTTTCCATCCCTTGAGTTGAGCGCGATAACTTAAGTCCATATCTTCGGCAAGGGTGTCAGCGTGCCAACCACCCGCATCGATAATCGCCGCCTTATTCCAAATCCCTGCCGTACCGTTGAAATTTAAGAAATAGCCATTTGCACATCTAGCCTGCTGCTCGATCGCAAAATGTCCATCGATTCCCGTCGATTGTAATTTTGTCAGCAGGGAATATTCAGAATTTACATGTCCCCAACGGGTTTGGACAACAGCAACCTTGGCTTCAGGAGATTCAACGTAGTGACGAATCGTATCCCTTAGCCAATTTGTGGATGGGATGAAGTCCGCGTCAAAAATAGCAATGTAATTGCCCTGCACAAGTGGCATAGCAGACTGCAAAGCCCCTGCTTTAAAACCAGTGCGATTGACCCGATGGATATATTCGATCCAAAATCCTTGATTTTTGTATTCTTGGACAGTTTCGCTAAGAATGGCTTGAGTATCGTCAATGGAGTCATCCAATACTTGAATCTGCATCCGATCGCGGGGATAGTCCAGCTTACAAACGGCATCGACTAATCGGCGCGAGACATAGCGCTCGTTAAAAATAGGTAGTTGGATGGTGACAACGGGCAAGTCTTCAATGGCGATCGCATAATGTTCAGTTGGTTCGGCAGCCAAAACGTAGGAAAACTTATCGAGTCGAAACTGCTCGAAGTTATCAAAATTACTATCAAAGCTGGTATCGAAACCATTGGCGGCGATCGCCCCTGCATTTAGAGATGAGCTTAGAGATGGCGATATTACTGCTTGGGCAGTTTGGTATTCTCTGACAGGTTTCGGCTGAGTAAAAACAAGCCGTTTTAGCAGAGAACGTCTAGGCTTATGGACAGCAGTGAGCCAATAAGCATTTAGCCCATAAAGTAGTAGCCACGTTGCTGCCAAGGCATTAATGGAGGCTAGGATTGCTATTAGTATCAGAATGACTCTTGACTCCTTCTTACCACACGAAGCATCAATCTTAAGGATTGATTAAACAAATTAAAGTAGCACACTAAGAAATATTACGATGCTTGCTCTGTATTTGTAGAAAAATTTATGCAGGTCAATAAGTATTTGTACTTTAATCTGTTTATTTTAATAAATAAATCTTAAATTTATCAAGTAGGCGCAAAGTCTTCCCACAGAAACCCATAAACTTTAAAAATGTTTTTGAAAAATGTTTTGACATTGTTTTGATTACGAGTTTTCTGTTTGCATTTTTTGCAACGCGATCGCCGCCGCCTCTTGCTGAGCCGCTTTGATACTTTTACCCTGACCACGCCCCCAACACTTATCATCAAACCAAACTTCTACACAAAACATCGGGGTTTTTTGATTGGACTTATTTTCTGAATAATCTGGCGGCAATTCCACATTGCGATATTCAGGCAAACGTTTCCAACGCCCTTGAGTAAGCTCCTGCAAGGCAACTTTGTAATTACCTAACGCAGGAATCGCTAATAAAACTTCCGCAAAACGCTGCATGTGCGGATCGAGCCATTGACGAATATAGGCTAAATCTTGAGTATTGATATAAAGCGCCGCCATTAAAGCTTCTAACGCATCAGCAAGTAGCGATCGCAAAGCTTGTGAGTCATTTCGGGCAGCATTAGAAACCACGACATATTTTTGTAATTCATAAATACCCGCAATTTCGGCAAGAGTTTTATCACTCACCAAATGCGATCGCAGCGCTGCTAAATCTCCCACCGAGCGATCGCCATAACGCTCTTGCAAAAATAAACTCACCGATAGGCGCAATACACTATCCCCGACAAATTCCAGTTGATCATTGTTATAAGTTGTTGAAAAACTGGGATGAACCAAGGCGCGATCAATCATCAGCCAGTCAAACTCGTTGCGATTAGCTCGTTCTAATTTGGTTGGGTCTAGTCCCATTTGTTCTAATAAACGAACTAGTTCGCGTTGACGGCGTGGGTCAATGGTTGGTTGCATGGGATTTTTTCGTGAATGAGTAACAAGGGGCTTAAGCCCCTTATCTGTCTTAAAAGTACAGTTACAGATACAATTACAGCAACTTTACAAAGATGATCGTAGTTTATTGCAACCATGACTAAAAGGTTTTTCTCTACACTTTGTCTAGCGTTGCTAGCAATAGTGACGACTATCTGGATTATTGCTTGTCAGCCTACCAATCCTACTAGTAATAATTCCAGTCCTGAAAATGCTTCAACCGCCTCAACGGGAGCGGGTGGCGGCGGCGTTAAAGATACTTTGCGTTTAGGAGCAGTTTTACCAATTACGGGAGATTTATCCTCAATTGGTGCGCCGATGATTAAGTCAATTGATTTCCTTGTCGAAACAGTTAATCAATGTGGCGGTGTATTGGGTAAACCGATCGCCTATTTTAAGGAAGATGATCGCACCGATCCCCCCGCAGGCGCGGAAGCAATGACGAAACTGGTCAAAGTCGATAACGTTGGTGCAGTGGTTGGTTCTTTTGCGAGTAGCGTTTCCACAGCAGCATTAGCGATCGCTGTCCCAAATAAAGTTGTGATGATCTCCCCTGGCAGTACTAGCCCTGTCTTTACTGAACGCGCTAAAAAAGGCGAATTTCAAGGTTACTGGTATCGCACCGCACCACCTGACACCTATCAGGCGCTTGCCCTTGCCAACTTAGCCTATAAAAAAGGCGCAAAAAAAGTTGCCACATTAGTAATTAACAATGATTACGGTGTGGGTTTTGAAAAAGCCTTTGTCGAAGCCTTTGAAAAACTCGGCGGTACAATTGTTAACAAAAACAAACCTACCCGTTACGATCCCAAGGCAACTACCTTTGAAGCTGAGGCAAAAGGAGCTTTTGGTGGTAAGCCCGATGCAGTTGCCGCGATTCTCTATCCTGACAGTGGCGGCGCGGTGATCAAAGCAGCCTTTGAACAGGGATTAACTAAAGATGTCAAGATTCTGCTCACTGACGGCGTAAAAACTGAAGATTTCCCTAAATTAATTGGCAATACCCCTGAAGGTAAATTAATATTAGCAGGTGCGATCGGCACAGTTCCTGGAGCCGATGGAAAATCTCTTGATGCATTTGCCAAGAGTTTCAAAGAAAAGACTGGTCAAGAACTTGGCGCATTTGTTCCCCACTCCTATGATGCGGCGGCTCTCGTAGCGATCGCGGCTGAAGCTGCAAAAGATGGCACTGGAGTTGGGATTAAGAGCAAAATTCGCGATGTCGCCAATGCTCCTGGGCAGGAAGTCAGCGACGTGTGTGAAGCGATTAAACTTGTCAAAGCAGGCACTGAGATCAACTATCAAGGACCAAGCGGCAACGTTGATCTTGATGAATATGGCGATGTCAAAGGTAGCTATGACGTTTGGGAAGTACAGCCCACTGGCAAAATCACGGTCGTTGATCGCGTTTCACCATAAAGTTCATCACAAAATTCACCATAAACTAGTTTGAGTGAGTGCATAGCCCTTACTCAAACTGGAAAATTTTAATCCATCAATTTATTTTAGAGACGTAATATCTATGGCGATCGAACTCACTAAAGCTTCTGAAGAGGAAGTAATAGCCTACAAACCTTATTATCCAGCAAACAAGCAAAAAGCTCTTCTATATGCTATTTCCTTATACAAACAAGGCGAAATGGCTGGCGAACGTCACATTGAGGGTGGTCCGATCATTTCATTTATCGCAGTATGGCGCGTAACCACACTACCCTTGGACACCATTCTATGTCGTGTAACCTTTAGCGGCGATGCGGATATGAGCTATGAGATAGAGCTACAAAATGCAGAATTTGTTGGCTACTTAATTGATGTCGTTTCAACCGTTACAGATAAAAACTATATTGATTTCCCTCAAGTCTTCTACAGCAAGCTATTTCGGATAAGACTCGTTGCTACCGATGGTAATTAGATTTACCGACGGTAATCAGATTTATTGTCGAAATCTTACTCAAAAATTATCATCTAGTGTATGATTTCAACCTCAAATCTTGCCAAAAGAAACAAAGTCAGCTAAAGTCCTGATGCATCTTTTCTGAAGACAATAGAATAGTCAATCTTAAGGGGACTACATTGTGTCATATGCCGCCCAACGCCTTGAATCTGAACGACATTCAGAACCTGCCGCTAAAAAAGTCGATCCCATGGTAATCCGAGCTGCTAAGCAGATCTACCGTTACTATGCCGACTCCTATGCAGCACAATTGCCTCGCCCTATGGGAATTGCCATCAATCGGATTGATATGACGGGTAAACTCATTTACTCGCAGTTAATTTTGTTACCACAGGAAAGTTTTGTCCCGATGGATTTAATTGAGATATCTGATTATCACTAAGATGAATCAAATAAATTTATTGAATAAATTCCTTAAATAAATCATTTGAATTGCTTAAGAAAGAGTGAATTTATAAAAATACTTATAAAAACTGATTTATATAAACTGATTTATAAAAATTGTGTTCCTAAGCAATTGTGTTGTTAAGTAGTTGTTAAGTAATTGACTAAGCGATTATAATTTCATTTAGTTATCCTTCTAAGTTTCCTTATTTATCTCAATTAGAAATTCTATATTGGTAATCAGTTATGACCTATGCAAATGCTTCCGTAACAGTTACAGCCACAGTTACCGCATCAGAACGGTTTCAAGACAAACTCAAAGAAAACAAAAACTTTGGAGATGCTTTAATTGAAATTTTTTCCGACCTTGTGCAGTTGGAGATCGTAACTTGGGTAGCCCATGAAGGTGATACAACCCATAAATCAGGTAATCGTTTAAGAACAACTATTAACTTGATTGATGGAGACATTGAGAATGAACTAGGTGCAGATTTCTTGCAAGGTTCCCCATATGCCGAACTACGCGGTTTTCATGAGGTTCAGGTCGAGAAAGGTGCTGAGACGATCGCTAATAATCTAAAGACATTGGTAGAGATTGGCGAAAAAGTAACAGGTATGTTGTCTGGCAAGAGTGAGCCAGAAGCCGATAGCTCTGAAGCCTTTAGCAGCAATCGCCTACCCACTTACAGCACTTCGCGCTAGCTTAAAACCCAAAGAGATTTTTGATGCTGTAGTTTTGTGGCGCTTTCAAAAATCTCTTGGTATTACCTTGGTACTAAAGACGATTTAGGCTTGATCAGATGCGACGAGTGTTTTAAATAAACACCTTTAAGCCTAGTTTTATGTGTTTTTTTGGGATTAGGAGTATCTATGCAGCAAGTTGATGGAGCTACAAATAATGAAGGCGGTACTGATGATACGGTCATTCACGGTAAGTCTAAGCGCAAAAAAAACGGCGGGAAGCTAGATTCAGAATCGTCATCTACGATCAATGGGGCGATTAAACCTGCGCCGCAAAAAGAAGGCGAGAGCGTATCTCTTAATAATTTTCGAGAAACCCTTAAGGAAGTTTTAGAGGAAATTACGTCCTTAGAAGTCAATACGATGATTGTCGGTCGAATTACGATGTCAACTTTTGATGCTAAGGAGTTTTATTTGCAACTCATCGAAGATGTCATGTATAAGACCGAGCAAGGGCTGCAAGATGTCAAAGAGTCACTCTTAAATCGCAGTACTGAGCTTAAGAAAAAAGGCGCTTTATTGCCTCAACAGACTCGTGCGCCGATGCTTCCTAAAGAAGCTCTGATTATTGATGAATATCGGGCTGAATTGACTAGTTACAACCAAGATTTAGAAAATTATAAGGATGCTGAGAAGGATTTTATTGATCGCCAGAATTCGACAGATCCAGATGATAAAGTCCAATTCGCGTTAGAACAGGCTTGCTACGAGCAGTTGGCTAAACAAGTTTTGAAATTGAACATTCCCAAAGATAAGGATACTGGGGAGGTATTGATTGATGGTAAAGCGCTGCGCAGTCTCAGGAAATTATGGGAATTTGAGCAGTCGGTTTTAAATGGCGATCGCATTTATGCTCAGACGAAGTTTTCACTAGACGGAGATTTAACTAATCGATTTCTTGATGATTTGTTTGTGCCGAGCAGGAGCAAAATTGATCCGAAAGTTGCAGGGCTGGTGTTTGATTTACACCGTCAAGGTGTTGAAAACGCTCAAAGACAATGGTCTGGATTAATTGAAACTTGCATCGGTCTGATTAAAAACTTGATGCAATTCCGCAAATCATAACCATTAAAAGGTCATGCATCTGGGAAGCAGGTGCATCACCTTCACTTAATAATAAATACGGAGTTATGGTGTCTACGCCAGATTGGTTGGCTGTTGTTGAAGGTCAAATTATTGTGTGTCTTAACCCAAGTGTTTTGACTCAAATTCAACATGATAATTTTGAGAATAGCGATCGCTATGCCGATGATCAGGAAACTATCTATCGGCTTAACAGCCAATCCCTATTGCAGGTATTAGCATCAAGTGTAGGGCTGACCAAGGTAAATCGTCAGGGAGCGATTGTCATTTGGACTTATTACAGTGACACCAATGAAAATTTTTTAAGTGATTTGCAAAATTTATCAGGAGGATTATCAGAGCGATCGCCAATATTACGCACGCTCATCAACATAGATGGCGATATGCACCAAAAAGTTTGTTACGAGATTTTGGAACATCCCCTCGGCGATCGCATTTTAAGAACCCATAGTTATATGATCGGGCAGATTTCTCGTCAGTTTAAGACGGTGATTGGGGACTATTTGGAGACAAAATTACGCCCCTTGACGATCGCTGGCATATCAATGGTGACGGTATTTGCTTGGTGTGATCCCCTGCACAAATTAGGACAAAAGTTACACTTACCTGAATTTATATTTAGTAATTGTTGGCAGATGACGATTGCTGCACCAGTTACAGTTCTGATAATTTGGTGGATCAATTCCAAGTTACCGTTTCGCTTGCCGACTTTAATTAATTCTCAAGGCAATTTTGATCGGCAATCTGGGATTAAATTACTGCAAAAATTAGGCAAAGATTTACTCAAGCTTTTAGAAACTCCCATTTTCCGATTTATTGCGATCGCGGTGATTGCCTTTTTATTTTTGACTTGGCTGCTAATTTCCGTTGTGAAACTACCCGTTGACAACAAAATTATCCTGATTGTCAATAATATTGAGTCATATATCGAACCCTATTTGCCGATCGCGATCATCAGCCTTCGCAAATTAATTATGGAAAATCTCGGTACAATATTCTTTAAATCTGCTTTTATTGTCAAATTTATCTTTGGACGTTTCGTAAGACAATAAGTTAAGTAGGCTTAATAAAAACCAGACATCCAAGAAGTAGGCGCATCAGCTTAGAGAAAAACAATGACACAAATTGAGACTTGGCGATCGCAAGCCGCCGCTACCCTTGCTTTTCTTGTACCTAAAATTGTTGGCAATACGCCTACCGCCAATGATGGCTTGGTGGATGATCTCGTCAGAGCGCTGAATAATTTGCCAGCCCGTCCTGACACAAGACAGCCTTATGCAGGGATCTTTCCTGCTGCGGATTTACCAACTTGGCGAATTCGCGCCGCAACTACACTTCAAGCCTCAGTTCCCAAAATTGCCAATGTCGAAGGTAGTATCTATGATGGCGCGATCGATGATTTGATTCGCTTTATTAATGATTTGCCAACCCGTCCCACAGGGCGATCGCCTTATGCAGGACTTTTCGGGGCGGCGGATTTGGCGACATGGCGCAAACAAGCAGCCCAGAATTTAGCAGTTCAGATCCCGAATATCCTTGACACCACCTACACCGAAGATGACAACCGCATTGATGATCTGATCAGAGTCTTGAGTAATCTGCCCTTGCGTCCAGCGATCCGCAAACCTTACGAAGGGTTGTATGAAGCTCCTAATCTGCCAGCCTATCGCAAATTAGCCGCCCAGCGCTTACAGCAATTGGTTGCTAATCTCCGAGATGATTTCAATCCCAAGGATGTCCTAGTTGACAATACTATTCGGATTTTAAACAATTTACCGCCACGTCCCATTGATCAAGAACCCTATCTAGGTTTGTATGGCAATGCACCCGCTCCAACACCTACACCTACGCCTGCTCCTACACCCGTTAAGCCCCCAGTTGCAACTTCCCGTCTAATCACACAAGAGCAACTAATTGCGATCGCCCCCTACTCTAAACGCGATCGGCTCACCCTATTGCTGCCGCATTTGAATACCACGATGCAGCGTTATAACATCACGACTCCATTGCGAAAGGCGCATTTTATTGCTCAAATTGCCCATGAGAGCGATGCCTTTAACACTAACGAAGAATATGCCTCTGGTGCAGATTATGAATGGCGTAGGGATCTAGGTAATACTAAAGCTGGTGATGGCGTGAAATTTAAGGGGCGTGGCTTAATCCAAGTTACAGGACGTTCCAACTATGCTGCTTGCGGTCAAGCATTGGGTGTGGACTTAATCAACAATCCTCAACGCTTAGCCGAATATGATCTTGCTTGCCTCAGTGCAGGTTGGTTTTGGGACAAAATGCGTCTCAATGGCGATGCTGATGCTGATGACGTGATGACGATTACTCGCTTGATCAATGGCGGCACTAACGGACTCGCTGATCGCCAATCCTATTTGGCTAGAGCTAGACGAGTTTTTGGGGCTTAGCAAGTATTTACATAATCAAAGGACTCAAACCCATGTCCTACAGTGACTTTACTACACTTGACAAGGTGCAAACTGCTTTTAACCTAACTCTAGAAGAAAATCACAATTTATTTGGAACTTTAGAAGGTATTACCCCTTCAGACTATTTGCAACAAACTCTCGTAGAATATTTACCCTTAGCCACAGCGATTAATACCGAA
Organism: Pseudanabaena sp.; assembly: GCA_044350865.1. Lineage (GTDB taxonomy): Bacteria > Cyanobacteriota > Cyanobacteriia > Pseudanabaenales > Pseudanabaenaceae > Pseudanabaena. The sequence continues at coordinate 3,509 of JBILGV010000108.1, read as the reverse complement.
AAATCTCGCTCTGAATTCCTGATCGCACCGATCCTTGCTGAATTGAGGCGTTTGGCTAATTATCAAATTAGCCTTTTTTCTGGCACGGAGTTTAATGTTGACAAAGAAAAAGGGTTGGTAGGATATTGTGATTATTTGATTAGTTTTTCCAAGGAACAGTACTTTGTCCGATCGCCAATTATGGCGATCGTGGAAGCCAAAAATGAAAACATCAAAAATGGTCTAGGGCAGTGTATTGCTGAAATGGTCGCGTCCCAAATCTTTAATCAACGCTCAGATCAAGATTATAATGAGGTCTACGGTATTGTTTCTACGGGAACAGTCTGGAAATTTTTAATTTTAAGGGAGAGCCAAGTTTTTATTGATTCTCAAGAATATTATGTGAATCAAATTGGCATGATCCTAGCAATTATGCTTTTACCGATTCAGCAATTTTTAGCAAAAGCAAGTTTATGAGGGCTAATTCATGACTCTGCAACCTTTAATCTCTGAAGTAATCCCTGAAGTCATCTCTGAAGCTGCGATCGCCAATGGGATTCGTACCGATGCACACCCCATTTTCCCAGAGATTGACTACCCTGACAGTGATGGTAATCCTATGTCTGACAATACTGAACAATATCGCTGGATTGTAATTATCAAAGAAAATCTAGAGATCATGTTTGCTGATGATCCCAATGTGTTTATTGCAGGCGATTTATTATGGTATCCCGTGCGCTATAGCCGAAAACGGGCTGCACCAGATGTGATGGTGATCATTGGTCGCCCAAAAGGGCGGCGCGGCTCCTATAAGCAATGGTTAGAAGATAATATTCCGCCACAGGTTGCTTTTGAGATTTTGTCTCCTAGCAATAAAGATCGGCGAGGACTTGATTCGCTCGAAGATAAGTTTGAATTTTACGAAAATCATGGAGTCAAAGAATATTACATTTACGATCCTGATGATCTTGTTTTAGAAGGTTGGCAACGATTTGGCGATCGCCTAATCAAAATTCCATCCATGATGGATTGGGTCAGCCCGCTTCTAGGAATCAGATTTGATTGGGCAACGGGACAAGAACTAGTCTTATCTCGTCCTGATGGGCAGAGATTTCTATCCTCAATAGAGCTAGATCACCGCTTACAGCAGTCAAAAATTCAGGTTTGGCAAGAGCAACAACGCGCCGAACAAGAACGCAAACGCGCCGAAATCCAGCGCCAACGTGCCGAGCAGGAATCCCAACGTGCCGAGCAGGAATCTCAACGTGCCGAGCAGGAATCCCAACGCGCCGAGCAGGAATCTCAACGTGCCGAACAGGAATCCCAACGTGCCGAGCAGGAATCTCAACGCGCCGAGCAGGAATCTCAACGCGCCGAGCAGGAATCTCAACGCGCCGAGCAGGAATCTCAACGCGCCGAGCAGGAATCTCAACGTGCCGAGCAGGAATCTCAACGTGCAAATCGCCTTGCGGAACGTTTACGCGCTTTGGGTATTGATCCCGATGAACTTTAAACTTGATGGCAATCTGGGACTCTGTGGCGCACATCGTACTGGCAAAACTACGCTGGCGATCGCCATAGCCTCTCATCTAAATGTCCCCTTTGTCCGCACGACAACCAGTCAAGTTTTTGCGGAGCTTGGCTTAGATCCTGCGGAAGCAATGGATTTTAAAACTAGATTATTTGTCCAGAATCATGTTTTGGATGCGGCTGAACAGGTTTGGCAAAACTCACTAAGTCCATTTCTAAGCGATCGCACACCAATCGACATGATCGCTTATACCCTTGCTGATATCCAAGGCAAAACTGATGTGGATTTTGATTTACTCAACCCATACATAGATCGCTGTTTTACGAGTACCAATCAATTTTTTCACAATCTGGCGATCGTCCAACCAGGTATACCGCTAGTATACGAAGAAGGCAAAGCGTCGCTAAATGCTGCCTACATTGAGCATATTAACGTTTTAGTAATTGGGCTTTGTCAAGATTCGCGTGTTAAGGCTAATGTATTTTGCAATCCTAGAGAGGCGATCGCCCTTGATCTAAGAGTTCGCAATATCCTAGAAAGCATCACTTCAACTTGAGAACAAAATCATGATTGCTGTACCGAATAATCCGAGAATTTCACTTGAAGAATATTTTGAATGGGAAGCAAAACAAGAAATTCGATATGAGTATATTAATGGTGAAGTATTTGCGATGGCAGGAGGAACAATTGACCATAGCGCGATCGCTGCTAATTTGATTGCTTTATTACGTCCACATGTTAGGGGCAGAAACTGTCGGGTGTTAGGCTCAGATGCTAAGGTGGGAATTTCTAAAAGTGGTGAGTTTTTCTATCCAGATTTATTGGTGACTTGTGATGATCGCGATCGCCATTCGGCAAAAGCCGTATTTTATCCCACCCTCATCATTGAAGTTTTGTCCCCTAGCACCGAAGCCTACAATCGCGGCGGTAAGTTTGCACGTTACCGTCAGCTTAGCAGCTTGTGTGAATATGTGTTAGTTAGCTCAGAAAGATTTTGTGTTGAGGCATTTCGACTTAATGAGCGCGGTAAGTGGGAGTTAACACCCTATAGCGAAGGTGATTTGGTGCAGCTTGCTAGTATTGGCTTTGAATGTGCGATCGCTACAATTTATGAAGATGTGGAATTTTGAGATGACAAATAATTTCATTTTTTCAGCCGATTTAAATTTCTAAAAACTGGGTAAGTTGATCAGAGGATCGACAGAAAAAAATTCAGTCGTAGGTAAGGGAAAGTGAGTTTAAAAATTCTAGAAATTGTCATCAGTTTACGGCTGCGCGATCGCCGCTCTATAGAAAGCAAAACTTCAAATGTTGAAGGGTTTACATTAATTGAATTGCTGGTAGTAATTATTATCCTCGGCATTCTTGCCGCGATCGCTATCCCCACTTTTTTGAATCAAACTTTCAAAGCCAAGCAATCTGAAGCTAAAATTTATGTCAGTGCCATAAATAGGGCGCAAAAAGCATACTTTACTGAAAAAACAGCATTAGCGCCAAACCTTGAAACCCTCGCCCTTGATATAGTTCCAGTTACTGACAGCTACGCCTATACAGTCACTACCGCCCCACAGTCAGCGATCGGTGATGCGCGATCACTCAAACCAAGACTCAAAGCATATACTGGACAAGTTTTTCTTTACATTAATTCAGGTAACATTGATGTCATTGATGTCGTGGCTTTATCGGTGATGTGTGAGGCTAGATATCCAGGACCTGGGTCAGTTACGGCTCCATCGAATGCTGTCTGTGACTCTGCTTCCTCAGTCCAAGTAGAATCAAGATGAAACGCATAGGCCAAAAAAAAATTGGCATCTTGATATCATTGCGATCTGTTATGGGTAAGTTACTTTTACAAGCAAAGAGTTACACTTTTTGACCCATATTTCTGACACAAAAGGGATAAAGAATCATGAAATCAGACTTCAAGACTAAGCTAATCCAGCATATGCTCAACAAGAAGAATGGCGAAAAGGGCTTTACCCTGATCGAGCTTCTCGTT
>JBILGV010000107.1:0-15603 GCA_044350865.1 Pseudanabaena sp. | reverse complement strand
TGTAACTACAACTGGAAACCAGACTTATAATGGTGCAGTTACGCTGACAAATAATGTCACAGCCAAAGCAACGGCTCTAGACTCAGCGATCGCGTTCAAATCAACAGTAGATGGAACGACTGCCAATACTCAATCCTTAACTGTAAGTAGTGGGACAGGCGGTATTAATTTTGGTGCAGCAGTTGGAGGTGCGACACCATTAGCAAGTTTGACAACCACTGGCAACACAACACTTAATGGAAATGTCACTACTTCGGGAACGCAAACTTACAATGGTGCTGTCAAACTTACTAATGATGTCACGGCGAAAACTACTGATTCAAAGATTACCTTTAATTCCACAGTCGATGGAACCAAGACTTTAACCGTAAATAGTGGAACTGCTGACACAACATTAAATGGCAATGTTACAACTGTTGGAACCCAAGCCTATACAAGTGCAGTTAAGCTGACAAATAATGTCGCAGCCAAAGCAACAGATATAAATTCAGCGATCGCTTTCAATAAAACCGTAGATGGAACGACTGCGAATGGTCAAAATTTAACTGTAAGCAGTGGAACAGGTGGTATTGATTTCAGTGGAGCAATTGGTGGTACAACAGCGGTTGGCAATCTGAATGCAACAACAACAGGCAATCTAGCTTTCAAGCAAGCATTGGGAACAACTGCAAATAAATTAGGTGACGTAACAACAAATGCCGATGCAACAACATTCTCTAGCACAGTTGATGCAAAAAGCTTAGACAGCACAGCAACTACAACCAAGCTGAATGGAAATGTCACTACAACTGGTACACAGAAATACACGGGCAACACAGAGATCGCTAATAGTCCCACATTGACAGGTAATGGAATTACATTTACTGGAACTGGCAATATTACTGGTAAAGATCAGAATCTGACAGTGATCGGTGGAACCGATATTAATTTCGGTGGAGCAGTTGGAACTATTGCTAATAACTTGGGAGATATCAAAACGACTGCGACTACAACTACATTCAATAGAGTTGATGCAAAAAGCTTAGACAGCACAGCGACTACAACCAAGCTGAACGGAAATGTCACCACAAGCGGTAATCAAACCTATAACGCGGCGACTTTAAGCAATGATGTAACCTTTGCGGGGAATAACGTGACATTTAACGGGAAGCTTGACGCTAATACTCGTTTACTAACCATCAATGCTCAAAACAATATCACCACTAAGGATATAGCCTCTCAAGGCAAGATGATTAAGCTCGATAGCGTCAATGGCGGCACAATTACCACAGGCAACATCACCACGGGTAATAACAACATTGCAAATGGTGGAGATTTAAATATTTCGACTAAACAAACTGCAACATCAGCGATTACAACTAGCAACATTACAGCTAACGGTAATCAGCAAGGCGGTAATGTAAAATTAACTGCGGGTAATCTGATTAAAACAGGAGCGATCGATACCAGTTCTAGTAGCGGTCAAGGTGGAGATTTAAATATTTCGACTATACAAACTGCAACATCAGCGATTACAACTGGCAACATTACAGCTAATGGTAATCAGCGAGGTGGTGAGGTTACTTTGATCGCAGGTGATCAAATTCAAACGGGGGCGATCAATGCGAGTTCTAGTAGTGGTCCAGGTGGAAACGTAACTATTGATCCCAGAACCGTGATAGTGGATTCAATCAATACCAATGGTGGGACTTCTGGGGGAAATCTCAACGTCAACTTTACACCCAGCAATACATTCTTCGGTAGATTTTTAGCTGTAGGAAGCTTTGTAGATCGAAATGGCGTTACAGCTAGTATCTCCACCGCAGGAAAAACTAGTGGCGGCAGAATTGATATAAAACTGAATGAGCCATTTAGTGTTGGGAGTTCTTCAGCTAGTTTGAAATCAAGAAATGGAACAGTTGAGAATATAACTACAGGCTCAGTAGTTCCTAAAGGAACGTATTTCTACAATTTTACAGATGCTAAGACTCAGATTATTACTGGTAATGGTGAAGATCCTTTACAAAAAATTAGGACTGCTTCAACAGTTGGTTCTATTCAAGTTCGTAATAGTGGCATCGGCAATACGGTTAAAGACCTCATAGAGTCTGCTGAACAAACACTTAGCGAAGAGTTCGGGCAAATTGGGCTATTTGGGCGCACAAAAAACTTTGCCGAAATCCAACAAAACCTTGCATTTTTAGAGAAAGAAGTTACCAAATCTAAAACAGTGATCCTGTATTTGGGATATCAAGGGTTTGGTCAAACTTTAAACAGCCGAATCAGCTTGAAGCGATCCCTAATAACTTCTACAACCCGTCCTGAAGATGCAGGGCTGCCCAGTGTATATATCCCTAATCTTGGAAAGCTTGTAGAAAGCTTTCAAGGCGGCGTAAGAAACAGGTCAGAGGAATACAAAAAAGCATCTCAAGAATTGTATAGTGCTATTTTCACAGATGACCTGAAAAATCAACTTAAAGGCGTACAGAACCTCATCATCGTTGCAGGTAAAGACCTAAGAGGAATACCATTCTCGGCTCTCTACGATGGTAAAGAATACTTGGTTGAAAAATACCGAATCTCCATTGTACCTAGTTTGTCCCTCTCAAATTTCGGAGAATCTAAGCCTCCATCGGCGATCGCCAGTAACCAAGTTCTAGCCGTGGGTGCTTCGGAATTTCCAAAATTCCCTAAATTAGACCCTTTATCTAATGTTCCTGATGAGCTAAATCTGGTTACTCAGGGTGGAAAATACTATTTAAATAATGACCTTTCCATAGACAACATTGTCAAAATCCGTCAGCAATTTAAGCAGTCCGTTCTACATATCGCCACTCACGCGATCATCGAGCCTCAACAAATCGATCAAGCTGGAATATATTTTGGCAACGAAAAACTACCCTTACAAATTGATACTTTTAACAAACTGCAACTTGGAGCAAATCCTAATAATAAGGTTCCACCATTAGCGTTGATGGTACTGAGTGCCTGCCAATCCGCCGTTGATTCCCCTAAAGCAGAGCTAGGATTTGCAGGGCTAGCCCGATCTGCGGGTGTAGATACAGTGGTAGCAAGTTTGTGGAATGTTGCTGATAAGAGTACGCCAGCTTTAATGAATGAATTTTACAAACAACTGCGGGATGGCTCTCTCAAATCTGAAGCTCTCCAACAAGCACAGATTTCACTGTTAAAAGGCAAGGAATTCTCACATCCTTTCTATTGGGCTACCTTTACTTTAGTTGGCAATCCCTAAATTACATACGAGTTGAGTCGCATCCTGTGGATGCGACTCAATCTTGGCTATTGTCTGCACATCATTACAGCTTTGCTTTTGCGTCTGGTAATTTTACAAATACCCGATCGCCTACGTTCGCACCACCTAAAATTTGAGTCTGATTGTCCACAGTTGTACCAATGGTCACAGGACGGAATTGGGGTTTGCCTTTTTCGTCAGCGATAAGCAAGCCTGTTTTACCCTCTTGAGTGACGATCGCCACCGTTGGCACAACTAGAGCATTATCAATTTTTTGACCAATAAAGCGCAAATCCGTATTCATTCCCGATTGCAGTTTTTCCTTCCCACTTTCTAAGGTGATGCGCACTTGAAATGAGGTTACATTCTGCTCAATGATCGCTTCAGGCGCAACTAACCGCACTTTCCCTTTAAAAACTTCCGAAGGAAAAGCATCGGCAACGATTTCTACTTCTTGACCGATCTTGATTTGAGAAATATCAACTTCAGGAACTTTCGCAATAATTTCTAAACCATTAGCGATCGCGACAATCGAAGTAGAAGATGATGAATTACTCGCCGAAGCCGTCGTAGTTGGCGTGACAAAGGCTCCTGCGTACGCATATTTTTGGGTGATGATTCCTGCAAAGGGAGCGCGAATAATCGTATCTTCTATTTGAACTTCGATGGATCTAATACCTGCGATCGCTTGAGCAAGTTGAGCCTCAGCTTGGGAAATATCTTCAACACGGCTACCATTGCGAGATTCATCTAAAAGACGACTTGCCTCAGCAAAATTAGCCTCCGCAGTTAACAAATCCGCTTGCGTTGCCCGATCATCGGTTAATATTTCATCAAGGCGATCTCGAGAAATAGCGCCCTCAGTTTGTAAACCGCGATAACGTGAAGTTCTCATACTATTCAAGGCTAAACGCGATCGGGCTGATTCCATTCTGCCCCTTGCCGATTCGACCCTTGCTTGAGCCGCCGCAATATCTTCAGGACGATTACCATTCCGTAATTTTGCTAAATTCGCCTCACTAGCCGCCGCACTCGCTTGAGCCTGATAGAGTTGGGGAATCAGATTCGCATTGTCCATTCGGGCAATTATCTGTCCCTTTGACACTCGCGCCCCCTGATCAACTAATAGTTCGATGAGTTTTCCAGCTTGCTTAGGACTGAGATTAACAGTTTCAACTGGCACAACAGAGCCGCTAGACTTAATTTTGATGGATAGAGACTTAGATTCAACTAATTCTGTCTTATCGTTAGTTGTTGTTGAGTTTTGGCTGGTACCATTTAAAACACGGAAGACCGTATATCCGCCGCCCAGCAAAACCAAGACTAAAACCACAATCATCCAAGGCTTTTTCCAAACGCTTTTGGGCTGGCGAGATTCTTGCTTTTCTTGTTTTTTAGAAAGAGTAGTTTGCATCAAGATTAAGTCTGGCTAGCTCTGAAAGAACGAAAAAACTAAAGTTACATTAAACCTATGTCAATACCTCACAATTTACATCACCCCATAGGATTATTAATTTGACCCATATAAGATCTATATGAATTACAATCAATGAAACAAAATTAATTTCCTGTTAGTCTAATTCTAATAAAGTTAATTAATGCTTCAATATGTAAATCGATTCCTTGTCTTAAAACGCAAACCACATCTTAATCCCATGAATACTCGTGTAGCTAATGTCACTTTTGTGTTGGCTTTTGGTGCAATATCAACGGCTCTATCAATCATCACACCATCTAAAGCTTGGTCTCAAGACCCTCCCCCTCCGCAGCAACAAACAATCTTTATCTCACCACGAGGCTCTAATAACGGATCGCAGTCTTTTCGGACAATCACTGAGGCGATCGCTGCTAATCCGCAAGAAGGTGTTGTCTTTCAATTGGACGCTGGAACTTATAGTAAAAATACTGGTGAAAAATTTCCAATCCGTCTTCCGAGAGGGGCAGTTTTACGCGGTAATCCAAACAGAAATGGAAACAATGTGATTATCAGGGGTGGTGGTCGTTTTGTTAGTTCTACCTTTGCCAGTCAAAATATTGCGATTGCTGCGGCTGACAACTCACGCATTGAAGGGATTACCATCACTAATAACAATCCACGGGGCTATGGACTGTGGCTAGAATCCAGTCGGAATGTGGTGATTAGTAACAATAACTTTACTCGCAACACTCATGATGGTATTTTTCTCACAGGTAATGCTAATGCCAACATTGTCAAGAATGTTTTTACGGGCAACACAGGCAGTGGAATCTCCGCAGTCGGTACAAGTACAGGCGAAATTCGCGATAACAGATTTGAGAATACGGGCTTTGGTCTTTCCATTGGGCAACAATCACAAGTCGAACTGATTAATAATCAAATCAAACGCAATATTGACGGGATCATTATTTCTAATGTGGCTCAGCCCATCTTAAGAGGAAATGCGATCGCTGACAATCGACGCAACGGTTTAGTGGTTCTCGGCGGCACTGATGATTCTCCTGGTCCCGATCTTGGCACAACTACATCTTTAGGGAATAACACCTTCAGTAATAACCGCGAATTTGATATTAACAATGCCACAAAAATTCCCTTAAGAGCAGTTGGTAATCAAATTAAGCGATCGCGAGTTAAAGGTTTGATCAATCTTGGCTCTTGAAGTTTTCCAAATCCTCCCAACAGAGTCGTTGCTTTACCGCAAGAAACACCTATAAAAAAGGCTCGCTTAGCGAGCCTTTTTTCGTGACTAATTAGTCTTCATCATCAAAATCATCGTCATCATCTTCCTCTTCTTCATCCTCAAACTCCACATCATCATCGACTAGCTCATCGTCAAAACTACGACGACTGCGAGGTTTATCAATGACACGGATTGGTTCGATCCGAGGCTCAATGATTTGATAATTACGAGCAGTATTGTCATCAATGATTACGTCATCCGCTTCTTCGTCATAGCCAAGATCTGGCTCATAGCCATTATCAACTTCCACAATTGGCGTATCGTAAGCATTAAAGCCCGTACCCGCAGGAATCAAGCGACCGATAATTACGTTCTCTTTCAAGCCACGCAACCAGTCAGACTTACCTTCGATCGCCGCTTCCGTGAGAACACGAGTGGTTTCTTGGAAACTCGCCGCCGAGATAAAGCTGTCGGTATTTAAACTCGCCTTGGTGATACCCATCAATACAGGCGTGTAGTCCGCAGGTGCGCCACCTGTAATTTCCATCGCTTCGTTGATTTGTTCAACTTGATGAAGTTCGACAAGTTCACCAGGTAGACGGGTGGTATCACCACCATCTTCGATCCGTACCTTCGAGGTCATCTGCTTGACGATTACCTCAATGTGCTTATCGGAAATATCTACACCTTGCGATTGGTAAACTGACTGCACTTCGTTCATTAAGAACTCTTGTACCTTCTGTAAACCAATTAGGGCAGCTTGTCTGACACCCAGCGATTCCTTGTACGCATGGAAATAGATATCGAGAATGTCATGGGGATTGGCGGGACCATCGGTGATCGCTTCACCTGCCGATAGCTTCTGACCATCAGAGATGATTACACCTTGACCCGCATTAAACGAGTAGTCGTCATCAATCTTGCCATCTTCACCAATGATCTGCACTTCAGGATTATCATCGGAGTCATAAGTGACCTGAGCCGTACCAGAAATCCGCGCCAGAACACACATTTCCTTGGGCTTACGCGCTTCAAGTAACTCTTCAATCCGAGGCAAACCTTGGATAATGTCTCCCGTTTTCGCCCGTTCAAATACCAGCAAGGCGATGTTGTCACCACGCTGGACGAGATCCGCGTCATGAATCTGGAGCAATGCACCAGGGGAAACAAGATAAGGACGACCGATACGGAATACGACTTTGCCATCTTCAACGGTAAGGACTTGTCCCGATTCTTCGGTAATCACGCCTTCGCCAATTTCATCACCTGATCGCAATAGATCGCCAGCTTTTACTGTGGGATTGGGGCAAGTGGTGGTAATACAATCAGCTTCGGTGACAACCAGCAAGCGGCGAACTACTTCCGAGCCTTGACGAATACCGCGAATGCGTCCAGCTTTCTTACAAAGAATTTCCGTCCGAGCCACAACTGCTCCTGGTTCAATGCGATCGCCATCATCCACAAGTAGACGAGTCCGCGAGTTGCTATGGGCAGGATCGCCAGTATTGTCTTGACGAATTACCAAAGATTCGAGGATGACCAGTTGCAGGCGCAGACTGCCAGAATCGCTTTCGTTGGGAATAAACTCAATATCAGCCGCCAATTGGGGCGCATCAGTGTCAACTTCTAGCAACAACTGGGTCTTGAGTAGTTCAACGCTGTCAATAGCCTTGACGCGATCGCCATCTTTGTAAGGAATACGTTGGACAGCGCGTAACCCGATCGAACGTCCTTCTTGGTTAACGGATTCTTGACTAGGAACCGTAGGCACATCAGGAACTTGGTATTCTTCCACAGGACGCAGCAATAATGCAGGACCTTCGGTTGAATCCAAATATTCCACATAGCGGAGTTCGGGTGAAGTTAACCCAGGCATAATTTCTGTGCCAGGATAAGCCAACGAACCATTCTTTTGCATTGCAGTTTGAGGATCATCTACCAAGTGCAGATCCCCTGGTTTGATCACGATTTCACGCAAAATGTCGTTCTTTTGGAATACTTCGACAACCCCTGCAGTTTGGCTGAAAATATCCTTGACGACTTCCGTGCCAGCTTCAATAAACTGATTTTCTTCCACCATCAACAGCGAAGCATCTTTGTTGACTTCATGGGTTTCTTCAGGAACCCAGAGCAATGTGCCGCCCTTGACGACTTCATAACCCTGCTTACCTTTGCTACGCTTAGCAACTTCCACACCCGCAAACTTGATAATACCGCCGCTCTTGGTTTGGTAAGTATCATCAATCAGTTCAGCAACTACTTGATTATTAATCAACTTAGTCCCTGGAGAAGCCTTCAGCGAGAAGCTTTGACCACCCTGAGTTTCGAGAATATAATGCTCGCGTCCTTGGTAGCTTTCTTCCTTAACGATCGCCTGATCCAGCACCACCGAGGCAGTGATAATTTCCACTTCACGGTTATGACGGCTATCTTCTTCACTAAGACGAACCACACCACCATGCTCAGTGATCAAACGAGTTTCGGCAAGCACATCACCTTCATGTACCTGAGATTCATTTTTGACCGTTGGCTCAGCCCCAGGCGGCAAGTTATAAACTTCACCAGCCAGTACCCAAACCCGACCTTTTTCACCACGAGCGACATAACTGGTATTACCTTGACGGTCTTTCTTCTCTTCGATCGCCAGATCAGAGAACATTACCTCACCTGCAAGCCCAGTATTCAAAGCCTTAGTCGCTTTTTCCGTGGTTTTACGCGAAGTCTTACCTGTGATCGAAACCTCAGCCATCAACTGGTTCGGCGTTACCTTCTGACCATCCCGCACCAACAAGGTCGAACCTTGGGTAATCGCATAGACTTGCTTACCCTCAGAACTCTCAAGGGTAAAGTCACCATTGGACTCGACGATGAAGGCATCTTCACCGTGGCGAGTACGCATGGGACGAACTTTTAGCTTTTTACTATATTTGACCGTGCCGACATAGGGAGCGCGTTGCTGTTCCGCTACTTCCCCTGTAAATACACCACCCGTGTGGAAGGTACGCATGGTTAACTGGGTTCCTGGTTCACCGATCGACTGCGCGGCGATAATTCCGACTGCTTCGCCAATATTCACTAACTCTAAATGCGCCAGACTCCAGCCGTAGCACATCTGGCAAACTGCACGGGTCGATTCGCAAGTAAAGGCTGAACGTACACAAACTTCTTCTACACCAGCTTTAGCGACAGCTAGAGACAAGTCCTCGGAAATCTCTTGATTTTGTAAAACAATTACTTCACCTGTTTTCGGATCGACAATATCCTCGGCGGCGACACGACCAAATAGGCGATCGGAAAGTTTGATCAGCGTCTTCTCACCATCTTTCATTGCTTTTAGTCGAATGCCACGGGTTGTACCACAATCATTTTCACGCACGATCACGTCTTGTGATACGTCTACTAGACGACGGGTGAGGTATCCAGAGTCGGCAGTACGCAGCGCTGTGTCTACCAGCCCTTTACGCGCTCCGTATGAAGAAATAATATACTCAGTTACCGTTAGCCCTTCGCGGAAATTAGTTTTAATCGGTAAATCGATGATTTCCCCTTGCGGATCAGCCATCAAGCCGCGCATACCCACCAACTGACGCACCTGTGAAATATTTCCCCGCGCACCAGAGAACGCCATCATATAAACGGAATTGAGAGGATTATTACTCTTAAAGTTTTTCACCACCTCCTCTTTCAAGTTTTCATTGGCAACGTTCCAAGTGTCAATTACCTTCTGGAACCGCTCCACTTCGGTGATCTCACCACGCACATAACGGCTAGCGGTCTCCTCGATTTCTAATTCCGCCGCCGCTAGCAAAGCCTTCTTACTGGCGGGAACCTGTAAATCTTCAATACTAATCGATACGCCAGCCTGAGTTGCATAGCGAAATCCTAACGCCTTCAGTTGGTCAGCGACATTAGCGGCGCTAGTGGTTCCGTAATGTGTAAACGCCCATGCAATCAGTTTTTTCAACTGCCCCTTGTCAATGGTGCGGTTGATAAAGCGCTGGGGCTTTGTTTCTTCAGGCGAATCCGTGCTGCTAATCGTGAAATCTGCCATGATATTAAGCTATTAAATAATCTTGTAATTAGTTCAAATTTTGTAGTTGAGTAGCTGGCGTGGGATGGGTATCTTGCCCGTCAACAGGCTAGAAGCCTGTTCCACTATCAACAATTAATTAAGCCAAGGTGTTTAGTAAAGCAGCACAAAGTACTGCTTTACTAACGTTTATTTAGCCAGAGCCGCATAAATCGCTTGATTAAAAATCACCCTTCCTGGAGTGGTTTTGATGTATTGAGAAATCAATCCACCTTCAGCATCTTCACGAATACGGCGGAAATCAAATTCCTTTACCTTAGAACCGTCTTCCAGAATTGTGACTTTCGGCTCCTCGTTTTCCTTTTCTTCTCCTTGCCCTTCAAGGATTCCTTCAAAGCGCACCCAAACATTGGCATGAATATCAATTTCATGTTGTTCATAAGCCATGACCACATCGTTGAAGTTGGAGAAGTAACGCCCTAATCCCTTCTGCTTGTATGGATTTTCAGTGGTGAGATAGTAACAACCCAAAACCATATCTTGGCTAGGTGTAACGATCGGACGACCCGTTGCAGGCGAAAGGATATTATTCGAGGCAAGCATCAACAGACGCGCTTCCGCTTGGGCTTCAATGGACAAGGGAACGTGAACCGCCATTTGGTCGCCATCGAAGTCGGCGTTAAAGGCAGGACATACGAGAGGGTGGAGTTGAATTGCTCGCCCACTGACCAGCAAAGGTTCAAAGGCTTGGATACCCAAACGGTGAAGCGTGGGAGCGCGGTTAAGCATGACAGGGTGATCGCGAATCACATCCTCTAAAACATCCCAAATTGCAGGATCATTGCGCTGAATCAGCTTTTTCGCCGCTTTGATGTTATTCACTAAGCCCGTTTTAATCAAACGATGAATCACAAAGGGTTGGAATAGCTCGATCGCCATTTCCTTGGGCAGACCACATTGGTGAATCTTGAGGTTAGGACCAACCACGATGACCGAACGACCAGAGTAGTCAACCCGTTTACCGAGCAAGTTTTGACGGAAACGACCTTGTTTACCTTCGATAATGTCTGATAGAGACTTGAGGGGCCGATTATTTGCTCCAACCACAGTCCGACCGCGCCGACCGTTATCGATTAACGCATCAACGGCTTCTTGCAACATCCGCTTTTCGTTGCGGACGATAATTTCAGGGGCAAGGATTTCCTGCAAACGCGCTAGACGATTGTTACGGTTGATGACACGGCGATAGAGATCATTCAAGTCACTCGTAGCAAAGCGTCCACCATCAAGCTGTACCATCGGACGCAAATCTGGTGGAATTACAGGGATAATATCTAGAACCATCCAGTCTGGTCTAGAACCTGTAGCCACAAAGTTATCAACCACGCGCAAACGTTTGATTAGTTTGGCGCGTTTCTGCCCCTTAGAGTTTTCGATCTCTGTGCGTAGGCGTTCGGCTTCTTTCTCAAGATTGATATTTTGCAGTAATTGCTTGATCGCTTCAGCACCAATACCCACCTCAATCCCATCTAATACTGGATCTTCAGCATAGATTTGATCTTCAAGATCGATCCATTGATCCTCAGAAAGCAATTGTTTATAAGAGAGATTATAGGCACTGGCGATTACCTGCCCAGCTTCTACAATTTTCCCTTCGGATACATCTGGTGTGTGTTTAGGATGTAAATGATAGGCGCGTTCAATACCATCAATACCGCGAATCCGAATCTCACGACTATTAACTACAGTAACTTCACCTTCGACTTCAGATTCAATCCCTGGATTCAGGACAACGTAGGCGTTAAAATAGACAATTTGCTCCACATCACGCAAAGGCATATCGAGCAAAGTCGCCATATAGCTAGGAATACCCTTGAGATACCACACATGGGTAACTGACGCAGCTAGCTTAATAAAGCCCATGCGATGACGGCGTACTCGCGATTCCGTGACCTCAACACCGCAGCGTTCGCAGACAATACCACGATGGCGAACACGCTTATACTTACCGCAATGGCATTCCCAATCCTTGGCAGGACCAAAAATGCGCTCACAGAACAAGCCATCCATTTCGGGCTTTAATGTGCGGTAATTAATAGTTTCAGGTTTCGTGACCTCGCCGACCAAACTGCCATTTGGTAAAACGCGCTCGCCCCACTTACGAATGCGATCGGGTGATGCCAAGCCAATCTTGACATAGTCAAATCGCTGTTCCACTTTCGCCATACGTTACAAAGTCCTTAAATTAATTTCTTTAGGTTGAAAGCTGTTAGCTATTAGCGGTTAGCTTTTAGCTTTTTTATGATTGAATTGCGCTGGCTTGCATTGCGTAGCAAATCGCTGAATTTCAGCACCAAACTTGAGTTAGCTATTAAGGTTTAGCATTTAGCTATTAACGTTTAGCTTGGATATTCCAAAAGCTAGCAGCTAATAGCCAACAGCTAATAATTAATCATCATCCTCATCAAAGTTGATGTCGCCTCGATAGACCGACTCATAGGTTGGACGACTAGGTGTACGGCGAGAGCCTGTATCAACCATCAGATCAACTTCAGTATCTTGGTTACTGCCATCTTCAGATAGTTTGTGAACGGACACATCCAAGCAGAGAGACTGAAGCTCACGCACCAACACCTTAAAGGACTCAGGAGTACCAGGACGAGGAATTGCATGTCCCTTAACGATCGCATTGAGCGCTTCGTTACGTCCCGTCATATCGTCAGACTTGACCGTGAGCAACTCTTGGAGAATATAGGCTGCACCAAATGCTTCCAACGCCCATACTTCCATTTCTCCGAAGCGCTGACCACCCTGCTGGGCTTTACCACCTAGAGGCTGCTGCGTAACTAGTGAGTAAGGACCAGTCGATCGCGCATGGATCTTGTCATCGACAAGGTGAACGAGTTTCAGCATATAGGCCTTACCAACGGTCACGGGTTGATCGAAAGGTTCACCAGTCCGACCGTCATACACTGTCAACTTTCCAGGGAATTCATCATTGAAGATCCAGTCTCGACCAGTGTGTTCACGCGCATGGGAAAGTTGACCATTGATCAACTCACGAGAAGCCTCTTCGCCATACATTTCATCGAAAGGTACGATCTTAAAGCGAGCATTCAAGTTTTCCGCAGCCCAACCGAGCAAGCATTCAAACACCTGTCCGACGTTCATCCGTGAAGGTACACCCAGAGGGTTCAACACGATGTCGAGAGGAGTACCGTCGGGCAAGAAAGGCATATCTTCTTTCGGTAAAATCCGAGAAATAATACCCTTGTTACCGTGACGACCTGCCATTTTGTCGCCGACTTGGATTTTGCGCTTTTGAGCGACATAAACACGGACAACCATGTTTGCTCCAGGGGGAAGCTCATCGCCTTGTTCGCGAGTAAATACACGCACATCAACAACACGACCCTTTTCACCATTAGGTACACGCAAGGAGTTGTCCCTTACATCACGAGCCTTTTCACCGAAGATTGCTCTCAAGAGTTTTTCTTCAGGCGGCTGATCGGATTCACCCTTTGGTGTCACCTTACCGACAAGAATTTCGCCAGAACTTACCCAAGCACCGATCCGAATAATGCCTTGTTCATCAAGGTTACGCAGCGAATCTTCGCCGACGTTGGGAATTTCGCGGGTAATTTCTTCAGGACCTAGTTTGGTTTGTCTTGCCTCAATTTCGTATTTTTCAACGTGAATCGAAGTGTAGACATCATCAATTACGAGGCGCTCATTAATCAAGATCGCGTCTTCGTAGTTGTAGCCTTCCCAAGGCATGTAGGCAACCAGAATGTTCTGACCAAGGGCAATTTCGCCGCCTTCAGTTGCAGAACCATCAGCCAGCACTTGTCCTGAGACGACCGTATCGCCAACCCAAACAAGAGGACGCTGATTTAAGCAGGTATCTTGGTTCGATCGCTGATACTTTTGGAGACGATAGATGCTCTCCAGCCCTGTATCATCAGCCCTAACCCGAATTTCGTCAGCAGATACATAGGAGACTTCTCCTGTAACTCGTGAGACGATGACCATCCCTGAGTCACGGGCGGCTTGAGCTTCTAGCCCAGTTCCAACTAGAGGACGCTCAGGACGCAATAGGGGAACCGCTTGACGTTGCATGTTCGATCCCATCAGGGCGCGGTTAGCATCATCATGCTCAAGGAACGGAATCAGCGATGTTGCCACCGAGATAATCTGTACGGGTGAAACCGCGACATAATCGATCTCTTCGGGACTTGCCGTACCCCATTCTTGGCGGTAGCGAATCGGCACAATTTCAAGGAAGATATAGCCTTCATCGTTGGTGGCTACGTCACCAGGAGCAACTCGAAATTCATCTTCTTCATCAGCCGTCATATAGACAGGCTCTTGATTTTTTAGAACTTTGCCGTTTTCGACCGCATAGTAAGGAGTCTCAATGAAACCGTACTGATTAACGCGAGCGTGAGTTGCCAAGGAACCAATCAGTCCTGCGTTAGGACCTTCAGGAGTTTCAATGGGGCAGATGCGACCATAGTGACTAGGGTGAATATCCCGCACCGCAAACCCTGCGCGTTCACGAGTTAGACCACCAGGTCCAAGGGCGCTGAGACGGCGTTTGTGGGTCAACTCAGCTAGAGGATTGGTTTGATCCATAAACTGCGATAGTTGGCTGGAACCAAAGAATTCTTTGATTGCGGCTACTAAAGGTTTGGGATTAACCAAGGAAGCTGGAGTGAGGGCATCGACATCGGAGACGGTCATCCGTTCACGAATGATTCTTTCGAGACGATTTAAGCCAACACGGACTTGGTTTTGCAGCAATTCACCAACTGACCTGACGCGACGATTGCCTAAGTGGTCAATGTCGTCGATTTCACCGATGTCGAACTTGAGGTTGATCAAATAATTGATCGCGGTAAGAATGTCTTTCTCGGTCAATACCCGCATCGTGTCAGGGGTATTTAAGCGCAGTTTTTTGTTGAGCTTATAACGTCCAACCTTTCCGAGGTCATAACGTTTGGGGTCAAAAAAGCGCGATCGCAATAGTTCACGACCACCTGATTCTGTAGGAGGCTCACCTGGGCGCAATTTACGATAAAGCTCTTTCAGTGCTTCGTCTTCGTCAAACTGACCTTCTTTGTCGATGGTTTTTTGGAAATACTCACGGTGAGTTAATGCATCAAGAATTTCAGCGTCACTCAAGCCGATCGCTTTGAGCAATACCTGCGCGGAAAGTTTACGGGTTTTGTCAATACGAACCCAGACAAGATCATTCTTATCGGTTTCAAATTTTAACCAAGCGCCTCGATTAGGAATGAGGCTGGCGTTGTAGGTACGGCGACCGTTTTTATCAATTTCTTGCTTGTAGTAAACCCCAGGGCTTCGGACAATCTGATTGACGATGACTCGCTCAGCGCCGTTGATGATGAAGGTTCCACGATCTGTCATCAGGGGCAGATCGCCGATAAATACTTCTTGCTCTTTTATTTCTCCTGTTTCTTTATTGATAAGCCGAGTGGGAACGTACATCTGTACGGCATAGGTGGCATCCCGACGTTTGGACTCATCAACACTGTATTTTGGACGCTTGAGTTTATAATCTTTGGCAATGAAATGGAGTTCCATTTTGCCCGTATAATCTGTAATCGGTGAGAAACTCTCAAGCTCTTCAATAAGTCCTTCTTCTAGGAACCATCGAAAAC
>JBILGV010000106.1:0-15716 GCA_044350865.1 Pseudanabaena sp. | reverse complement strand
CTCAAGAAATACTCGTGATAATATCTTGTTGTTTAGGTAATTAATTGCTCTTGATTTTCATGTTTGTCTCTCTTAGTCTTTTTTAGAGATGCCCTATAGGCGATCGCTCAAAATGTTTTCTTAGCTATAGATACAAGTGACATCCTCTTTAAGTCCTTGTTTAATACCTTCGATAACAATATCATCGGGGGTATCATCAAGATCCTCACGGGTTTTTTTGACTAAATATTGTAAAACTTCTTGCTGCTCATTAAGTGAAAGTTGATCGATCAAAGTAAAAACCTGATCTTTTGTAATTTGTAGAGTTAGCATAAGCGTCAATTTCCTTAAGTGTTATTCATAAATTTAGTAAAATATTATTTTCTATTGTCTAAATTATAACGGCACATCAATCCTAAACTCTTCACAAAACTCCCGAATCGATCGCATTAACAATCTAATTTATGTTCTAAAGGCGATCGCTATTACCGTGAGTCGTGATTTGTAGGCGATCGCTATCTAAACAATCAACAGCCTATTGATATCTCTCCAGAAAATCCAAGGCTTGATTTCGTAATTCGTAATACTCCTTAGATTCTCTCAATTCATGGCGATCGCGTGGACGCGGTAAAGGAATATCTAACACTTTTCCAATAGTCGCTTTTGGTCCATTGGTCATCATCACCACGCGATCGGACATGAAAATTGCCTCATCCACATCATGGGTAATCATCATCACCGCTTGGCGATGATTCTCCCAAATATCGAGAACCTGTTGCTGGAGCTTAGGTCTGGTCAAGGCATCTAGCGCTCCAAATGGTTCATCTAACAGCAGCATTTTCGGACGAGTCGCCAAGGCACGCGCCACTCCAACTCGTTGCTTCATCCCGCCTGAAAGTTCTTGGGGATATTTATCAGCGGCGGCGGTGAGATTCACCATTTCAATATGTTCATTGACGATCGCAATTTTTTCGTCACGGCTGGCGGTTTTGAATACTTCATCCACTGCCATACGGATGTTTTCTCTTACCGTCAGCCAAGGCAGCAACGAATAGCCCTGAAAGACCATCATCCGTTCTGCTCCTGGTTTGCGAATCAGCTTACCTTCTAAGGTGACGGAACCTGATGTTGGCTTCTCTAATCCTGCGACAATCCTCAAGAGCGTTGATTTGCCACAACCTGAGTGACCAATTACCGCAACATATTGCTGCTCAGCGATCGCGAGATCAATGCCATCTAGCACCACAAATTGACTGCCATCGGGTTTGCGAAAAGCCTTGACGATATTTTCGATTACCAAAAAAGGCTTGTCGTGGGAAGGATTAGAATTAGGCGCTGGTTGGTTAGTCATAAAAAATATTCTGCAAGATTATGCAAAGAAAAATTACGCAAGGAAAAAGGATTGGGGCGCATTTGCCCTGATTTCAAAGCTGTTGAGATAGCCGATGGGATTGCTAGGGTCAAAGGACTTGCGATCAATAAAGGCTGCGGCAGGTTCCACTTTATAATCATCCGATGGACATTTAATTCCCATTTCGGCGGCAATTTCCCGATATAAATCCGTTCGCCATGCTTGACGAGCGATCGCTTCAGCATTTTTCGGAAATTCTAGAATTTGCCCCCAACGGGTTGCTTGAGTCATCAACCATAGACTTTGCGATTGCCACAGAAAAGTGGAATGGTCATGGGCAATTTCAGAAACAGAAGCTGGCATTTCAAAGAACAGCGTTGTCTCTAAACTATTGGTGATGCGCGGTTGCTGATCAAAGCCACCATAGTTGTAACTTCCAACAATGGCAGGTCGAGTATATTTCACATTTGTACCCGTAAAGGAGCGCTGCGAAATGATTTTAGCAATTTCTTCTCGATTAGCGGGTTCGCTGCAATACTGACAGGCTTCGATCATCGCTTTTACTAGCGATCGATAGGTTTTAGGATAGTCCTGAATGAAGGATTCGCGCACGGCTAACAGGCGATCGGGATGCCCGTTCCAAATTTCTCGCCCTTGGGCAAAGGTAAATCCTATCCCTTCATTACCTGCGATCGCTCTTGTGTTCCAAGGTTCGGCAACCATATAGGCTTGAATCGCATTCATCCGCATATTGCTCACCATCTGAGGTGGCGGCGTAATAATGGAACGCAATTCGGCAACTGGATCGATACCCGCCGATGAAAGCAGATAGCGCAGGAAATACTCATAGATAGAAGAACTCAGAACCGTTGCCCAAACTCGTTCGTCGATGGGCGCAGTTTGCCAATAGTTTCGCAAATCCTTTCCGAACCTCTCCAAGTCTCCATTATAGGTAGATAAGGGACGAATACCTGCTTCCCACAGTTTGCGATTGAAGGTAATCGCATTGCCATGACGATGGATAGTCATCGCTGCACATAGGGGAAAGTAGCGTGCGCCTTCTGCACTGGTTCGGGCATTGGTGACAGCACCCGATACAACAGGCGAGGCATCTAAACGCCCAAAGATAATCCCATCACGGGAATTCGCCCAGCTTGCTTCACGACTAAGCGTCACATTTAACCCATACTTCCGAAAGAATCCCTTTTCCCAAGCGATCGCAAAGGGAGCGCAATCGTTAACGGGTACGAAGCCAACAGTTAAGTTGGGCTTTTCTAGGCTAGCGGGGTTAATAATTGGTTCGACCGCAAGGGCGGTTTCCGACAGTCCAGTGGGATTTCGTCCTTGTTCTTGGGCGCAAGCAGAAAAAGCGATCGCTGAAGCAGTAGCGGTCATTCCCCTAAGAAAAGCTCTCCTTGTATGCGCTCTGTACATAGTCATCTCCAAATACTAGGACTGTGCGGGGCGGCGAGTCATGATCTCTTGCAATTTGGCGAGGGCATAGTCCAAAATTAGCCCCGTTACTCCAATTACAAAGACTCCCAAGAATACCGAACTCACATTCAATCGGCTCCATTCATCCCAAACAAAAAAGCCAATGCCAATACCACCCGTGAGCATTTCTACCGCCACAATCACCAGCCATGCTATCCCTAAGCTAATGCGTAGACCTGTAAAGATATAGGGCAGACTAGCGGGTAAAATCACCTTGACTAATTGCTTCCATCGGGGCATTTCTAGAACTTGAGCTACTTCTAAATAGTCTTTGGGAACGTTACTAACTCCTTCGGCAGTATTAATAATGGTTGACCAAAGGGAAGTAATGAAAATCACGAATATTGCGGAAGGCTCCGCCGCGTTAAAAATTGCTAAGGCGATCGGCAACCACACAAGAGGCGAAACGGGCTTAAACACCTGAATGATCGGGTTAATCGCTAACCAAGCGTTACGAGATAAGCCAATCCAAACGCCAACGGGAATGGCAACTACAGCACCCAAGGAAAAGCCAATGCAAACTCGACGGAGGCTAGCTAGCAGCAACCAGCCAATGCCAATATCCCCTGGTCCGCGCCGATAAAATGGATTTAAAATAAAATCTAAATTCTTGACCAATGCTTCTGGTGGTGTAGGCATCATTTCATGGCGAAATAACGCGATCACCCACCATAGGGCAATAACTCCTGCAAAACCAGCGATCGGTAAGATGACGTTGGGTCGCAAGAGGCTGCGAAAGAACCAAGTTATCAAATCGCTCATAAAAGTGCGGACTTTAGTAGCTAAATTCATCAAAACCACGAGCGACAGTACCTTGTTTAGACGAAGCCTTTTGTAGTCTGTATTCAGTCAAACACAAGTTACCGTAAGTTACGATCTTAAGTCAATAAAGATAAATGACTTATTTCTGATTAATTTCCACTTAATCAAGTTAGATCACAAGAATTACATATTTACTTGCAAGTCTGGTAAGTTAGGGTGTCAAAATAGTTGAATTCAGTAAGTAGCTAGTTGCAATTAAATATAAAGTGTGGAACGGATAAAGTGTGGAACGGGCATCCTGCCTGTCAACAGGCTAGAAGCCTGTTCCACCAAACAATTAATTAAGTCCACCTACTTAGTGGCTTTTATACTCAACTGTCAACATATTTGATATGAAACCAACCCAATACAAAAAAGTTGCAACGAATCAGGAAATTCGATTTGCTGTTGAGAATACGAACTTAGGATGGGCGATGGTTGCTGCGACTGAGATCGGGATTTGCGCGATCGCCTTAGGCGACAATCCAGATGAATTGGCGAGCGAAATTTATCGGCGATTTCCACAGGCAAAATTGGGTGATGACGATCCGACATTTCAGCAATGGGTTGCCGATGTAGTCTCAACGATTGAAATACCGAGGCGCAGTTTGAATTTGCCGCTTGATATTCAGGGTACTGCTTTTCAACAACAGGTATGGCAAGTATTACAGACTATTCCCGTCGGAAGTACCATAAGCTATCAACAAGTTGCCGCCCAAATTGGAAACCCCAAAGCCTTTCGAGCAGTTGCTTCAGCTTGTGCGGCAAATAAACTAGCGATCGCTATTCCCTGTCATCGAGTGGTGGGGAGTAATGGTTCTCTCAGTGGCTATCGATGGGGAGTGGAACGGAAACAAGCGCTATTAGAACTGGAAAAAAAACCGTTATTCTAACGTAGGGGCAATTCATGAATTGCCCCTACGTTAGGTTGTTTTGCGTAAGTCCTAAGAGAATTCATAAGCGCGATCATTTTCTACAACCATTGATCGATCAGTCCTTTGGGTGGTGTGACCTCAATCCGCTTTTGCGTAATATCCACAAAAGGCGCGATCGCTTCGACAAAAGGAATTAACTCTACTTCGTTATTTTCTGGATTACGCACTTCCAGTAAATCATTCCCTGCGGAAAGAATGCCAATTACTTCACCCAAAAGCTTACCCGTGGGCTGATGATAGACATTGCAACCGACTAAATCGGCAATCATATATTCGTTATGTCCAAGAGTGGGGCGATCGCTAGTGGGGATCATCATTACATAATTACGCAGAGCTTCAGCGCGATCGCAATCATTCACACCTTCTAGACGTACTACAAATAGATTCTTTTTGCCTGCAATTTCTCGCCCCGATAGCATCTTTATTTCTTGCGGTTCATCTTTTTCTGTAGCCGCAATCCAACGTTTTCCTGCATTCTCAAATCGTTCGGGAAAATCCGAATAAGACAATATTCTCACCTCACCTTTTAGTCCTTGCGGAGAGACAATTTTGCCAATTACTAACCAATCTTCTGACATAAAATTTTAACTAGACTTATAACATTCTTTCGATTTGGGCTAAGGCATCAGTGGCGGCTGCGCGTTCAGCTTCTTTTTTACTAGAAAAATTTCGCCGACTCTCACCATATAAGCGATCGCCAACATACACTCTAGATGCAAATTCGGGCAGATGATCAGTTCCTGCAACTCTCTCAGTAATATATTTTGGGAAAGTGTGACCAATATGAGCGTGTACCCATTCGATCAACCGATTTTTGGGGGAAGATCAGCTCGGCTACTTACCAATTCTGGTGGCACAGAATTAAATAAAACCTCTACCGCAGGGCGGATTGATTCCACATCACAATTCCGATCCAATACAAAGCGCCAATCATTGCTTCAAATACACAACTTAAGAGATTATCACTTTTATTTCCCCCATCACGTTGCGCCCCTTTCCCCAATAAAATCTTGGCATCCAGTCCAAGGGCGATCGCAAAAGCGGCAAGTTGTCTTTCATCAACCAAAGCAGCGCGGCGGCGCGTAAGTTCATCTTCTCCCAAATTTGGATGTTGGCGATAAAGGTAGGAACCACTTAAAAAATTTAAAATTGCATCACCAAGAAACTCTAATCGTTCATTATCCTCACCCCCATTGGGATTTTCGTTAACGTAAGAGCGATGGGTTAGCACCATTCGCAATAAATTTTCATTTTTAAAAATAAACAAATCTTTCATTTTTCCAACTTATCAGGCAATTCACAAGTCTTATAATCTTAATAATCTTTAATAAAAAACTTTATGATTCGTAACCAAAAGCGATCGCTTGCCAATGTATTAAATATTTTTTTGATTTGCATCATCTGTCTTTGTATTACTTTTGCTAACTCCCTAAGCGCCCATGCCATTAGCTCAAGTATTTCGGAAACAAGCGATCCAGCCGCTATTCAAATTATCGATCGCTTTAACCTGATTAAAAACAAAATGGCAAAACTACGCTTTTGTAATAACGAAAGCTGCTTTTATCGTAACGTCACCAGCAAAATTATCCCCCCGACTGACAGAAATCCCCATTACACCGCCACCATCGCCGCCGCCATTGAGCGTCCATCCTCAAGCCCCGATCTTGCCGACTATCATTTTGTCTATGTCAACGATCATTGGCAATTGACGAAGGGCGAAGAGTTCACCGATGTTGCTGATTATGTATTTATCGGCGATCGCTATGAAATCTACAGCGTTCACAATAGCCACACCCTAAGCGGCAACTTAGACAAAGCTAGAGAAGATAGTGGTATCAAATCAGGATATCTACCGCTTTATTACGAAGTTTTAGATCGTGGCATTGAGCGATTGTAAGTTTATTCGTTCATTTCGCGGTAGATCGTGGCTGTGGCTGGTGAGGCTTGGGTTAGATATTGGAAAATCCAAAATTTAAACAAGCCATCCAAAAACACAGGAACTGTGGAAATAAACGATTGGGCAAGAATCTTGTTTTCAGGTAGTCCGAAATGGTCAAATATTACTGTTAATAAAGCATCCCAGCCTTCGCTAGAGTGAAATCCGACAAAGGTATCAGTGGAAATGATAATCAAGAAAGCTTTCGCATTGTCGTTGAGACTATATAGAACTTCATCAAGAAATTCTTTAATCGTATTCAGTTCTTTGCGACCCGACAGCAAAAATAGATAAAAGACAATTGCCGCCGTAATATCGGCTAAGAGGTTTTTCACCCCATCAAGACTTGCCGCGTTAAATCTTTTCAAAATCTTGAGGGATTCTTGCTGGATTAGGGCTTCTACCTCTTCTGATGGTGATTTCTTTTCCGATGTTTCTGTTGCCTTTTCTTCAGATTTAGATACTTCCGATTTACCCGCCTCCACTTTAGGTGCTGCTTCAGGTTTTCTTTCTTCGGATTTGGTAGTTTCGTGTTTGCTAACTTCAGCTTTTCCTGCTTCAGACTTTACGGATTCTTCCTTTAGCCGAGCCTGCTCTAGCATTATGGTTTTGATCGTAAAGTCAAATTCAATCCGTTCCTTAGCCGCTTGCAATGCCTTAAAAGCTTTTTCTTCGATCGCAGGGCTGAACTTGATCGACATGTTGTTGGCATCGGTGAAACTATTAATCATCGGGCTGAAAATCAGAGCCTTTGACAGGAACTGCACCGCAATCACAGAAATTACTAACACCACAATGTAGCGCAGCGCTTGATTAATCCTTGTGCGTGACTGACGCAATTCTTCAACGATGTCTCGCTCATACTCAGAATAAGAGCCGCTTAAATTACGCTTAACGCGATCGAAAGCCTTGAAAAATGAGCCAGGAAGGATACTTTTTTCGATCGGGGTAACGGGTTGAGGAGTCTGTCGGTAGCTTTTATTTTTTGCACTTTTAAACATCTGAAACTTTTCATCATCATCATTCCCATTACGTCTATTGGCTCCCGTAGTAGCGGAAGCATTGCTTGATGACGGGTTTGAAGATTTCGAGGAGGTGTTATCCACATCAATCGTTAGAGGGCGATCGCTTGATTCGTTATACCTTTCGAGGGTGTAATCAATAAATGCGAGTTTTTGATAAAGAGAAAATTTGCGACTGTTGCCGCCTAACTGGTTGGCTGATAATTGTCCACTACCAACAGGATCGAGGGTTTGGTTATTGGGGGCATATTTAGCGATCGCCGCATTGGCTGAGTCGTTATAGCTCTGAGGTTGCAAATAGGGCAGCGCGGCACTAATTTTATAAAAATTTAGACGCGCCTTAATTGTTCTGAGATACTTCTGAAGTTTGATCTCAAACACGCTAAATACGCTGCTACCAAAACTGCCATCATTGGCAATCCTGTTGCCATTAAAATTTTCTTCTTCGAGCCGCTTGATATCGACAGCGAATTCAAAAGCCTCGTCAATTGCTCGTTCAGGGGTATTTGTTACCCAAGAAAAAATATTTTGCAAAGGCGAAGTGTCGGATGGATTTTTCATGGATTAGGCGATCGCTTTGAGGGCGCAGAATGCTACGTGTAAAGGTCGAAATTTTAACAAGAAGCAAAGTTAGACTGTTTTTTAGTTTAATGGGCGATCATCATCCTAAAATGTTCTTGAGGATCATATAGTTCAAGATGGCGCTCCAATTGGTATTTCGATTCTAAACTCTGTACCCTTACCGAGAGTCGAAAAGCATTCTAGACTACCTTGATGTTTCTCAACGATGATTTGATAACTGATCGACAATCCCAACCCTGTCCCCTTGCCCACGGGTTTAGTTGTGAAAAATGGGTCAAACAGTTTTTTGCGAATATCCTCTGGGATACCAATCCCATTATCGATAATGCGAACCACGACCTTTGATTGCGTTGACTTGGTGGGTAAGTCAGCGATCGCCTCCTTCATTTCCGTAATGATTGTGATTTCACTAGCAATATCTCGCACCTCATGGGTGTCACCGATCGCATCAAGAGCATTGCTTAAAATATTCATAAATACCTGATTTAGCTGTCCCGCATAGGCATTGACGATGGGAATATCACCATATTTTTTGACTAAATGAATCGCTGGCAGATCGCCAAAGGCTTTGAAGCGATGTTGCAAAATTAACAAGGTACTATCTAGTCCCTCATGAATATCACAGGGCTTACGACCATCTTGATCAATCCGCGAAAAATTTCGTAAAGACAAGACGATCTGGCGAATCCGCTCCGCGCCAATTTTCATCGATGACAGCATTTTCGGCAAATCTTGTTGAATAAATTCAAAATCTACTTCATTCAAAAAGCTCGTGATTTCGGGGACTGGTTCAGGATAGCGCTGGCGATAAAGCTCGAGCGCGTCTAGTAAATTCTGCACAAAGCGATCGGTATGATTGAGATTGCCGTAGATAAAATTCACAGGATTATTAATTTCATGGGCAACACCCGCAACTAGCTGCCCCAAGCTTGACATTTTTTCGGTTTGAATTAGTTGGCTTTGGGTTTTTTGTAAATCGGCAAGTGCATTTTCGAGGCGCAAGGCTTGGGCATTTGCCGAATCCTCACGTTTGATCAGTTCCTTATAGCTTTGGCGCGATCGCTCTAGTTCGGTTTCAGCAAGGTGACGTTCCCTCTGCTCTGCCTTGCGATCGGTAATATCATGAGCCACAATCACGATATTCTGGACATTTCCCTGATCATCACGCATCACACTCCCTGACGACTCTAAAATGCGCCAAGTGCCATCTTTATGTTGCATTCGATATTCTAAAAATTTTCCCTTTCCCGTTTTTAAAGTTTCCGCCGCCGCCTCAAGCACCTGCTGTTGATCATCAGGATGAATTTTGTCGTAAGCCCATGTACCTTGCAGTTCTTCGGAACTATACCCCAAAACCCTCTCATAAGAAGGGCTGTTGTATATGCGATAGCCGTTGATATCGACTACGGCGATGAGGTCAGCCACATTTTCGAGAATCGCTCTAAATAGGCGATCGTTTTGCAGAGCCGACAATTCAGGCGGATTAGCATCTGAGAATACAAGTTGATCCATTTGATTATCGATTGCGCCGATTGACACTCAAAATAAGTTTGCCTAACTGTGCAACCAAATGCAATAGCGCGACCAAATGCAATAGCATTTTAGTTAGCTAGTTTAGTGTGAAATGTCATGTTAAATCTCAATTTAGATCTCTATTCAAATCCCATAAATAATCAGTTCACATCTAACCTTCGCAACCTTTTCACAAAAAGTGCAGTAATCATCATCAGTTGCTTGATGGTGATAGCGGTGATGATGACCTTACCGATCGCACCGAGTATGGCGGCGCTGCCGACTAAAAGCGCGATCAAAGATCCCCGCGTGATCTTAAGAAATGCCTTACCGATTGAGAATGAAGTGCTGCGTGATGTGCAGCATACATTGGAGCAGATGCCCCGCCTAGCAAACCTCAAACGCTGGAATAATCTTAAAAAAGATGTCGAATTGATCGCTCGTGATCTAACTCAAAATAAATCGCAACTGATTGCCGAAGTAAATAGCGATCGCCAAGTATTGGTGATAGAACATTTGGCTAGTCTAGAAAAATCACTTGTACCTTTACAAGAAGCGATCGCCATTAAAGATCGGAATAATGTCAAGTCTTTAGTCGAGAAAGCTTTGGGTTATATTGGTTTGGTAGAAGCCGACTTTATTAAAGCCTTCCCCTTTGAAGTTCCTGCTCAATATGCAGGACTGCCTCAACTCAAGGGTCGCGCTCTAGTTGAGCTATCTACCGAAAAGGGTAATGCAATTATCACTGTCGATGGTTACAATGCTCCCGTCAATGCTGGGCAGTTTGTCGATTTAGTCCAGAAAGGATTTTACGATGGGCTGACTTTTACCAGAGCTGATGAAAATTATTATCTTCAGACTGGTGATCCTGTTGGAGCGATCGATGGCTATATCGATCCTAAAACGGGTAAATATCGCACCGTTCCGATTGAAGTTCGTTTACCCGATCAAAAAATCCCTAACTATGGGAAAACCTTTGAGGAAATGGGATTATCTGGAGACCTACCAGTTTTACCTTTTGCCTCTTTTGGAACGGTAGCAATGGCGCATCCCAATGACGATAGCAATGGTGGTTCTTCGCAATTTTTTATCTATCTCTTTGAATCGGAGTTAACTCCCGCAGGTTTAAATTTGCTAGATGGTAACTATACTGTTTTTGGTTATGTGACTGAAGGCAAAGAAACTTTGGATAAACTGAGATTGGGCGACAAAATTTTGTCTGCTCGTGTAATTAGTGGTGCTGAGAATTTAGTGCAGTAACGTAAAATAACCCATCGTAAGGGCAATTCATGAATTGCCCTTACGATGCTACAAAAGTCATGGATTGGTTACAATCGAAATTAATTTTTAAAATATAGCGATCGGCAATAAGCTATGGCTATCAACAGCTACAGCTACAAAATTTCGTAATTTTATTTAAAAAGCTCAAAACAAGTAAAGGATAGTTACTAGTTATACTGATAGATTGCACAGATTACGGATCAAAGTCGTGGTTAGCCAAACACAGCAAACAAATAAAAAATTTGATACTTCTTTAGATACGTCCAAGTACGAAGCGAAAACACAGGAAATTGCCAAAAAGATTTTAAGCGGCAATGATAAAAGTTCGCTTTGGGCAAAACTATCGCAACTTAAAGACGAATTGCGCCTTGATGACAAGCTGATGGCTTGGACAATGGAAAATGAAGGCTTGAGGGTGCAGTTATTTCGTTTGATCGATTGTTTACCTGCCTTACAGAGCAAATCCGAAATTGCTAGACATATGCATGAATATCTGGCTAGTAACGCTGTAGATGTTCCTGCCTTACGCGGTCTGTTAAACTTCAGTACCGACAATCCCAACTCGATTACCGCAACGGCGGCAGCAGCAACATTATCGACAGCAGTGGCAACTCTCGCCAAGCGCTATATCTGCGGTGAGAACTTAACGGAAGCAACTAAATCCATTGAGAAACTACGGCGCGATCGCTTTGGCTTTACGATGGATTTGCTGGGTGAGGCGGTAATCAGTGAAGTAGAAGCTGAAGGTTATCTCAATCGTTACATCGGCATGATGGAAGATTTGTCTAATAAGGCAAAAAATTGGGGCTTGATTGATCAGATTGATAAAGCCGATGGTGAAGAACTAAAACGGGTTCAGGTTTCCGTTAAATTGAGCGCATTCTATTCTCAATTCGATCCCCTTGATCCTGTAAAAACCACAGAGAAAGTCAGCGAACCAGCAAGGATTTTATTGCGTAAAGCGCAGGCTTTGGGCTGTGGTATCCATTTTGATATGGAGCAGTATGAGTTCAAATCTCTCACTTTGCAGATTCTCAAACAAGTCTTAATGGAACCAGAATTCCGCGATCGCACAGATGTGGGAATTACGCTGCAAGGCTACCTTCGCGATAGTGAGCAGGATTTATATGAACTTGTAGAATGGGCAAAATTGCGCGGTAAGCCTGTGACTGTGCGCCTCGTCAAAGGAGCCTATTGGGATCGGGAAACGATTCGTTCCTATCAACAGGGTTGGGCGATTCCCGTATTTTCCGATAAAGTATCCACCGATGCCAACTATGAGCGCTTGATTCAGATTCTCTTAGAAAATCATCAATATCTCTATGCAGCGATCGGTAGTCATAACGCGAGATCTTTAGCAAAGGCGATCGCCATTGTCCAAACTCTGAATATCCCCAGTCGCGCCTTTGAAACTCAATGTCTCTATGGCATGGGTGACAAGTTTGCCAAAGCCATCGCCGATATGGGCTATCGGGTGCGCGTCTACTGTCCCTTTGGCGATTTAATTCCCGGAATGTCTTACCTAATTCGCCGCCTCTTGGAAAATACTGCAAATAGTTCCTTTTTAAGAATTAGTGGAGAAGGCGTTGATATTGGTAAATTAATTGCTGCGCCTGTGATGACGGAACGGGATGCCAATTACAATGGCGCTCCTGCTCTGAATATTTTTGATGGCTTTGTCAATTCTAGCGATCGCGACTATGCGATTAATGAAGAGAGAGAAGCCGCCCAAACTGCCTTACAACAGGTTCGCCGCCAACTTGGTAAAACCTATTTACCAATTATCGATGGTCAACCAGTCCAAACCGAAAATTATGTCGAGTCGGTCAATCCTGCTAACTCTTCCCAAGTTGTCGGCAAGATCGGACTAGCCAGCATTGACCAAGCTGAAGCAGCCGTTCAAGTTGCAAAAAATGCTTTCTCGTCATGGAAGAAACTCAGCGCAAAGGAACGTGGTGATATTCTCCGTAAAGCTGCCGACATCATGGAAGAGAAACGCGAAGAACTAATTGCGTGGATTTGTTGGGAAGTGGCCAAACCGATCCGCGAAGGTGATGGCGAAGTTTCCGAAGCGATCGATTTCTGCCGTTACTATGCTAAAGAAATGGAACGCCTCGAATCGGGTGTACAGCGCAATATTCCAGGGGAAGATAATACTTACATCTATCAACCTCGTGGCGTGGTGGTCGTGATTTCGCCTTGGAACTTTCCCTTTGCGATCGCATTAGGTATGAGTGTGGCTGCGATCGCCGCAGGTAATACGGTGATTCTCAAACCCGCCGAACAGTCCTCCGTAATTGGTGCAAAAATCGCGGAAGTCCTTCAAGCCGCAGGCTTACCCACAGGCGTATTCACCTATCTTCCCGCCAAGGGTTCCACCGTCGGCGCTCACTTAGTCAAGCATCCTGATGTCCATCTGATCGCCTTCACAGGCTCCCAACAAGTCGGCTGTCAAATCGTCACCGAAGCTTCGATTTTGCGTCCTAAACAAAAACACATGAAGCGCGTCATCGCCGAAATGGGTGGCAAAAATGGCATCATCATCGATGAAAGCGCCGACCTCGATCAAGCCGTAGTGGGTGTAATGAATTCCGCCTTTGGTTTTGCTGGTCAGAAATGTTCCGCTTGTTCCAGAGCGATCGTGTTGGCTCCCGTTTACGATAACTTCATGGAGAGATTAGTAGAAGCCACCCGTTCTCTAATTGTCGGTGAAGCTCACCTTCCTGACACCAAACTCAGTGCTGTGATTGATGCTGCTGCTCAACGCAATATCCAAAACTACATCGCGAAAGGTAAAGAAACTGCAAAACTAGCCTATGAAGGCGAAGTTCCCAATTATGGTTTCTATGTGAGTCCTACCATTTTTGGTGATGTTGATGCTGAAAGTGCGATCGCCCAAGAGGAAATCTTTGGACCTGTACTGGCGGTAATCAAGGCGCATAGTTTTGATGAGGCATTGGCGATCGCTAATGGGACAAACTTCGCGCTCACTGGCGGTTTATATTCGCGCACTCCTTCCCATATCGAACGCGCCTATCGCGAGTTTGAAGTGGGCAATCTCTACATCAATCGCGGCATCACTGGCGCATTGGTCGATCGCCATCCCTTCGGTGGTTTCAAGCTAAGCGGTATCGGTTCCAAGGCTGGCGGACGCGATTATCTATTGCAGTTCCTAGAGCCAAGGTCAATCACCGAAAATACTCAGCGTCAAGGCTTTGCACCTCTTGACGGGATTGAATAGTTAGATTCAGGCAAGGGGCTTAAGCCCCTTGTTTTTTTGGATATACTTTGTAAAAGCTGTATCGCCTACTCAATGCCTTAATAGGCTGTATAGATCGAAATAAAGTAAATATTTCCAAGGTGCTGACCGTTGCGAACGGTTAACTACATTTACATTGGTCTATATTTTAGTTAGAATGTTGACAACTTTATTGTTTGGGGCTTTGCCATGAAATTACTCAAAGTTCACGTCCACAACTATCGTCATCTCAAGGATGTTTCACTAAGTTTTGAACCAGACTTATATCCACAAGTTTTTGCGATCGGTAGCGAGAATGGTGGTGGTAAAAGTACCTTATTACAATTAATTTTTACCTTTTTACATTGCGCCCCCAACCCTGAATTACATAAGTTTGCAATCAACGCTATTCAACACATGAAGGGTTCTCTAGAGAACTTGGAAGAAAGAATCCATCAAATTATTGATATTGATTTGCTTGACAAAGATGGAAAAAATATTTCAATCTCTTATTTACTTTATCCAGTAAGTTCACAAGAGCCAGATAATATTGAAAAAATTTCTATTTTTGGCGCAATATATTTATTGTTTCAAGCTAATTTATTGAAGAATACAATAGATTCTCTATATTCAAAAAAGGCATTTCTTGAGGGGAATTTGATACAACTTAATTCTATTAAAAATCTAGAAGAAAATATTAAACAACAACTTAGAAATGAGTTAAAAAACATCACAGCAGAGATTGTTAGTCTACAAGAGAATTTAGATGCTACACCAATAAATATATATAACCAGCCTTTGCTTCAAAGTAATTTAGAAATTCTATTTTTCTTACAGCTTTCAAGTTTTGGAGAACTATCTAATTATTGTCTTTGCTATAAAATCAAAAGTGATTCCTCTTTAAGTATAAATAATATATTGACTAATCTTTCCAAGCATATTTTACTAGCAGGGCAAACTACTCAGCCCTATATTTTCTTAAGCAATGATGATATTGAAAATATGTTTAATAGTAATAAAAGCTATGAACAAACTTTAGAAACAGCCAGATTAGAGATTGGAAACTTATATAATTTCAATGCCTTTGCTGTTAATGAAATAATAGCTGCTTTTAAAACAGCCCTTGAAGAAGATGCTAAATCTATGATCCAGAATGGGTTTTATGGTAGTAGCTTCTCCGATTTAACAAAAGAGTTAAAATTTATCCTTGGAGGTAATAAAGAAATCCTACCGACTCCCGAATGTGACGGATTAACGATTCGATACTATATTGATGATAAAAATTATAAGGAATTAAGTTTAGGCGAATTAAGTCACGGTGAACTTAAGAGGGTCTGCTTATATTCGTGGATTCGCCATAATAAAGCATCTGAATCCATTGTCTTAATTGATGAAATTGAAAATGGATTACATCCAGATTGGCAATATCAAATCGTAAAAGATTTACAAGAATGGGGTGACAATCAATATATTCTTGCGACGCATTCATTCTATTTATGTGAAGCTCTAACACCACGACATGTTAAAGAGTTAGCCCCAAAAATGAGCCAGCCAATTTTGAA
The DNA here is from genome assembly GCA_044350865.1 of Pseudanabaena sp. Lineage (GTDB taxonomy): Bacteria > Cyanobacteriota > Cyanobacteriia > Pseudanabaenales > Pseudanabaenaceae > Pseudanabaena. Next base: position 23 of record JBILGV010000106.1, on the reverse strand, counting down.
CAAATAAATCTATGACTTTTACT
>JBILGV010000027.1:0-43562 GCA_044350865.1 Pseudanabaena sp. | reverse complement strand
GCGAAAACGATGGTCAGAGGTGCAAGGAGAGCTAGAGAAACAAGAACAAGAAGGACTGAGTGTCAAAGAAGAATCCAAACGGATTGAGGGAATACTTGAACCTAAATACAACTAAATACAACACGTCAACACTAAAAAAATAACTGAAAAACCTTGAAAAAATGGCTCAGTTTTTGGCTCAATTTAGCTCAGATTTTTTACTGAGCCAAAAAAGATTAGGGCATTTTTTAACTTCTGTTAAGCAATTATAAAATAACAGTTAAAAATAATACGATTTAGCAAGCTCTGAATTACTAATGTGCCTGATTCATGAGAGTTCGCGAAGATGAGAATATAATATAAAGAGAGGTATTATTTAGCTAAAGATATGCGATTTATCAATCCCAAAACCGATTATGCATTTAAAAAAATCTTTGGCTCAGAGCAGAGCCATGATATCTTAATCAGCTTTCTCAATGCGATTCTTTATGATGGAAATATCGTAATCAAAGATTTAGAGATTCTGAATCCTTACTTAGCCCCAAGAATACGCGGCGTTAAAGCGACTTATTTAGATGTCAAAGCGCATCTTGATAATGGCACAACCGTAATCATCGAGATGCAAGTCTTAAATATCGAAGGTTTTGAAAAACGAATTCTCTACAATGCTGCTAAATCATATTCGACACAGTTGGGAGTCGGTCAAGACTATAACTTGCTAGATCCCGTGATTGCCTTGACAATTACCGATTTTGAGATGTTTCCAGAGATAAATCAATTAATCTCGCGATTTATTCTCAAAGAAAAAGACTTTTTGATTGATTATCCTATTTATGACATTGAGTTGGTATTTGTCGAGTTGCCGAAATTTGATAAAGAAGTCGATCGCTTAGAAACATTGGCTGATAAGTGGTTATATTTTCTCAAATGTGCGAGACAGTTAGATGTAGTGCCTGAAAGTATGAATCTTGTCCCTGAAATCAAACAAGCCTTTGATATGGCGAATGAGGTGAATCTCACGACTGAACAGATTGAGGATATGGAAATGCAGGAAATGTTTATTCACGATCAAAGGAATGCGATTAAAAAGGCTCTAAATCAGGGTCGGCAAGAGGGGTTAGAGGAAGGAGTTGAGCAGGGTAAAGTGGCGGCAAAACTAGAAATGGCAAGGAAATTGCTAGATGTCCTTGATGATGAGGCAATTAGTCGGGCTTCGGGATTGAGTGTGGCGAAAGTTGCTCAACTTAGGTTAGCGTAATTCTAGGGGAGCTATTCAACTCCCTCAAATCCTCAATCAAATCGCAAGGAAATAATTTCTTTTTTGCAGGAACTCTGAGTTCGCATAATTGAGCAGCCTCGATCGCAAAGTCCAGACAATCAATACCAAACCAAATCCCATACCAAAGGTTCGTATATTTTTTCTCTAGCTGAATAATTGCTTCATCTAAAATGCGATCGCTAATTTCAAAGCGGATCGATTTCTTAGTGTATATTGCGCGATCAGAGCGATCGACATAGCCCCAAAATGCTGGAAACTTAGGGATTTTCGGTTTAAATCCGCACCATGTTTTGATCTCTGCATACTCAAATAAGCAAGCAGCATGGGGAAAACCTGTTTCGCTAATGACTGTGAGACAACCCATATTTTCATGTTTCTTAGCTGACTATGAATCATATACATCACTACGATGAGCGATATTTGTTATATACACTTGCTTGAGAAACTTCATACATCATCACGAATACTTCGCCAGTTGGTTAAATTACCCCTTGCAATATCTTGCTTGGCTTGTTCCCAAGAGTCCAAGAAGTCAGGAATACTAAGTAGTTCTTCAGTTGCCTGTTGACTCTCGCGTTCCGCAAGGTATGCCAAAAAATCTACGATTACTTTCAGTCCTTAAGGGGATAAACAGTCTATGTATTCTTCAATTTGATGACGAATTTCTAAGGTTATCATGAGTTTAATACAATAAGTATTTATTTGAAGATTATAGGTTAAACGGAATTTTTCAATTAAATTTTAAACTAAAAAAAGGGAGAAGGCGCTAGCGCCCTCTCCCTTTAATTTTTTACGAAGCATTTGAAATTGCTTTCTTTTCTGACGTTGACGAGCCGAGCCGCCCTTTCCTTTGTCATTTCGTCCCTCTTTGCGAGGAGATTCCCAGCTTTTGAGTCTTTGGTTCATATTTTATTGCCCCCTTTTCGACTATCTTGACAACTATTATATCTATAAACCAAAAAGATAGTTGCAGCACAGTGCGCCACTATTCTCTTCGCGATCATAACTGGCTACAGCTATATTGTTGATCTAAGGAAACAGTAATTCCCCAATCTACGTCCTATTTTTTTATGACATCGCCAACATCACCACCACCCAAAGCACCTAAATCCAAGCTGATGACACAGATCAATCAGCTTACACATGTCGTGCAAGGGGTATTGAAAATTAATCCCAAAGAGCGTGTTCCCAAATTGGAAGTGCGACTGTCGCAAAAAGAACAACCTAAAATTTATGAACTTGTGGGCGATCGCTACATTATCGGACGTAGTACGGGCAAATGCGATGTTGTGATTCAAACTCCTCTTGTTAGCCAAGTTCACGCGCAGTTAGTACGCGATCGCAGCCAAAAGAAATCGCAATTTATTCTCCAAGATCAAAACTCGACCAATGGCATTTATCGCCAAAAGCAGCGTTTAAAATCTGTGCCACTACGCCACAATATGCAAATTACGCTCGGTCCCCCCGAACTTGTTGATGCTGCCACGATTCGATATCTTGATCCGCCACCTTGGTATGTTCGCACCGCGCAATATACAGGAATTGGCATCGGCGCGATCGCGGGGATTATTGTTATAGCGATCGCCAATGAACTCAGCAAAGTTCCTGACCTGAAGCCGTTACCTGTCAGCGAGCAGGGTCCCGTTGAAGTTTTAGCAGGGGATGGGGTGAAGCGACTCGATCCTACTGAAATTGCCAACCACACTGAATATGCAACCCTTGCAGAATTTGGACAATTTCTGCCTAAAGCCGTAGTGGCTTCGGAGGATACTTCTTTTTATTGGAATATTGGTGTCGATCCTATTGGTGTGGTCAGAGCGATCGTGACGAATGTGCGTACTCGCGGTGAGCGTTTAGAAGGCGCTAGTACAATTACCCAACAGCTAGCCCGAAACTTGTTGGGCAAGACCTATGTGGGGACAGATGACTCGGCGGGTCGGAAATGGCGGGAAGCGGCGGCGGCAATTAAACTTAATTTTTCCTATCAAAAAGAAGAGATCTTACGACTTTATCTCAATCGCGCCTATACAGGCAATGGGGTCTATGGGTTCAAAGATGCCGCTAAACTGTATTTCAACAAAGAAGCCTCTGAACTAAATCTTTCAGAAGCAGCAACCCTCGTGGGGCTATTACCTTCCCCTGAGACGATTAATCCCTTTAGAAATAAAAACTTAGCGATCGAATATCGCGATCGCATTCTCAATCGGATGGCGGAATTGGGGATGATCACCGATAAAGAAGCCGATCAAGCAAGGCGATCGGTATTAATTCTCAATGAATCCGCCAAATCAAAACTGCAAGGAACCGTGGCTCCCTACTACTACAGCTATGTATTTGAGGAGTTACAAGAATTACTCGGTGATAACTTTGCAAGAGAAGGAAATCTGATTGTGGAGACAAATCTCGATGTCGCCATGCAACAGGCATCAGATCGGGCTTTGCAAGAAGCCGTAGCTCGTGATGGTGGGGCGAATGGATTTAGTCAAGGGGCGATCGTTACCTTAAATGCTAGTGATGGCTCACTCTTGGCAATGACAGGTGGCGTTGATTATAAGTCTAGCCAATTTAACCGTGCTGCCCAAGCCTTACGTCAAGCAGGCTCAACTTTCAAATTATTTAGCTATGCGGCGGCTCTCGATCGCGGTATTTCACCTAACACCGCTTATTCCTGTAGTGGATTTTCTGGGATCATTGGCTGTCACAATGGCGGTAGTGGTGCGATCGATATGTATCGCGGCTTTGCCCTATCAGAAAATGTGGTAGCTGTAAGAGTTGCCGAGGCGGCAGGGTTTGAGAATGTGGTGAAAATGGCAAAAACACTAGGTATCACAACCAAACTTGATGCTTCCAGCAACATGGTTTTAGGTGGCAATGAAGTAAAAATCCTCGAAATGGCAGGAGCTTATGCCACTGTCGTTAATCAGGGCAAATACATTAAGCCCCATGCGATCAAACGGATTCTCGATACAAATGACTGTAAAGTCCCCAAGGATCGCCAAACCTGTCGTGTAGTTTTTGATGCAAGTAACGCCTTAAAACCCCGTCAAGTCATTGATGCAGGTGTGGCTAACATAATGGTGGATATGATGCGCGGTGTTGTGCAGTATGGTACGGGACGACCTGCCGCGATCGCCCAAGGTACGGCTATTGGTAAAACAGGAACTACAGATGAAGGTCGTGATCTTTGGTTTATCGGAGCAGTGCCAAAAAGAAATTTAGTGACCGCCGTTTGGTTAGGCAATGATCAAGGCGTGACTAATGGCTCAAGTGCTGTTGCTGCACAGGTTTGGGGTGATTATATGCGTCAGGCAGTTCGCTAATTTTCGCTAATTAGCGAGAGAATATAAGCAGCGTGTTCTCTCTCTGATTAAAAACTTTTGCGAAATTTTTGTCAAAAGCGCTTGACGACTGCCATCGGTGCTGTAGTATTGATTTCGTCTTACTGATTGGAGCAGCACTTCGCAACGCTCTGATTTTTATAAATTAAGTCTTAATTGCCATCTATACAATCCACATAGGAGCTAAAGCTATGAATAAAGGTGAACTAGTTGATGCGATCGCCGAAAAGGTATCCGTATCCAAAAAGAATATCGAAGTAATCGTTACAGCCGCCCTTGAATCAATTGTTGAAGCTGTAGCTGAAGGCGATCGCGTCACATTGGTGGGCTTTGGTTCTTTCGAGCCACGCGATCGCCAAGAACGTGAAGGTCGCAATCCTCGTACAGGCGAAAAAATGGTGATCGCCGCCACCCGTGTTCCTGCTTTTTCGGCAGGTAAACAATTCAAAGACAAGGTTGTTGAAGAAGAATAAGTGGTTGAAGAAGAATAATGCGTTTTAACGCAATGTCAATAGTATCGACAAAGTTTTTGGGGCGCTAAGCGCCCCTATTTTTTTAGGAAACTACACTGTGATGTTCTCCCCTTCACTTAAAAATTCATGTTAAAATGCAAGTCAGCCGTATCTCTAGAGAGTTACTATGCAAACCGCCCAAGCACCAATTAAGCCCCTATCGTCGCCGACTCAAATCATTCCCTCAACTCCACTTAATCTCCCCGATCATAAACAACTTCCAGATTCAGACGGAACCTTTGTGAAAAATTTTCAGGAACACCCGCAAAGTATTGTTTTAACAAGCTCCATAGAACCCGTTCTGCAAAAATTACATCCCGATGGACGTTACTGTATCGGTCAAGATAGCGGTATTTATTGGCGGTTGATCGAACCACCCGAAAAGGGAGCGGAAGCCCCCGATTGGTTTTATGTGCCTAATGTGTCGCCGCTTCTCGATGGTGAATATCGCCGCTCCTATGTGTTATGGAAAGAGGCTGTTGCGCCATTGATTGCCATTGAATTTGTGTCTGGTAATGGGGCAGAAGAAAGAGATGCAACGCCGCCAAGTGGAACAGAAAAAGCTGGTAAGTTCTGGGTTTACGAGCAGGCTATTCGGATTCCTTTTTATGTAATTTTTGATGCATGGAAAGATGTTCTTGAGGCTTATCACCTAGTTGATGGCTGCTATGCCAAGATGCAGCCAAACGTTCGCGGACATTATCCCGTGCTGCCAATGGGTGTAGAAATTGGACTGCAACAGGTCGGGACGACCACATGGCTACGCTGGTGGGATGAGCTAGGGAATTTATTGCTGACAGGAGATGAAAGGGCGATCGCGGAAAAACAGGCGCGATTAGATGCTGAGGCGATCGCTGAGCAAGCAACCTTAGCCCAACAACAAGCTGAAGCGATCGCCGAGCAAGAGCGTCAACAAAAAGAAAAACTAGCAAATTATCTGAGGTCAATAGGGATTAACCCTGATGAAATTCAACTTGACAAGCTATAATTTTGGGGCGATCCCCTATCAAACCTAAATGGAGAAACATGGTGTCGAAAATGTTGTGGTCAGTGGTTGTGCCAACCTATAACCGTTTGCCAATCTTGCAAAAATGTCTGGCAGCCCTCGAAAAGCAAACCATAACAGCGCCCTATGAAATTCTGGTTATCGATGATGGCTCCTCCGATGGTACTGTCGAATTTTTGACCGCAAATAGCGATCGCTATCCGCATCTACGACTACTTACCCAAGACCATGCTGCCGCCGCCGCCGCTCGTAACTATGGCATTGACTCCGCACTTGGTAAATATATCGCCTTTGTCGATAGTGACATCACCGTTAATCCAGAGTATCTCCAAGCCCATACCGAAACCCTCGCTAAAGGAGAAAAATTTTATAGTTACGGACGCATAATCGATACTAGCAATCTCGAATCTCCCGACTCAGAACCAGTATCCCCAGTGCCATACTTTACCGCCGCGCTCTTTGATACTTGTAACTTGGCGATCGCCCGCAAATGGTTACTCGAAGCAGGAAAATTTGATCGGGGTTTCTTCCAATATGGTTGGGAAGATTTTGAATTGGGAATGCGAATCAAGAAATTGGGTTTAAAACGCTTAACCTGTGCTGGGGCGATCGCTTTCCATTATCACGCACCATTTTCCATTGACAAAATGCCAAGACTGCTGGATTTAGAAGAACAACGCGGTCGCATGAGTATTATTTTCTATCAAAAACACCCCACATGGGAAGTGAAGTTAATGATCCAAAAAACTTGGCTGCACTTAGCACTCTGGGGGATTCTCACCCTTGGTGGCACACTCAATGATCGCACGCTGAAGCCGTTATTAACATGGCTATGCGATCGGGGGAAATCAGAAGTAGCCATGGAAATCTTTCGTATTTATATGAATTGGTACACTGTAATCTGGATGTATCGCAATTGGGAAAAAGAAAGCAAGTTGCTGTTCGATTAGGAGTCTAGATCGCGATCTACACTTTTTATTTCTAGAAAATTTGATTTTATACCACTCATTCAATTGTCTAACTTTTCAATTCTTGAAGTAATTGAGTAGGTCGAAAAGCTTTCAATGAGTCATAAGACTTAGGATAGTTAGTAAAAATATATCGTTCATATTCATACCAATCCATATCGCTTTTCTCTTGATTACACTGATAGCAAATCACCCACAGATTCTTAAACTCCATTGATAGCCAAGGATATTTAGATCGTGGCAGTTTATGATCGATACTTCTGCCGTTATCCTTGTGATAGCGAATATTACAAATCGGACAATGAAAATCTGAATGATCTCTTACCCAATCTTTGCTCTCTTGAGTGCTGCCCGAACCAAAATTACTATCAATAGAACGCCAATGTTCATATTGTTGGTAATTGGCAAAATCTTGTTCAGTTAATCGGTGATAGTGTTTTTTGCCGATTTTATCGACAAGATCAAATAACTCTTTTAATGTTTTATTTTCAAGATCCATAATATTATTTTCTAGTATTTTCTATTGCTAGCTCTGCTTTGATTCTTACGTCTTGATTTATCACTAAAATCAATAATTTCATCTTCTTTATCAGGGAAAGACCTATCAATTTGATCGTTAATCATACTATTAGCTGTTGCTAATTTTTGATTATTTTCAGTGATTTCTTCTTTGGTAAGATATTTGTTGCCAATACGATCGGCTTCTAAAAATAGATCTCCAAGGCTTAAATCATTTAAATTGTCCCTTTCTCGAAGTAGTTCTTCTATCTTTTTGTAAAGAATAATGACTTTATCCCAGCCAACATTCTTATAACCTGAATTTTTTAACCATTGTTGATCGGCTTTACTGAGTTCATTGCGATTTTTTGAGTTAGCAAGTTGGACTTCGCGGTAACTCATGGATTGAAAAAGTTTTTTGCTACTTTTCTTGTCAGTCATTAATTTAGTTTGTTAACCTTGTATACCTTTAAACCATTTAGACAATGCTTTGCGAATCTCGCTGTCTTCATATTGCAAAAGCTTGCCACCATCAATTGTTATCCTTAATCTAATTGCATCAACAAGATTTTTTAAACTCCTATTTTCTTTTTCCAGTTTATCTTTAACCTCTACCAGTTGTTCATTAGTTTTAGCGAGTTTGCTATTTTGTGAGTCTAAAATCTTAGTTTGATTTTGCAAATCCTTGTTTTCTGAAACTTTTAGACTAATTTCTTTAGTCTTTTTTGTCACCATACCTTTTTGGGCAGCTTGAGATCGCTGACGAGCAATCAATTCTTTGCCAGAAAATAAGGAACTATATTTATAAACAGTAAGTTCATCAGGATCTTTGCTGAAATCAAGTCCTTCTAATGCTCTTTCTGCATCTGCTTTTGTCCATCCATCTTCGACAAACAAATTGATTGCTTCCGTCCTTTTCATGAATATTGATTCACCCACTTAATTAGGTATTTATGACTACCACTTAGAGATAATTTTTTCCATTGTTCCTTTGCCAATCCCAGAAACTTTTACGTCCGAAACTGAGTTATAAGGTTTTGATTGCCTACCATCGTAAATACCTTGAGCAAAAGATTTAGCTTTTGCTTTAAATCCTGCATTGAAGATTTTTACTTCGATTTCATCACGACTTAAATTATTAAAGCCATCTAACACTTCTTGGGATTTATCAGGTTTTATTAGAAATTGCTTAATATCTCTCAAAATTTTCTCTACTTCAAAGACACGCTCAGATAATTTTTCAACTACAGCTAGAATGAAAGACTGATCGGGATTACTACTTAAGTTTAAATTTGCGTCATTTGTGCGCTCGCTCGCATTATTGCTAGATGCATCTAACTTTGCATTGACATCTTGTAAACCTGATTTTAGAGATCTGATTTGTTCTGAAATAGTGTGTTTAATCGAGTTGATCGAGTTGATTAAAGACTCAGAATCATGTTCTACAATCTCTGGCGGATCGCGTAATAACTCAATTTGCTCGGCGATCGCATCACTGACATCATCATTCTCAGGATCAAGAATATAGGCGGCGATCATCTCCGCTCTACGCAGATCGATTTCCCTTGCTCTGACCGCAGCATGATATTCAAAATGTCCCTCAACAACCTCATAAGATTCTAAACTGGTTCTATTGAGAACTAGGGGTCTTATAATTCCTTCAGATTTGACAATTTGACGCGCCAATTGTTCTATTTTGTCACCATCAAAATCTGCGGCAGAAGTTGAAGATGTGATTTTTCTGATAGCTACAAACGAAGTCGATAATCTCATTTTGTTAATCCTGTTTTTTCTAACACCTCGATCGCCAACAATTCAAACTCCTGAGCAGCGATTGAATCTGGCTTATAGTCAAAAATAGACTTCGGATCGGCAACTTCCAAATCTCCAATAGTCCGAATTTCTTCAGCACATTTAGCTAAATCATCGCGATCGTAGATGATTGAATCCATGAGCTTTAGCTCGTAAGGTTTAGCTGGGATCTTTCTGAGTCTTTTTGGCAAAGTGTGTTGGACAAATTTAGCATTAGTCGAAATTTTATTGGGCAGAACTCCTAATATTTCAATTGGACTCTTGTTAATTTGCTTACGGAATCCATTGATTTTCCTGATAAATTCCTTGACATTGATTAGCCCCTGATTGGCATAAGGCTTGAGATCGGAGGGAATAATTAGAAAATCACAAGCAATTAGCGCAACTCTTGAAAAAAGGTTTAAAGATGGAGGAGTATCAATAAGTACGACATCATATCGTCCTTCTACATCCTTCAATTTTTGATTAAGAATCATTCTGCTGTAGTCAAGTTGATTGAGATCGTTCTCCTCATGCATAAGGTTGATATGGGCAGGAACTACATCAATTGACGGGTTGCAAAAATTAGATTTTCTGGCAATTTCGGCTATCGAACCAAGTTCCTCTGACTGTAAAACATGAAGAATATTAGAATCCTTAATATCGTCAAACTCTTCATCTTCAAACTTGACTAAACCAGTGGCAAAGGTTGTATTAGCTTGACTGTCGAGGTCAATGACTAAAACCCGCTTACCCTTCTTGCTCAAAGCTGCCGCCAAGTTAACAACCGTTGTTGTTTTGCCGACACCGCCTTTATTGTGATAGATCGCGATCGTTTTCATATTTCCTGCTACTTTAGGTTTTGGAATTACGAGCTTGACTGGCTCAGGCATTGGCTCAATGATTGACTTAGTGATTGGCTCGATCACAGGAGGATCACCCAAAATTACAGGTGAAACTACAGGTAGACTTGCCTCAATCCCAGCTAACTTATCCCTGCCAATGATACCTTTAATTTTCTCGATTTTGTCAGCAATTTCTGCACCCTGACATCGAAAACTGAGCGTTACCTGCTCATCCACAATCTCATAAATCCGAAAATCCTTACCATTAGTCAACACCCCATACACAACCCTTAACTTTGTCAAATAATGACTCAGCCGCCGTACATGAAAATCGAGATTTTGTTTGGGGCTTTTCGCCTCCATCACCACACAAATTTTCTGCGCGGGATCATTAGCATTCGGGAAAATCTGAGAAGTAAGCGCCAGAAAATCTAAGCGAATATTTCCTAAAGCCACCTCCTGATGCCATTTAGTCGGATCGTAGCCCAGCGTAGGCAAGAGGTACTGTACGATTAACTTACTCTCAACCTCACTCTCATTGCGACAAAGATCGGGATTAAAACTCATAATCAAACCACAACATATTCGCTGTATTTTAAGACTAAAAGCGATCGCCTACATAATTTTTCCTTTTTCCTTTCCCTCTTTTTCCTTGAAATACTTTCAGCATTCCTAAAAAAATCAAATATTGATCGATCGCATCCACCGCCAAACCCCATCCCTGAAAACGATCGCCATCACCACCAGTAATAATCACTTTGCTATCAGGAAACAGCGATCGCCAATCATCAATATAAGCTTGCAAACCCGCCAACAATATCTGCGATATCCCTGTTTGGATTGAACTAACCGTATCCTTTCCCCAACGGGGCGGCAAGACTTCAGGAATAGATAGATGCGGTAGAGCCGCCGTATTTGCGTGCAAACTGATAAACTGCGATCGCAAACCCGCCATAATCGCGCCACCAACGAAATTTTTATCACCATCAATTCCCGTCAAAGTAATCGCAGTCCCCGCATCAATCACAAATATCGGATATCCATAGCATTCTCCCGCACCAAATGCTGCTAAAGCGCGATCGCAGCCCATGCTGGCATACAAACCTTTTAATGGAACATCCCCAGTGCTGATAATTTGAGCATTCTCACGATTGTGCCAAGTTGTAATCAGATTGGGAACTACAGAAGCGATCGCAATCCATTTAAAACCTCTAGTTCCAAGTTCCATTTCTAGAATTGGCAGATCTTGATGATTGACCGCATATTCTTTAATTAATTGGAAGTTACTATTAAATATGGCGGCTTTAATTCGTGTATTACCGATCGCGATCGTCAATAAATCTGGGCTTTCCATCACTTAACTAGGCTCATGATCTGGCGCAACTTTGCCAAAATTACCCATCCCCAAATACAATTCCGCGACTTCAGGATCATTCAATAAATCCGCACCTTTACCCGTAAATTCATCTTTACCCAAATGCATTACATAACCGCGATCAGCGATCGCTAAAGCCTTACGCGCATTCTGCTCCACCAAAATAATTGATGTCCCCGCTTGATTAATCTTTTGAATCAAATTAAAAATATCCTGCACTAAAATCGGTGATAACGCCGCCGAAGGTTCATCTAAAATCAATAATTTTGGATCGAGCATCAGCGCCCTTCCCATTGCTAACATTTGCCGTTCCCCACCCGAAAGCGTTCCTGCTCTTTGATGACGACGTTTAGCTAACACGGGAAAAGTCTCGTAAATTTTATCCTTAAGTTCTTTAATATTGCCATCTCGCGTGTAGGCTCCCATATCCAAATTGTCAGACACACTCAAGGATGGAAATACATTGGCAACCTGCGGTACATAGCTAATGCCCTGACGCACGATTTGCTCTGGTTTCAATCCCACAATAGGGCGATCGCCAAATAAGATCTCGCCCGATCGCACTGGCACTAATCCAAATATAGTTTTCGCTAAGGTCGATTTGCCAGCACCGTTAGAACCAATCACCGTGACCAATTCACCTGCATATACCGACAAATTTGCGCCTTGTAAAATATCGACCCCTTCCACATATCCCGCAACGACGTTACGCGCTTCCAGAATCAGAGTTTGAGAAATTTCGTGATCGGATGAATTAGAGTTCATGTTGGAATTGATAGCCTTACTTCCGATAAGCATATAACACCCAGCTTAAATTTTGGCGCTTGCGACTAGATTTTCCACCATTTTTTGCTTTAACTCAGTAAATTTTATTTTCTGGTTCATAAAAGCTGGCGCGATAGCATTTACAAAGATTATGTTAAGATAGAATGCATAGCATTTTCTATTCCGAGAATACATATGAGTACTCCAAGCATCTTTGATGTAGTTAAATATATCCTTGAAAAACAAGGAGAACTTACTGTGATGAAACTTCAAAAACTTGCTTTTTATGTGAAAGCATGGGGACTTGTTTGGGATGAGGAAGAAATGTTTCCTGAAGAATTTCAAGCTTGGGTTGGTGGTGCTGTGTCACCTGCTTTATATGATAAGCATAAGGGGAAGTTTAAGGTTTCGGCAGAACTATTTTGTGATGCAAACAGCTCTGTTCTTTCAGAGTCTCAACAGGAGACTATCGATAAAGTCTGGGAGTTTTATGGTAAATATACTGCCCAACAATTAAGCGATATTAACCATCAAGAATCGCCGTGGATTGACGCAAGAGGTAATTTACCCCCGACAGCCCCTTCTAAAGAGGTTATTACTTCAGCCGCGATCGCGGAATATTACTCAGGGATATGGAATAGCGAAGACAATGAGTAAAAAAGAAGCTCGTCTTCAAAGAAAACTGGAAAAACTGGTCAAAAATCAGGAAAAAAACATAAGACTAAGCTCTCACATTGAAATTAAAGAGAAATATATACGAAGTAACATTAAGCCACCGATAAAGAAAGAACCGCGTTCTATTAATCAAGACGGATATAAGGAATACTTTTTTGCGTGGTGCGACACTATCTCTGATGTAGAGGATGCTTGGAGTTGGGGAGAAGTACGTCAATGGACTAATGATGAATATACTCAGATGATAAAGCCACACATGGATTCATACAATAATAATTCATGGGCTGAGGTTGAATCTCAAACATACAACGGTGCGGGTGGTTTTCGCAAACCTTTAAACAAATATCAGATGCTAGATTCTATCTGCGATGAAGCCCAACTCAGATGGCTAAACTTAGAATTAATCTCGCAATTTGATGAATTATTTCGTCTGCGATTGGGGAGTTTTAAACGAATCTGGGGCGTAAGAATTCAGTACCATTTCTATTTAGTTTGGTATGAACGAGAACATAAAATATGTCCAGTTGATTAACTAAATGAGAAGTGTAGTTATTTTTGATCAGCAAGAATGGTAGCAAGTTTTTTGATCGCAATGCCATACCATTTCTGCATTCTCACCAATTCTCCCTCAAGCGGTAAAGTATCTGGAAAATCACAAATATAGTTCAATTCGCGCAAAGCCGAAACGATCGCACTGGGCGAAATCCACCATTGCTGTGAGATATCTAACAGATTTAATTTCTCTATATTCTTTAAATCAAGGGATTGAATCTGGGCGCGAAATTGATCGATAGAAGGAACTGAGGGAATATGGGAGCCAAGATAGATATAGTCGGGCTTAGCAAGTGCGATTAGCCATTGTAGATGGGTGAATGATGGCGGTAAAGTCCATAATACGATCGCATGATAATCTTTGTCACGGCTAGGGCGATCGCAATCGACATCACCTTGAAACTTATCGGCAGGGCGATCGCAACCATACAGCAAGATTGGACGAGGTAAAGGACGTGGGGCTTCGCTCAGTTTTTGCCATTGGGGAAATTTGGTAATTACTGGTGCGGGTTTATATTGCAACTGCAAATGTTTGGGCGAACTTTGAGGATTTTCCATATTACTTGCTTCCCGAATGCCAACTATTTCTAATTCTACTGAAGTTGTATCTTGCCATTGATTAGCGCGTAATTTGTAAGCAATATCAACATAATCAGGCACAGGACAATATTCTCCCCATCGCCATGCGATCGCCTTGAGTTTTTCGCCATTCCCATTATCCACAGTCAGCGAGAGATGTTTGATTTTATCCTTGCCACGAGTTTGTTGTGACAATACGCGCACATTTTCGCTATAAAACACAGGATCTGCATTGCCAAGTCCACAGGGTTGCAGGCGATCGCAAGTTTGTAACATGGTCATGGAGATATCACTGAGATCGGCTAGGACATCAACATTAATTAGTGGGCTAATGTGACTAGGGAGAATATTTTCGCGATCGGCAAAGTTACTTAGTTCACTTCGCAATTTATCCATGTTTTCCGCAGGAAGTGTAAAACCTCCCGCCGCTTTATGTCCGCCGCCTTTGTTACGGATACTGGCGATATATTCGAGAGAATGGAAGACGTGAAATTCAGGAATACCTCGCACTGAGAAGCGAACTGTTGCACCTTCTTCTGAATCTTCTTCTCCATGAGCATCTTCATAACTACCAATAAAGACAGGTGCGCCATAACGTTCCACTAATCGAGAAGCAACGATGCCGATTACGCCATGATGCCAGCCCATCTTACTCCCCTCTCCCGTAGGAGAGGGGCTGGGGGTGAGGGCATTCTTCACTTCGCGATCAACAATTACCAAAACACGCTCTTTCGTAATATCAAAACCTTCTGACTTCTTTTTAGTCATATAGCCGATCGCCTCTTGTTCAATATCTTTGCAAAGCTCTTGACGCTTGCGGTTAGTGGCTTCACATTCTTGAGCTAAAGCGATCGCCTCCCCCATTTCTTCACAAGTCAAGAGATCGATAATTACTTGAGGATTGCCGATGCGACCGATCGCATTAATTCTCGGACCTAAACCAAAACCGATCGCTTCAGGTTTCATTCCCGTTTGTTTATCCTTGGCAATTCCAGTTTCATTTATCAGCGCAATAATGCCAATAACTTTAGACTGCGAAAGTAAGCGCAAACCTTTTTTGACTAAACGGCGATTGATGCCTGTGAGTGAAGCGAGATCGGCAATTGTACCTAGTGTAAATAATTCTAATAATGGATTTTCTAATTCGGCGCGTTTACCAAAGCGATCGCTTAATTCCAAAGCCAACACATAGGCGACTCCGACACCCGCGATCGCCGCGTAGGGAGAATCGGGATTGACCTGATATTTAGGATTCAGAATCGCGGTTGCGGGTGGAATTTTACTAGGGTCTTCGGGAACTTCGTGATGATCTGTAACAATTACCGAAATATTTAACGATTTCGCAAAGGCGATCGCCTCATACGCCGAGATCCCATTATCAACAGTAATAATTAGTTTCACCTCGCGATCGTGACAATCCTGCACGATTCGCTGATTAATACCATAGCCCTCCGTCATCCGACTGGGAATTTCATATTCGACATTGCCCCCTAATAACCGCAAGGTACGAATCAACAAAGCCGTGCTGGTCATACCATCCACATCATAATCGCCACAGATGGTAATGCGATCGCCGTTTTTAATAGCTTGCTCAATGCGATCGATACTCTTGATTAAATCAGGAAATTCTTGCTTGGGATCGGGTAGCGCGTCTAACTCAGGATCAAGAAAAATTTTGGCAGCTTCAGGGGTGTTTATGCCGCGATTTAGTAAAACCTGCGCGATTGTGGGCGAAAGTCCTGTAGCATTAGCGATCACCGCTGATAAATCTGGGTTTGCCTCGGAAATTTGCCAGCGCTGTTTAGGTAAATGCATGAGAACAGTAATATAATTATTAAGAATGTATTAAAAATCCGTTGCGAGTCCGAAAGCCCATGAGGACTGATCCAACATTACCCGAATCAACGTTACAACTCCTACTATTTATTGACGATCGCCCCAAAGCCAAAGATTTAGTCAAAGATGTGGAGGAATTTTTGCTGCGAGATAAGGATTGTCGATCAGAACTGCAAATAATCAATGTCGCTAGCCAACCACAACTTGCGGAACTATTCAAAGTTGTCATGTCTCCCGCCTTGCTGAAGTTATCACCTTTACCAAGACAAATGATCGCAGGCAAAAATATTATTAAACAGCTAGAAACCTGTTGGGATAATTGGAAACAGCAGGTAACAGATCAAACAATTAACCATCCACCCGAACTTGCTCAAAATATTGGCTACATGAATGAAGTAGCGCGGCTTGCCGATGATGTCTTTCGGCTTTCGCAAGAAAAAATGGAAATCGAAGAGCAGATTCGGTTCAAAGAGCGCGTATTAGGAATGCTTGCCCATGATTTACGAAACCCTTTAACGGCGATTTTATTGGCGATCGATACGATCGAAAAAAGTGGCGATAAAATTGAGCCAAAAATGGTGTCGCGGCTACTTGGTCATGCTCGTTCCAAAGCGCGGGAAGCGGATAACTTAATCACCGATATTCTTGAAGCAGGGCGGGGCGCAAATGCCCAATTTCGCACACAACGTCAAAAAATTCAATTCGATCAACTATGTCATAGCGTGATTAGCGATTTTTACTTCAGCAAATGCTTAGAAAGAAAAATGCAAAAGCTGCTTAAAGATATTCCCAACGATCTGCCGCCTGTCTTTGTCGATCAGGAAAAAATCCGTCAAGTTTTAATTAATCTCTTGAGCAACGCCACCAAATACACCCCTGAAGGCGGCAAAATCGAGCTAACCGTCATGCATCGCACCGCTCAAAAAATCGAAATTAGCATTACCGACAATGGACCTGGCATTCCTGCGGATCTGCGCGATCGCGTGTTTGAGGAGCGCTATCGACTGGAACGCGATGATGACGCTGACGGCTATGGCATTGGTTTATCCCTCTGTCGGCGGATTATTACCGCGCATTATGGACATATTTGGGTAGATGATGCGATCGGCAAAAAAGGTAGTTGTTTTCGATTTACTTTGCCTGTCTATTAGAATTCAGTCAGATTCTAAATCGAATGTCTCTTTAAAACCATTTTGAGAACTATTCTGGGAACCAGTGAGATATTTATTAATTTGTTCGCCAATTTTTTCATGACTATCCGACTTTGAGATAAAACAATTAGAACCAACGACTTTGGCTCTAATGCGATCGATTATCGAATCGTTACTCGTCAAAATTAAAATCGGTGTATTTCTAAATTCGGGTATGCGCCGAATCTGGCTACAGAGTTCATATCCACCGACGATGGGCATCACCAAATCTAAGAGAATTAGTTCAGGTTGATATTCTATTAATAATGGCAATACCCTAATGGAATCACGAATCCCTAAGAAACCGAAACCAAAACCTGTAACAATCCGTTCAATCGTTGCACATACCTGATTACTATCATCCACACAAGCGATCAGTGGTCTTGGAAGTATTTGTTCTTTTTGCTGTTCTTTTTGCTGCTTTTTTTGATGATTAAGATGACCCTGAATTTGATTATTTTCCTGTGACATAAGAGATTCATATGTTGTTGACTCAGGAAAAATAGATGAAATCGGTGCTTCAATATCAGCAACCTCAGTCAGCCCCACCATACCGCGATGATAATAGACCATTAGTGACTGCACGAGGGTAAGCAAATCTTTCTTCATCCAAGCTGACAACTCTCGCATTGATCGCCTACCATCAAGGATCGTCACTAAGGTCTTGTAAGTAAGTTCGGAAGCTTCTTCTTTCAGTTGTTCAGGACGTTTGATCCAAGGTGCAATATTCGGTGACAGATCGGCAATTCCTGCTTTGCGCCACTTTAACCATTCTTGATGAGCGCGATCGAGCGCTTGTTCAGAATGAATCAGAGAAATTATGGGCGTAATTTCATCTTCAAAATCGCAGTAATAAGTGATCTTTTCATTAGCTGCACATTGAATAATGTCAAATAAGACTTCCTGCACGAAACTCTCAATGATCGGCGAAATCTGTTCGCGTGTTAAGACCATCCGCTTCATTAAGATGACCAATACATGATAATCCCATAGTCTAACCTCTTCATTGGTACGCAGAGAAATTCGACTAAAGTCTATTTTCACCTTGTACTGCCCCATCAATCTGCGCCAACGGCGATGATTATGTACCCCACCAGAAGCCCATACGAGCCGACCATGACAATAATAAATACTCCATTTAAATTCTTTGGCATTATGAAGTTCTAGTTTGCCCGTAAACTGCTTACGCCCATAGCCGCGCAACTGCTCTACAAGACTATAAACAGCAAGATTATCTGTATCCATTCGTCACCCATGCGTCATAGGAATTAAATTACAGCCTATTCTCAGTAGCAAAGACAAATTCATGAAGGCGATATTTTTATGAATTTGCCTGTTTTTCAATTTAGCACAAGTCGCTGTATCTATATTAAAGGAGCGAAATCGGAAGATCAAACAATTGTTTCTTAGATGTAAGTTAAGAATAAGGTATAATTACGAGAGAAAGTTTATATTTCACAGGAAAATATATTCGCTTACATGAAAATTAGAAAATATATAATAAAGTTGTGACCGCTTACAATCTCAGATAAAAACACTAACATAAAATTAAATGTCTGCTTGTATAGTGTAATCAGCAAATCCATGAAGCAAAAAATGCAAACAATCGGTGGTGAACTAAAAACTCAAGCCAAGATCTTGGGAGCCTTAGTGGCAATTTTTTGGATTATTACCTTTGTCAACGAAATATTCCTAAAAAGCCAGAGCAATCGTTTAGGAATCAATATTTTAGGAATTTTTCCTCATGAACTTATTGGATTGCGAGGCATTTTGTTTGCCCCATTTTTACATGGTGGTTTTTACCATGTTGCTGCCAATACAGTGCCATTTATTGTATTGGGGTGGTTAGTGATGTTGCGAAATATTAGTGATTTTTATTTTGTGTCAATCATAGCAGCGTTGGTGGGAGGATTGGGAACTTGGCTAATTGGCGATCCTCGTTCCGTACATATTGGCGCAAGTGGTGTAATTTTTGGCTATTTTGGCTATTTATTATTTCGGGGTTACTTTGAGCGGAGTTTTGTGGCGATCGCCATTTCCCTAGTAATTGCCGTCACCTATGGCAGTCTAATTTGGGGGGTATTGCCAACCCGATCTTACATTTCTTGGGAAGGACATTTGTTTGGCTTTATTGGCGGCATTATTGCGGCGAAGTTATTATCACCAAGCAAAAGCGTCCCATAAAAAAGCAGGTACAAAGCACCCGCTCTTTTTAACTATAGGACTTAGGAAAAAGGACTTGAAACCGTTATTCCAACGTAGGGGCAATTCATGAATTGCCCCTACGTTTGGTTATTTTGCGTAAGTCCTAAACTATATTAGGCAACGTTTCTAATTGCTTCTAAGAGACTGCGCGTACATGCACCTTTGTCACAAAAAGCATCGATGTTAGCGCCATTAGATATCGCTTGAGCTTTGCCACCATCGGCTGCGGAATACGCCACGATTTTGACATGGGGATATTGAGTCTTAATTTCACTGGAGGCTGTCCAGCCATCCATCACAGGCATATGTAGATCCATGACCACAACATCAGGTTTATGTTTGTGTACTTTAGCGATCGCTTCTTTGCCATTGGTCGCAACTTCCACAGTCCCTATGGAAGACTGTAATGAAAGAGCGAGTTGTAAGGTACATCGGGTCAGCTCGTGGTCATCTACCACCAAAACGCGGAGAGTTTTTGTAGAAGATGTCATGGTAAGTTCGGTAAGAAGGGCTTGACAATTACACTTTTATGTAACTTAAGATACCTCTTTTTTAAATTTAAAGCTTCTACCATAGGGACTAAAATCAAAAAAAAGCGAACCTCTTTGCGGCTCGCTTTTTAGTGCAGACTAAAAGTAAGATGCGTTTTATCTACGCCATTGCACTTTGGGCAAAATCTGCTTGTGATCAATGCGATCGCGATATCTGACAGCAAAATTCAGCAAAGAATCAAGTAATGCATCGGATAGGAAATGTGGCTGCAAGCCAAGATCGAGAAGATTGGTATTCTTAGCGTTGAAATAATGTTCCTCTAGTTCAACACGAGGATTGTCAATATTTTGAACTTCAACTTTAATGCCAAGGGTTTGTCCCGCTTTCTGTACCATGAAGGCGAGATCACGGATCGAGAAAAGCTCGGTAAATTGGTTAAAGACACGCATCTTACCCGCTTCCGCAGGTGTGGCGATCGCCAATTCAATGCAACGTACAGTATCGCGAATATCAAGGAAACTGCGGGTTTGTCCACCTGTGCCGTAGACAGTCAGAGGATGTCCGATCGCCGCTTGGATGCAAAAACGGTTGAGGGCTGTACCAAATACACCGTCATAATCCAACCGATTAATTAGTAATTCATCGGAACCAGTTTCTTCAGTTAGTACACCGTACACCACGCCTTGATTCAGATCGGTCGCCCTTAAGCCCCAAGTTTTACAAGCGAATTGGATATTGTGGCTGTCGTGAACCTTGCTGAGGTGGTAAAAACTACCTGGTTGTTTCGGGTAGGGAAGGGTATCT
Organism: Pseudanabaena sp.; assembly: GCA_044350865.1. Taxonomy (GTDB): domain Bacteria; phylum Cyanobacteriota; class Cyanobacteriia; order Pseudanabaenales; family Pseudanabaenaceae; genus Pseudanabaena. Next base: position 22,873 of record JBILGV010000027.1, on the reverse strand, counting down.
TTGCGACCATTATGCTCAATGGTGATGTAGCCTTCTTCAATGTCAATATTCGGCGTACCATATTCGCCCATTGTTCCTAGCTTGACTAGATGACAATCGGGATTATGTTCTTTGATGGCATACAGTAAATTGAGTGTGCCAACGACGTTATTAACTTGGGTAAGTACGGCATGTTCGCGATCAATCATCGAGAAGGGGGCGGAGCGCTGTTCACCAAAATGGACGATCGCCTCTGGCTCAAAACGACGAAATGCACTCTGTAAAAAATCATAATTAGTGATGTCACCAATAAACAAGTCAATCTGCTGACCTGAGACGGCTTGCCACTTGTATATCCGCTCCTGTATCGAAGCGATCGGTGTCAGAGTCGCCACGCCTAACTCATTGTCCCAATGTCGGCGAATCAAATTATCTAAAACACCAACTTCGTATCCTTTGTTAGCAAGATGTAAAGCTGTCGCCCATCCGCAATAACCGTCGCCACCAATTACCAGTACTTTCATGAATTCTGTAGCTTACAAAAACTTTGAATTGCAGTTTCCAGATCAACCCTATCAGGATTTGCATCACTTGTGATCCACGCGACCGAAATTTGTTCAGTTCTGTGTGTTGAGCAATACATACAGCGCTTTGCGCTGACTTAAAAATTTGTAAAAGCGGCGCTTTTACAAATTTTTCTGGGTTCACGCGATTTAGCGGAGAAGATTTTTGGATTGATGATTGTAATGTATTGGATTAAGATAGATAGCATTACTTTAAGTATTTTTAACTAGTTAGCGTAGGACAATTAGTCAAGTATGCTCCCGATTGTCAGAGTTGCCCATAATCGAGATATTGAGAAAGACTCAGAGGCGATCGCTGAAATCATTCAGCATCATTTGCAGCGCCTTAATACAGAAAACCTAGAAGAAGGCATTGGGATAGCAGATCTTGAGGTTAAGGCGACCATTGACGATAGCAACTTAGATTTGCAAATCCATACAAACTCAGTTCTTGACAAGGAAAAACTGCTGACATTAGTCCGTGGTGAACTGCAAAATTTGCATATAGAATCAGTGGCAAAAGTTAGGGTTCACTGTTGGCGCAATGATGAAGAGTTTGAGCAAACCACTGAAGAGCTTAATGCACCGACTCCTTTGTGGACGGAGCAGTTTATGCTAGAGCCTTCACAGTTATCTAAATATCAAAATTTGGACTTAGATTTAAGTGACTGGCGATCGCCAGAAGCAAAAATTACAGAACCGAAAATTACAGAAGCCAAACTTCCAGAGACAAGAGCTGCGGAGCCGCAGCTATCTAAACACTCTGTCTTACAACAGGCGATCGCCCAAATAGCGGCAACTAGCGATCACGCCAAAAAACATTTGGTTACTAATGATTTACCAACCATTGAAGAATTAGAACTCGCCCAAAATCCAATTGACCGAGTTAACAAAGATGTTCGGAGAGAAACAAATACGTCAATTTCAGCTTTGAAGATGGCTAGTGAGGAACAACATCAAGCGGAGATCGATAATAACTATTGGCAGTTGTTGTTGGTGGGCGGCTCAATTGTTTTATTGGGGTTGGGGATTGGGGCAATGGTCAGAGCCACAACCCTCAAAAATTTAACCGACAAAGCTCCAGTATCAGCATCTGACTCATCGGTGCTGAAGGCTCCAAATAATTCAACCAATAGCACAACTAACAACTCAACCAAAAACTCGATAAACGAGACATCTCCAACTGCCCAGATACCAACTCCAAGCGATCCCTTAGCGATCGCCACAAGTCCCTCCGAAAGTTCCGTGAATAGTTCGATAAACCCCAGTCCTTACAATGGATTAGAAACCCCAACTCCCAATGTTTCTGAATTACCGATTGGTTCATCACCACTTTCCTCATCCAGTCAAACTGTCACCTTAGAGAAGTTTAACCTCATTCAAAAAGGGATGACCATTGAACAGGTTGAGAAAATTTTGGGGCTTTCTGGCAAAATCATCGCTGAGACAAATAGTATTGACACCGTTGGTCAAGTCTATTCTTGGAAAAACTCGGATGGTAGTAATGCGATCATTGAGTTTAAAGATGGTCAAGTTGTGGCTAAAGCCCAAGCAGGTTTATAAACAATTTAAAGATAGGGCGTTGCGCCATCTTTGATTTATGTGTGTATTGCTATAAAATTACTTCTTGGGTGATCTAATGTAAAAGCCTACTGGGAGCTAAATTTTTTGGGTATCGATTTACGCAGCTACGTCTATCTTGACAACCTACAGCGACAACATGCTGCTTATCTAGGAACGATCGCACAAGGTTTTCTCCCATTACCAGGTGATACGTCTCTTTGGATCGAGATTTCCCCAGGCATTGAAATTAATCGGATTACTGATGTCGCGCTAAAAGCAACTTCGGTGCGCCCAGGAGTGCAGATTGTTGAGCGCTTGTATGGGTTGTTAGAAATACATTCAGCTAGTCAAGGCGAAACCCAAGCGGCGGGTCGCGCAATTTTAGAAATGCTAGGCGTAACCGAAGAAGAACGGATTAAACCAAGATTGCTTTCTAGTCAAATTATTCGCAATGTAGACGCGCATCAAACGCAATTAATTAATCGGTTTCGACGCGGGCAAATGCTGTTGTCAGGGCAAACTCTGTACATCATGGAGGTTGAACCTGCGGCTTACGCAGCCCTTGCGGCGAATGAAGCCGAAAAAGCTGCCTCGATTAATATTTTAGAAATTGTGGCGGTTGGTAGTTTTGGGCGCTTATATCTTGGTGGTGAGGAACGCGATATTATGGCGGCTTCGGCGGCGGTGTTAAATACAATTAGCAATGTGAAAGGTCGTGATATTTGGAGCGATCGCAAAGAATAAGGTAACTTGTCAATACCATTAGAAGCAATTCTGGACTATGCCAGAAAGCAAAATGATTTTGTGTCAGAAGGTAACTTGTCAATACCATTAGAAGCAATTCTGGACTATGCCAGAAAGCAAAATGATTTTGTGTCAGCACGAAAAATTCAAAGCTCTATCAGACTTTTTCGCGATACACCCGCGCCCGAAATTAGACAATATTTTCAATGGCTTGCAGATAAAGGGTATGGCATTGTGAGAGGTTCTGATGATGCTCTAGAGTTTTCTGCAAGTTAGCGATCGCTTGAAAAGCTTTACCTAACTACACGTCTTAGCAATACCTTAGCCATACTTTCGACAAATTATTAAAAAGTATCCCTAAAGTATTGACAATGTATACCTAAGACAAGCTATACTATCGATATAGTTTTAGGAAAATAAATAATGAACACAGCAATTCAAACCTTCACTCATAACTCTCTTGAAGATATTATTAATAAGGAGGGCGACTATTTTTGGCTTATTGACCATAATAAAGCTAAAAATTATAAATATTTAGTTTGCTGTAGCTCTGTAGGTGTCAATCGAGGCAATGGATTTTTGGTGGGCAAAATCAGTGGCTTCGAGCTTGTCAAGTTCGACCCAGACAAGAAAGAACGGTATATCATCCATATCTCAGAATGGGCAAGTATTGATGTGCCAAAACTTTGGCCAGGCAATCAAAATCCAGTCCACTACACTAGCTTGGAGAGTCTGGGCATTGATATGTCTGATTTAAAGTTTAAGAAGGTATCTCCCCCATCTCAGTCTCTAACCATTGCTGAAGCTAAAACGGCTCTGGCTAAACAGTATGGAGTTAGCGAAGACAATATCGAAATTACGATCAAGGGTTAGAAATATCTAGGTGGGATATAGCGATCGCTAAAATGTTGCCTTTGCAACACGTAGGTAACACAACTAGCAAAAGCACTCTAACCAATTGGCTAGAGTGCTTTTTAGTTCAGACAAGTATAGTTAGAACCCATTGGGTTCTTTCGTAGCACATAGACTCTATGGCAATAACAAACAACTGTACATAGGAGTCCTTAGCAGTCCGATCGCAGTGATTAGCAACTGGTTATCGCAAAGCCTCTCTAATAGTTGCGATAGGCAGAAATACAGACAATGTTTCACCAAAGGGGATAAACCCAAATTTCTGAATATAGTACCCTTGCTTAATCTGGTTACTAGGATCGATACGGATCGCGTAAACACCGATATTTTTAGCAATATCAAGGATTCTCAAAAAAGCATCTCGCATCAAAGCTTGACCTATGCCCTGCCCCTGACAGCTTTTGTCTACTGCCAGCTTGCCAATTAAAACTACAGGGATCGGGTAACTAGGTAGCTTGTCTTGGTTGAGAAATGATTCTGGAAAATCGATCAAGCTGGCACTGAGAGTGTAATAGCCTAAAACTTGTAGATCATCTGCGATCGCTACAAAAGTTTTGGCAACTCCTAACAGATCATTTGTGAGAGCATATCGCTTGATGTAAATCGCTAAATCCTGCTCATCATCAGCGTTACCACAATCAAACGATAACTTTCTTAAACTGCTTTTTGTGAAACCACACTCAGTTAAAGACTTAACTACATAGCTCATTAACTATTAACTGACCCACCTTTTAATAGGGCAATTAACGCACTAGATGGCTTTGGAGGATTTTGCATAATATCCACAAACTTTTGCGCGTCATTTTCAGACAGCAATAAAACCTGATTGTTATAAGAGACTTTCTCTAAGCTCTGAGACTGTACCGACACTTTGACAAGCCTAGAAGCACCATGACCACGCACGAGACATTTCCACACCGAAAAACTCGATGCAGACTTAGAATTTTTATTGTTTATCTGTAGAGATAGATGAGTCTTCATATTAAGTACTCTGCCTTGATTAATTCTCATGTTTGTTCCGCAAAATTTGATTAGAGATCATCTTCCCATCCACAACATTTACACCGCCATTGCAACGGTGGTAGACGCATTCGCGAAAATGAAGTGCGACATTCTGGGCATTTGCCTGTAAAAATTGGATGCCAGCCATATTCGGTTTCCATCGCGGGATCGTAACTTTTAGGATCATCGGGTTCCCAGAGTTCCGCCGACACAAAATCTGAGCAATGCCCCCATTCTGGTCCATAGGGATGTACGGCACAAACCAGCAGATTGGTATGTGCATAAAAGTTACAGCGATCGCAAAGTGGTATTTTTGCCATTAGTACATTTTAACTAACCGAAACGAGCAATTTCAATCCCATTTTGGCGGATCACTAGCTCGATCGCTAGCACATTCGCAGGAAAAATTGCATCTTTAGCCACGGCTTTAATTTCGTATGGGGATTTCAGTTCGCCAGCAATTTTAAACAGTTCAGTCAATGCATCAGGCGGGAAGTTGCCAACTTTGCCTGTAATCGGATCGCCCAACACACCCTCCCGACGAGCGCGGAAACTAACCAATAAAAATAATTGTTCTACTCTAGATGCTAGTACTTGTGGTGAAAGATTTGGACTAAACTGCAAAGTGGCAATTTCATCGCCCTTGCCAAATATCTGCCGATTTATTGTGACATCGGCAGCGATCGCAATTTTAGTTTCCCGTTTAAGAAAGTTACCCGCCGAGAGAATCCGAATCACATAGCTCTGCCCATCTTTGATCCGATTTAACAAAATCTCAATTTGCGCGTCGGTGAGCTTGATAACTGATTCTTTGGGAGCTTGATCGGGTAGAAAAGAGAGTAATTCTCGCGCATTTAGTTCAGCTTGGTTGAATAGTTGCATACTCGCTTGACGTAACTCCGTAGCGGTCAGATTTGGGCGCACCACCCCAACCGCCAAGATTTGATCGGCAAATATGGCAACGTTGCCTTTGCGTAGAGCCGCCAGACTACTAAGCAATTGTTCACGAGCGGATTCTAGCGAGGCAATTTCTGAGGTGAGATCTAAGCGTTGTTTTTCGATCGCTACCAAGCGCAGTTCTGATTCATCAACTTTGGTTTTGAGGGTTTCGCGATCTTGAGAAATACTGGTTAACTCACCTGCAATACGTTCTTTTTCTTGCTTAAGTTGATTACTTTCAGTTTGCAGGTTTTCCTGTTCTTGAGTCAGACTTTGAATGCGATCGCGCAGATCAGCCTCCTGTTTTGAAGCCTTTTGCAGTTCTTCATCAGCCTTATCAAATTTACTTTCGACCGACTGTAATAAAGCTTGGGTTTCTGATTGTTTACGCAGGGCTTGAACTAAGGATGTATTAATTTCTCTTAAACGTTGCTGCGCTTTTTCCTGTTCATTTTGAGCAGCCTTGAGATCGGTTTCAATTTTTTGTTTTTGCTGCTGACTACTCGCGAGTTCTGAACGAATACTTTCTAAGCGAAATAGTCCATCTCTTAACTGCCCACTAAGTAATAATAAAATTCCTAAAGTTGAGGCGGAGATCATCCCACCTGTAGCGATCGTCACCACAGTCGCCGTGTCTCTTGGTCTGAGGTTGAATATGCTAAGCCGAGCCTTACCAACCTTAGTGCCAATGCGATCGCCTAACGTTGCAATTATGCCTCCTAAGATCAAGATCGCTAAAATCAGCGTATATCCAGCCATGCAACTCCTTTATCCTCACAGATTAATTTTAGCAGATTACACATCCTATAGTCTTAGTAGCAACGTTTTCGGGTAGTCACGCCTTGCTTAAAGATCCACCTCGGCTTAAAGATGATTCGCCAGCTTTGAGTGCGAATCATCTTCTTTGGGGCTTATATTTAATTGCACCCAGATACTTATTTGCCATATGGTGGGATCACTAATTCCAAAGTGAAGATACTTCCCTTCCCTATTTGACTAGTAACTTTGAGATTTGCCCGATGTTTTTTAGCGATCGCCTGAGCAATCGCTAAGCCTAAACCCGTTCCTCCAGTTTTACGAGAGCGATCGCCCTCCACCCGATAAAAGCGATCAAAAATTCGATTTAGCTCAGCCCTCGGAATTCCAATCCCTGTATCTTTCACGGCGATAATAGCAATGTGGGCTTGAACTTCTAAACTAATATGCACAGCCCCTTGAGCAGTTGTGTACTGAATCGCATTGCCGATCAAATTAGATACTAATCGATAAAGTTGAGACTCATTACCAGATGCATAGATTTCCGTAGCGGGAACTTGACTAGTTAGGTGAATATCCGATGCAGTGGCAAGTTCCGACATTTCTTCAGTCAAGTCGCTGACCAAATCGTTCAAACAGCAGGCTTGAAATTTTTTGGGCGCTGAATTTTGCTCAAGACTGGACAAAAGGAGTAGGTCAGCAATTAAGTTACTCAATCGCCTTCCCTGCTTTTCCACTTTATAGAGCATGATTTGTGTATCTTCGGGATTACCTTGGGGTACTCGTAAGATGGCTTCGACGGTGGCAAGTAGACTTGCCAGAGGCGATCGCAATTCATGGGCAGCATTGGCGGTAAACTGTTGCTGCTGCTGATAAGACTGATAAATCGGTTGTATTGCTAGTTTAGATAGCCACCAACTAGAAATCGCGATTAAAATCAGAGCGATCGGCAACCCAATCGCCAAAATCATTTTCATTCGCTTCACTTCCGCATCAAAAGGTTCCAAAGTACGCCCAATTTGCAAATAGCCCCAAGAATTTTTGACTTTATGTTGATGGCTCTGATGATTCTGATCATCGTAGCTATGTAAAATAATCGTGAACTGATGGTAACGAATTCCATTAGCACTTTGAAAAGTTTGCCAAGGATCATCAGTTAATCTTGAAGGTAATACTTCAAGTGTTTGACTGGGTGAAAAAGCGAGGAGTTTCCCTTGATAGTTAAAGAAACGGATGTAGTATGTGCTGCGATCGCTAATGCCAGTTGTATGACGTTGAATAACCGTGGGACTAATATCACAAGGTTTCCCGACTAGACAGAGTTCTGGCAATATTTTCCGCAAAATCGCAGTCGGTTCTGCTGATGCAGGTAACATTGGCTCTAAACTGTCATGTAATGTCCCTGCAATCGATTCTATTTCCCGTTCCATTGCATCCCAATTAGACTGAATTAGAAAGCGATACATACTAAATCCAGTCAGACTCAAAATCACCGTCATCACTCCCGCATACCAGAGCGCAAGACGAGTCCGACTGCGGCGAAATAATTGAGAACTATTCATGACTGCGTATTGAATTGCGTATTGAATCGATAACCTTGACTGGGAATAGTTTCAATCGGGCAGTCACAGCTATAACTGGCTAATTTCCGCCGCAATAGACGCATTTGGGCGGCGACTACATTGCTAACTGTTTCTTGATCAAGATCCCAAAGTTGATTGCGGATTTTGCTCCCTGAAATAATGCGATCGCTATTTTGCATGAGATAGGTGAGGATTTGAAATTCTTTGGTTGTTAAGGGAATGATCTGTGAGGTTTGAGCATCTGTCGCCACTGATAGGGCGTTATTTGCATAATCTAGCGAAAATTTACCAACCGTAAGAGTTTGAGGTTGCAATTGGGGCGATCGCCTTTGCAATGCGCGTAACCTTGCTAAAAGTTCTTCCATCACAAACGGTTTTACCAAATAGTCATCGGCTCCTGCGTCTAGCCCTGCGATCCGATTTTCGGGTTGCCCTAGAGCCGTGAGCATGATTACGGGTAATGGGTTTTGTTGCGATCGCAGTTTTTTACATAGCTCAAGCCCTGAAAGTTTGGGCAGTAGCAAATCAAAAATCGCCACAGAATAGTCTGTCCACGGATTTTCGAGATAGTCCCAAGCCTGAGCGCCATCAGTCACCCAATCCACTACATATTTTTCACAAATCAAGACCTGCTTAATCGCTGTTCCTAAGTCTATTTCATCTTCTACAAGCAGAATTCGCATATTTTTTTAAGGCGTGGTAGCGATCATATTAATAGTTTCACCCGAATTTCATTGAGTGTATGGCAACCTATGGAAGATTTTGAAACACGCCAATTTAAGATTCAATGTATGCTGCTCGATTGCCAATGTCTCATCCCTTCAAAATTAGTTCCAACTATTCAAGACATATCGCTATGTGCGGATATTACAGAAGCGATTGGGAATGTCCCAATTGTGAGATTAAATCGTATACATCCGCAATGTCAACGACATTCACTATACCTAAAATTAGAATCTTGTAACCCAGGGGGCAGCATTAAAGAGAAAAATGCGGTTTATTTGGTCAGAGAAGCCGAAGAACAAGGATTATTGCAAGCAGGTGGCACGATTGTGGAGTCTAGCTCAGGCAATTTTGGGATTGGGCTAGCCATGTTAGGAGCGCTTAAAAGCTATCGGGTAATGATTGTCGTTGATGCCAAAACATCTCCCACAATTCGGCGAATGTTAATCGCTTACGGAGCCGAGTTGGTGGAAGTTCCTCTAAATGAAGCTGATGCGCAGGGATCGATGCAGGTAGCGCGAATGCAAAAAGCCCTAGAATTAGCCACCACAATTTCAGGGGCTTGGTATCCTTGCCAACACAAAAATCCTAGTAACCCCCAAGCTCATTCTTTATGGACAGCGCGTGAAATTGAGAAAGCCTTTTATGGCGCACCTGATGCGATCGCGATCGGGGTGAGTACGGCGGGACAACTGGGTGGTATTGGTCAATACTTCAAGCAACATTACCCAAAAACACGCATCATTGGTGTGGATGTAGCTGGCTCGGCAATTTTCGGCACACCGCGTCATCCTTATAAAATGACAGGACTAGGATTATCTTTTGTGCCACCGAATTTTGATTCTCAAGTCTTAGACGCGGCTTATAGCGTGAGCGATCGTCTTGCCTTTTCGGTATGTCATGCTTTAGCAAAAAAGGAAGGACTGCTGCTAGGTTCTTCCACTGGGGCAATTGTTGCCGCCGCTTTAGCCGATAGTTTGAATTTCACCAACTCCCAAACAATGTTACTGCTCAATCCCGATCGCGGCGATCGCTATTTGGAGACAATGTATAGCCACGATTGGCTGAATCAACAGGGAATAGACCTTTTACAAGAACAATCACTCATAAATGAGATTGATCGACTGAAGTCTGTACCATTGAGTTTGGTGAATCGGAGTCCTGTGTGAAATTATTGAAAGAGGAAAAAATTAGTTTATCTTCAAACCATAGCAAGGTCAGTTTATGGGATTTATGGCGGGAGTTTTTACCGCTATCGCTCAGCGATGTGACAATGGCTTGTGGCGATCCCGCGACAACCAGCATCGTAGCCCACTTACCCAATGCACAGGGGAATTTAGCAGCCCTTGGTATTGCCAAGTCTTTGGCAGTTTTTTTTGAAAGCCCGATTATCAGCATCTTGCACGCTTCAAATGCTCTAGCCGCAGGTCAAGCTTCGAGAAAATCTCTATGGCGATTCACTTTGCTGATGGGAATTGGGCTAACAATTTTACTGCTCTTTGTTGGTTCGTCATTGGGTTTTGAGTTGATTGGTGTCCGATTGCTAAATGTGCCAAAGTCATTAGCTCCAGAGGTGCAGCAGATTTTGTTAATTATGGGAGGATGGCCATTTGTCATCGCATGGCGGCGTTATTTCCAAGGATTATTGATCTATCACGGTCAAGCGCAAGCAATTGCCAAAGCCAGTTTTGCTCGATTAATGACATTAGGGCTTGTTTTAGGGGTGGGCTTTTGGTTAAAGATTTCAGGTACAGTTTTGGCAGGTGTGGCGCTGATGATCGGTGTATTGGTAGAAGCTGTATTTGTAACATGGATCGCCTATAAATCAGGCGCAGTCAAGCCTCCGCAAACACCCGAATTATCCCCAAATTTGCCTAAAAATTTACCCGATAATTTGCCTAGTAACTTGCGCGAAATTGGACGATTTTACTTTCCTTTAGCTAATTCAATGTTGGTGGTTTGGGGCGGACGGGCTTTACTAATCGGCATTCTCGTTCAAGCACAAGATGCGATGGTGGCGATCGCTGCTTGGACATCGGCTTGGGGACTGGTTTTGGTCATTGCCAATTCAACACGAATGGTACAGCAGATTGTGATCAAATATCGACATCAAGTTTCTGAACAGAAGTTATTGATTTTTGCCAGTATCATCGGGGCAAGCTGCTCGTTACTTCTTCTAGGTATTAGTATTTCACCACTAGGAGAGCAGATTATCCAATCTTTTATTGGTGGTGATCGCATTCTTGCTCAAAACATGAAAAGCGCGTTGCTGTTATGTACAGGTATCCCCTTTTTAGTCGCTTTGCAAAATGCTATCCAAGGTCTATTTATTAGCGATGGTAAAACAGGGCAAGTAAATTTAGTGACATGGTTATGTACTGGGACTTTATTGCTAATAGCCTATATTTTCGTTCAGCAAAAAATGAATGGGACGATGGCGGCGGCGATCGCGATGAGTATATCCATGTTGGTTGAAGTTTGTTACTTATTTTGGAAGAGAAAAGTTAACAATTCTCTACCTTCCTAAGTTGTGAGAGTCGAACCTGCGGGTGCGACTCTCACAACTCATTTCGGATTGCTATATGCAAGCGAACAGCCGTGAGCTAGTATGACAAATTAGGCTAATATGGCAAATATTTCAAAAAGCGATCTTCATAAGCTAGATGGGGAATATGGAAAAGCAACTCAAAATCCAACAGTTAGTTGACAATCTGGCGAAGGCGATCGTGGGCAAAGATGAGGCAATTCAACTCGTCTTGGTTGCACTATTTTCTGGTGGTCATGCCCTACTTGAAGATGTGCCTGGTGTCGGTAAGACTTTACTTGCCAAATCTCTTGCCGCCTCTATTTCTGGTAAATTTCAGCGCGTGCAATGTACTCCTGATTTACTACCAACCGACATTACGGGTACAAATATTTGGAATCCCCAAAAAGGTGAATTTCAATTTTTGCCAGGACCAGTATTTGCCAATATATTGCTAGCTGATGAAATCAATCGCGCCACGCCACGCACTCAATCGGCACTCCTAGAAGTAATGGAGGAGAGTCAAGTCACCGTCGATGGCATATCGCGGAAAGTTCCGTCTCCATTTTTTGCGATCGCTACGCAAAATCCCATCGAATATCAGGGTACTTTCCCCTTGCCCGAAGCCCAACTCGATCGCTTTGCTTTATCTTTTAGCATCGGCTATCCGAGCGAAACTGAAGAATTGGAAATGCTAAAACGGATGCAAGTTGGTAAGATTGGCTCGGCGCAATTGGAAGCTTGTATTACCCCTGAAGAAGTATTAGAAATTCGGCAACTGGCGGCTCAAGTTCCTGTTAGTGATGCGACTAGTGAATACATTGTCAATGTTGTCCGCGCCACTCGTGATGATGAGGAAATCACTCTCGGTGTAAGCCCTAGAGGTACTTCAGCGTTATTACGTTCTGCTCAAAGCTATGCCTTAATTCAAAAAGCACTTGATCCTAATCGTAAGTCTGAGTATGTTCTCCCTGATGATGTCAAGTTTCTCGCGCCCTATGTCTTAGGACATCGGATTATGGCAGCAGGCAGGCGATCACCCAAAAAGATCATTGAGAGATTATTAGAGGCGGTAGCTGTTCCTTAAAACAAGCCAAGAGATCGATTTTTTGGCTATTCTCCATACATTTCTGTAATGATTCTTCTCAACTGAGCAGCTTGATCATCAGGTAGAACATCAATCTTATTTTTAAGACGGGTTTTGCTGATAGTGCGAATTTGATCAACTGCAATTTCTGCATTACTGCCAGCACAAACAATTTGCAGGCGGCTGCGCCATTTGGGATGAATTTTGGAAGTAAGCGGACAAACCACTATCGTATCTAAAGATGAATTCATCGCATCGTGACTAATCACAATCACAGGTCGGACTTTGCTGATTTCACCCCCAATCGTGGGATTGAGATCGGCAAAGTAAATTTCATACCGCTTGGGGTGCGACTTCATCTACTTCCAGTCCATCTAATATCGTATTTTCAAAATCTTGCCAATCTTCATGTTCCTGAGCCATTTCTTTATAAGTTTCCTCCCAAGAAAGTTTTACATCATTAATTTGACGCAGAAGGATACCATGCTCAGTTTCTTCTAAAAGTAACCTGTCTGAAAATCCATACTTTTGCAATATAAATTTTGGTAATCTCACACCTTTTGAGTTGCCAATAGAAACTAGCTTAATGCTTTGAGTTCGGGACTTCTTGTTCATAAATTTATGACTGATAGGTAAAAGCTATCCACAAGAGAATGTAAGTACTGTAACTACTTTTAAGGTTTATGTCAATCCTGACATTCGTATAGCTTTTTGCGGATTTAATAACCTAAATGCATGATGTATCGATCGCACGCAAATTGGTATAAGCATGTAGAGTATTGGCTGGTTTTTAAATCTAGTTTTTAAATCTAGTTTTTCAAAAAGGATAAACCGACCTCTGCGCCTACAATTAATTAACTAAATCACCAATCACTCAAGCCACCAAACAAGAAATATGAAAAGCGGCGTAGAAACAAAAAGAGCCAATAAGTTTTTAATCCCTGCGATCGCCCTTGCCCTTGCTGCATTAGGCGCGAGTATATGGTTTGTGTTGGGACGCTCTAACAATACAGCCCCAACAGCTACAACTCCTGCGACAAACGCCACAAGTACTAAAGAACAAGCAAGGGCTATCAGTGCATTAGGTCGTTTAGAACCACAGGGAGAAGTAATCAAAGTTGCCTCACCATCAGCCCTTGGGACATCACGCATTGTTAAACTGATGGTCAAAGAGGGAGATATAGTCAAACAGGGACAGGTAATCGCGATTCTCGATAGTTACGATCGCTCGGTCGCGGCGCTACTCCAAGCCCAAAGTCAAGCTCAAGAAAGCGAGCGAAATCTTGCCAAAATTCGTGCAGGTGCAAAGGGTGGCGATATTGCGGCTCAAGTGGGAAATGTGAATGCGGCGAAAGCAAATATTAATGCGATCGGCGTGAATGCAGAACGGATTAAAGCTGAACTAGATATTGCGGAACGAGAATACAATCGATTTCTCCAATTGCGAAACGATGGTGCAGTTTCCGATTCTACACTTGATGCTTATCGTCTAAAAGCAGTGACTCTAGCAGGACAGCTTGAGCAGACAAAGCAACAGATCCAACAAGCGCAGTTTAATTTGACTCAATCAGAAGGATTGCTCAACAGTGTGAGTGAAGTTCGTCCTACTGATATTCAGTTTGCAGAAGCACAATTACAAACGGCGATCGTGAATATCAAAAAAGCAGAAGTTGATCTTGATCTCGCACAAGTTCGCGCTCCTATTGATGGACAGGTTCTCAAAGTCAACTCCAAAATTGGTGAAGTCGTCAGTCAGACGAATGGAGTCATTGATCTGGGTAACACGAACCAGATGTATGTAGTTGCCGAAATCTATGAAACCGATATTGGCAAAATTAAAGTTGGGCAGAAAGCAGTTATTCAAAGCGAAGCCTTTGAAGGTGAGATCACAGGCAAAGTTGATCGCATTGGGTTGCGAATTGCCAAAAACGATGTATTAGGAACCGATCCCGCCGCTAAAACTGATGTACGGATTATCGAAGTGAAGATCAAACTGGATGATAGTAAAAAAGTTTCAGGACTTACTAATTTACAAGTTAGAGTCAAGGTTGATATGTAATTTAGATCGCTTTGCGCTCCCGATATATTTCAATAATAGGATTTACGCATAAAGATCTTGCCTAGCGCATTCTAGCGTAGGGGCAATTCATGAATTGCCCCTACGCTAGAATGCGAAATTCCTAAATGATTTTTCAAATATTTTTTAAAATTGCCATAGGAACCTATGATTCTCGCCGTACCTCTCGCTTGGCTCCAACTTACTTACGAAAAAAGCCGTTTATTAGTGGCGATCGCGGGGATTACCTTCGCGGTTGTCCTGATGTTTTTGCAACTTGGTTTTCGTGATGCTCTTTTTAACAGTGCGATCAGACTCCAAAGTAACCTTATTGGGGATTTAGTAATTATTAGCCCTCAATCAACGAACCTTGTGGGAATGCGAAATTTCTCCCAACGTCGCCTATATCAAGCTTTAGGAATGAAAGATGTTGAATCTGTAAATCCTATATATATTGGTCTGGGGGCATGGAAAATTAAAGAAGACCCTGCGGGACAAACTCGGAATATTTTGGTGGTTGGGGCAAATCCCGATGCCAAAGTCTTTAAAATGTTAGGAGCCGATTACAATATTGATCGTGTGAAAACCGAAGATGTGGTTCTATTCGATCGCTCATCGCGTGCCGAATTTGGTCCCATCGTGGCGGAATGTGGAACTTTAGCCCTCAAAGCTCAGGTTAGCCGAGAAGCTTTTGCTTGCAATAATCTGGTTAACCGTGAAGTATCTAACCGCAAATTGACAGTCGGTGGTTTGTTTGAGTTGGGTGCATCCTTTGCTGCTGATGGCGCATTAATTACCAGCGATACTAACTTCTTACGAATTTTTGATAGCCGTCGTTCGGGCTTGATTAATGTTGGTTTGATTAATCTGCGCCAAGGGGCATCTCCATTTGAAGCAATGCGAAACTATATCCTTTCCCAACCTAGTGATACTGTCGTTCTGCCGCGTGAAAAATTACAACCCGATGGCAAAAGAATTAAGGCTTTATTTCAAGAACGTATCGGTGCTGATGGCAAGGTTGTGCAAGAGGAAGATAAAAATAAGGTAATTGTATCCAAATTAGATTTGACGGTCGGAGATTTGCAAAAATCTGAAGATGCGGCGATCGATGATACTCGCATCATGACAATTCAAGGCTATATCGACTTTGAGAAAGGTTATTGGCAAAAAAGTACGGCGATCGGTTTTATCTTTACCCTTGGGACGGTAATGGGCTTTATTGTCGGTATTGTAATCGTGTATCAGATTCTTTACACCGATGTTTCCGATCATATTGCCGAATATGCGACCCTTAAGGCGATGGGGTATGGGAATTTGTTCTTAGCCCAAATCGTTATTCAAGAAGCCTTTGTATTATCGATTTTGGGATTTATTCCTGGCTTAGGGATTTCCTTTGGGCTGTATAACCTGACCAAAAATGCGACATTACTACCGCTCTATATTTGGGATAAAGCAATTCCTGTGATGATTTTGACAATGGTAATGTGCGTGATTTCGGGCGCGATCTCCTTACGCAAAGTCCAATCTGCTGATCCTGCGGAAATTTTTGGCTAAGGTGTGTTAAGTTGTTACCCCAAATGCGAAAAGCATTCTCAATATTTTGATGGAGTAAGTTTATGAGCGCACAGAATCGAGTCCCAGTAGGTATTGTCGGCGCATCAGGTTATGGTGGTATCCAATTGGTGAGATTGCTGCTAGAGCATCCACTGGTGGAAATTACCTATATGGGCGGAAGTGGTTCTGTTGGACAGAATTTTGCCGACCTCTATCCCCATATTGCCCATGCCGTAAACTTGCCCATCGAAAATCTAGAACCTGAAGCGATCGCTGATCGTTGCCAGATTGTCTTTCTCTCATTACCCAACGGTTTAGCCAGCAAGATCGCCCCCAAGCTCTTAGCTAAAGGCTGCAAAGTCCTCGATCTATCCGCCGATTATCGCTTCACCGATTTGCAAGTTTATGAGTCTTGGTACAAAGAGACTCGGACTGATGCCGATGTAAATGCCACCGCCGTCTATGGACTGCCCGAAATTTATCGCGATCGCATTGCCACTGCGAATCTAGTTGGTTGTGCAGGCTGCTATCCCACAGCGAGTTTATTAGCTCTGCAACCCTTACTCAAGCAAGGTTTAGTCGATCCCAGTACGATTATCATTGATGCCAAATCTGGCACTTCAGGCGGTGGTCGTCAACCGAAAACCAATCTCTTGCTAGCTGAAGCTGATGGTTCTCTGGGAGCCTATGGCATTGCCAGTCATCGACACACACCTGAGATTGAACAAATTTGTAGTGATATGGCAGGGCAGGAAGTTTTAGTTCAGTTCACGCCCCATTTGATTCCCATGATTCGCGGTATTTTGTCCACGGTATATGCCAAGTTACGCGATCCAGGTTTGGTCAAAGATGATTTGCTGACGATTTACAAGTCTTTTTATCGCAATTCCGAATGGGTGCAAGTTCTTCCTAAAAATATTTTCCCGCAAACCAAATGGGCTTTAGGCACAAATCTCTGTTATCTCGGTGTGGAAGTTGATCAGCGCACTGGGCGAGTAATTGTAGTTTCGGCGATCGATAATCTGATGAAAGGTCAAGCGGCGCAAGCGATGCAATGTATGAATATCATGATGGGTTGGGAAGAGTCACTGGCTTTACCGAAGCTTACTTTCTATCCATAGTGAAATAGGGCAAGGGGCTTAAGCCCCTTGTTCTATATGAGAAGCGATGTAGTTTACTTTTTTGATTTTTTCATAGTTATGATCTAACTGCTCCTCTAACAACAAAATCGCGGCAATACGTCGAGTTATATTGCTAACTTCTCGGACTTCTTCCACATTAAGCGATCGCCCTAATAAAGTCTCTTCGCGATAGCTTAGCCATTTTTTAATTACCTGATAGCCACCGATTGTGTAGTCCCAAACCCTAGTAGGAATATTTTTCCAGTAGGCTAGGTCATTCAAGTAAATATCAAGGGTTGTTTTGCCTAGTAAGGTTTGCATGGGTTGATTCAGCATTTTCAATTCATCGGCGCTATATTCTCGCTTTTGCACTTTGCCTTTCCCTGGCATAGTCACACCTTCTTTTCCAGCATGACCCCAACCGACGGTAAGAGATAGTTCTTGGTCTGGATTAAGATTACCGCCGCCTAGTTTTGAAATTACACCTATATTTCGCAATTCTGGATTAATCTTGCCAATTGTCACACCTTCTATTTTGGCTTCAGTATCTAAAAGCTGAGCCAGTTGTTTTCCCAAATTCGCAGAAGCTATTAACAGATCTCGATTATTGGGTAATGGAATGCGGGGAAAATCCTGTTGAATACCGTCATGATTTTGTTGTAAATATGCGGGTGAGTAACCGATCGCTAAGGCGTGCATCCAAATTAAGGTCGCTGTTTCTTGATCTTCATCAGGATTGGGGAAACCTAGATGATTGAGATATGCACGCGCATCGGCAGAAAGATTGGCAAAAGGGCGATCGACTTCTGGTTTTTCTCCGAGTAATTCTAAGAGGTTCAATTGCTCTTTAGGTCGAATTCGCGCACCATTCATTAATTGCAAAGGAATCGCGACTGCATCAGGGGTTAATAAATGATCGTCCGATAGACAAGGGGTAAAATAAAAAGGTGTTCCTTCATCATCCTTAGCGGCTTTAAATCGCGTAATTAAAAATTTATTTCCTTTCCAGCATTGTTTCCAGAGAAATGGTCTTGACTCATTCCAGATGGGGCGAACTTCTGAGTAATAACACCATCTTGTCTCTAAAGGACGAATAGCGTAACGCAGCAATCGTCGTTCATCAAATGATTTTGATAATAGAGCTTTACGCCTTGCGGTTTTGGGATCAAATCTGGCTTGAGGTTTGACTAGACCATAGCCTAATTTTTGATAAGCTTCCCAACCAAGATCAGCATCAAAATAAGCTCTCATTCTCTCTTCTAAAGCATCACGATCTATATCAATTAAAGCACCGCCACGTTTTTCCATGAGTCCATTACTAGGTGCAACTGCACAAATATCTGTTAGTTTTGCCCATTCTAAATAATGATCGCTAATGTTTGATGGACGGAATGAGAAACGAGTCTCAAGAATTGGTTTTGAAATATCGTATTGATCGTTAAAATTTTGAGATTGTAAACTTGATAAAAGCTCTTGACGTTTGTTAATACCCCAAAGCTGGCGAAATCTCACGGTTGACTTTTCTTTTTGCAATCCCGTTTGCACCATCAAAGCGATCGCAGTACCTGTACGAATCCCTTCACGGTTATATTCTGACGAAAATACAGATGGATCGGGTTTGCCTTCGGGAGTGAGTTTTCCTGTTTCGCGACTATCGCCATTAAGAGAGTCAACCCAAAACTCATCAAAACTTTTTAAAAAGCTCTGACGCATTACTACATAGGAAGGATCACCCAAATAGGAGAAATTAGAAATAAAGCAAACCACACCGCGATTAATCGCCGCCCTATTAATGCAGTTTTCGGCGACTCTAAAAAAGCGTACATACAAGTCATCTAAATTAAATTTCTTAATGCCCCATTCACTTATTAAACCGTCTTTATAAGCATCCACTAATCCCTCTTCCTTTCCTGAACTGACACCTGCATAGGCATTATATGGAGGATTGCCTAATACTACTAAAATCGGTTTTCCACGCTTCACCGAGTCGGCAGCATCGCGTTCTTCTTGCAACTCAGGAAAATTTAAACTTAATTGCTGAATTCGCCGCTTTGCCTCATCATCAGGTGGTTGCCAACCCGTTAACGCATTAGTGAGATATACGCCCACCCGTTCAGAGTCATCCTGCAACGGTACACCAAAATTTTGTAATAGTAGCCCTAGCTGTAAATGCGCCACCACAAACGGGGCAGTCAAAATCTCAAAGCCAAACACACGGTTTTTGGCAATTTCTTTTAAAGTACTTCCACTCAGAGCATCCTCTCCATTGTCACAGAGAGTTTGGTTAATCCGCTTCAATACCTCCACCAAAAAGGCTCCCGTACCACAGCAAGGATCGAGAATATAGACATTTTCATCGGCTAAACCATCCGCAATACCCAACTCCTCTCGCAAAACTCGATCTACCCGCGCCACCATATACTGCACAATTTCTGGCGGTGTATACCAAACCCCCATATCCTTACGCAGTTGTGGGTCAAAAGCTTCTAGAAATGGTTCATAAAAATACTGCACCGCTTGACCTTCATCAAACTGAGCAAAGAAAGTTGAGCGATCGACCCGATTCAGAGCTTCACCAGTCCAATCCAATACTTCGACTAAATCTAAGCGCCCCAAATTCGTGGGAGTTGCCACTTTTTCAAATAAGGCTTTCACCATCGGCACATGAAGCGACCATGCGGCAGTTTTCCAGTCAAAATGAGCATCATGTCTAGCCCCCTGCTTGTGCCACAGCACCCATGCTGAGAACAATCCATAAAATAGGGTTTGAATCAAAGTGGATTTAAAAAAGCGATCGCCCTGTTCTTCTTTAAAAGTAATTCCGAGAGCTTCTTCTAAACCAGTCCGAATTGACTCTAATGCAGGTAAATCCGACTTTTCGATCCGCGCCTTAGCATCTTTGGCATAGGAAGCTAGAAACCAAGCCAGATCCCGTGGCGAAGCGATCGCTGCTTGGATCAGCATTACCCGCTTCAGATATTCGGTGATCTGCTCTGCCTGCTCTAGGGCAAATGCTTGAGGATTTTGGACTTTAAGCCAAAACTCCTTCTCATTACTAGCTAGGCGATAAGTTTCTAACTTGATTGGTTGACCATTCACATTCTGCCCAATCAATACAAAATCTCGATAATTAGTCACTAATACCTGACGATATTTGTCCCAATATTTAGAAACCTGTGGCGTATTCGCAATTACCCAAGCGTCATCTCCCGTCCCTTTGATTTCGATTACGCCCCGTTCAGGATTTTGTGGCTCCATAGGGGCATCCCCCGATCGCTTCTGAAATTGCCGCGCTGTAAACAGTCCGCCATCAGGCATTCCTGCACCTTGATTTTTTAGCTGCATCACACAACGCACTTTCGGCTGCAAAGTTGCCCCAATAGTATTGAGCAAATTGGCTAGAGCATTGTAATAGGATGTTTCTTTAACACCCGCCCCTGTTGCTCGAATATCGCGTAATTCACGAATATATATTTCAAAGGGACTCATAATCAGTTTGCATGGGGGCAGTAAAACACTCGTTTATATTATGACTTAAAGTCGCTTATCTAAGAAATCCTAATTGCTTTTTTAGTCGGATCTTTCTGTAACTGTTCGTGATTTTGAATCAGATAATCGATCGCTTTCTTAAAATATTGACCATTGGTTGAACGAAAAGAAATTTTTTCTAAATCAATTTGCCTTACTTTGTCTTGCATTGCTTGATAAAAGTCGGGATTATTAATTAATTTCAGGGTTAACTGTGTATATTCAGTAGGACTTTTAGCGACAAGCTCTTCCAATCCTAACTTTTTCATCAGTTTCGCACCTGCACGACTATACCAACGTTTACCTTCAAATAGAACCGATGGTTTCTGTAAATATAAACCGTCAACAATGACATTAAATCCACCAAAATGATAGGAATCAAGGCAAATATCGCCCTCTTGCATAATCCCCATATACTCAGAATATGGCATATAAGGATATACATAAACATGTTCCGAACCTAACGCTTGTTCGACATCTTTGGCAAAGGGAATAAAATCATTTTTGCGGACTAACGCGCCTCCTGAAAAGAAGCGAAACAGAACCGATATATTTGATGATTGGGCAATTTTTTTGAGCAGAACTAAGAGTGGATAATTTACTTTTTGAGCGTACCAAGGACAATTAATAATAAACTGAGACTTGTTTTCTAGGGAATTATGCCGATCGCTATTTTTATTAGCGAATATATTTGATGGCTGTGGATAGTTAGGACGATTGTTAACTGCACCTAAACCATTTAATAAGACTAGACGCTCTCCATAATTAGCTTCAGGATTACGATTTATCTCAGCGTCATTACCACTGATAAAATAATCGATCGCACTGCCAAATGTACTGACAGGATGCCCTAATCCACAAATTTGAATCGGAGCAATGCGAATATTTGACAATAAAATACTCTCTGGCAACATACCGATATCGGGATAGTAAATAGCTGCAAAATCATTGTTTTGAAGGCAACTAAGATCAAATTTTCCATTTTGAAATTGCAAATATTTTACTTCTCGGAAATATTGCGTATCAATATCCAGATTGCGATCGCCTAGATGAATCAATGTTAATTCGTAACTATCTTTTAATGCAGCAACACATTCAGAGAGAATCCGATAAACAGAATGCTGTGGAAACCAAAAGCCTGAAATTATAGCAACTTTTTTCGGGTTAGCTTGATTAGAAACAACTATATTTTTAATTAGGTGACTATTCTGAATTGATTTGTTTATTTTGGATTTGAGAAGGCGATCGTTATCTCCATCAATATAGGTCGCGCCAAAGTAGAGATCGTCAATTTTATAAAAGTCAGTTAAGCGATCTTCATCATAAATCAGATGTTCGCGTAAGTTTTGGTATACAGTTTTATTGACTAAGCCCGCCCGATAAATCTCTAAATAATGGGAATACCATAAACTTGCTAATTCTGGACTAGTTTCAAAAAAAGCACGGCGATCGATTGGAAAATTATTTCTGGCTGAACATAAAGTTAGTAGCTTGGCGTAATTTTGTGGTTGTAGTTTTAATATCTCTAAATAGGGATCGGTGTTCTTGAAATCAGATATGGCAACCAAATTCGAGATCGTCAAATTTAATTGAATAAACTTGGTGACATAGCGATCGCTTAATACATAGTCAGCTTGTGTAAATATGTATAAAAAGTTTTTAACGAAAGCATTAATAAAATAACGAGATTCGGCTGTGAGCGATACATAAGTAACCTGCTCAAAGTGTTCGATAATTTTTATTAATTTTTCCGATAGAAGATCATAATTTTGGGTGAAGTAAGCCTGTAATAGTTCAGCAGGATTAAACTGAAGATCGTTAGAGTTTTGGATAGAATTTTCTAGGTTCATATCTAGGCGCTGTTTTTATAATCATCCAATTATCGCATTTAGTGACAAGTGGCGATCGTTTCTCGGCAAAAGGGATTTTTGATTAGGTACGGAGCCTAAATTAATGGAAACAATGGGAAATCTGGGAATATTAATCTTAGTGCTGGCAGTAAAATTACGACAGAATTGATACGCTCTGATGGTTTACTACATAGTGGTAACGTGAAACTGTCAGCCAAGGGTGATATCTTTACTTCCACAATTACTTCTTCTTCTAATGTTGTTGCTGGGAATATCTCAGTTGTAAGTACTGATTGGACTTTGGACAAGATTGAAGCAAAGAAAGATCGGGATTAAGCGAAAAGGGATAATGATAGTTTCAACTTTCAACCGAAAACAAATCATCATCC
>JBILGV010000167.1:0-5100 GCA_044350865.1 Pseudanabaena sp. | reverse complement strand
TTCATCTCGCGGCTCCCATCGAAAAAATTTATGAAGCGCTCCCTGCGGTGGGAATTACTTTTTTGTTCGCTCCCAATTGGCATCCTGCAATGAAGGCGGTAGGCACAATTCGCAGAAGTTTGGGGATTCGCACCATTTTTAATTTGATTGGTCCTTTGGTTAATCCATTACATCCGACCGCACAGGTTTTGGGTGTATATAACAAAGGGTTGACTCATACCTTAGCTGAAGCTCTGCGACTGCTCGATCGCCAACAAGCAGTAGTTTTACATAGCCGCGAAGGCATGGATGAAGCAGGTTTAGGCGATCTCACGGATATTTCTTTTTTGCAAAATGGTCAAGTCACCGAAGAGGCGATCGCTCCTCAAGAATTAGGATTAGCCGCCTCCCCAATTGAGAGTCTCAAGGGTGGTAATGTTCAAGAAAATGCTGAGATTTTGCGATCGGTCTTGCAAGGTAATGGCACTCAAGCTCAAACTGATTGTGTGGCGCTAAATAGTGGCTTAGCCCTTAGAATTGGCGGTGCTGCTAGCACTTGGGGCGAAGGTGTCACCCTTGCTTCACAGATTATTGCTAGTGGTGCAGCATGGGATAAAGCCGAAGCTTTGGTTAAATTCTTAAAATAGAAAATGCAGAGGCAATTCATGAATTGCCTCTACATTTTTATGAATTGAAGATTTTAACTAAGTTCCAAAGGAGCGATCGCCTGCATCTCCCAAACCAGGGACGATCCATCCTTTTTCATTGACAACTTCATCAATACAGCCTGAATAGATTTGTACCGCAGGAAACTGTTGATTGATTAATTGCAAGGCTGGGGGCGCACATAGAGCATTAATGATACGGATCAAAGCAGGATCGGCTCCACGCTCAGTCAACATCTTGAGCGTGGTGATAATCGATCCACCTGTCGCCATCATCGGCTCCACAATAAAAATGCGTGTCTCTGGCTCAAATTTTGCAGGCAAACGATTGAGATAACAACTAGCATCAAGGGTTTCTTCATTGCGAACTAATCCCAGATGATAAACGCTCGCTGTTGGTAATAGACTTTGACAGCCTTCGAGCATCGATAATCCAGCGCGTAAAATTGGCACAAAAGCTAAGGGAATGGAGCCATCAATCAATTGTCCAGTTGCCGAGGCTAATGGAGTTTCAATATTAACTTCTTGAGTCGGCAAAAATTCGCGTACAGCTTCGTATGTAAGCCATTTCCCCATCTCAATCATCGCGGTGCGAAATAATGGCACTGGGGTATGTTTTTCCCGTGCAATGGTGAGCCAGTGACGAATAATAGGATGGGGTGGGACATACACACGCAATTGAGGAGCCATGAATTTATTTGGGTATTTTTAGATCGTAAAAAATTAAAAACTAACTAAGAATTTTGTGGCTAGTATAGCGGGTTTTCGTTGAGTGTGACACGCAAAAAGTGGTGGCAATTCATGAATTGCCACCACTTTTTGTAATCCGAAAATCGCAACGAATTGCGAAATATTACTAGCTACCCATAGGTTTCTTGCAGTTGCTTCACAATACCCTGCATTTCATGTAAGAATTTATCCGCATCAGTTATATTCTTGTTACGCCCCTTTTGTTCTAACTCAGCAGCGATCACCTGAATCGATGAAATACCCATACTACCCGAAGTTCCTTTGATTAAATGCGCTCCACGTTCGATCGCATAAGCATCCTTATCTTCTATGGCTTTTTGAAGGGTGGCAAAGTATTCAGGAATAGCTTCAAAAAAAGTTTGTAAAAGTTCAGTTTTGAAGGCTTGATCACCACCTGTGAGCGTCTCAAGATATTCTAAGTCAATTAATGGTTTAGGCATAGCTGTGTTTTTGATGTTTATTTCTAGATTTGTATCTGGATTTATATATGGATTTGTGTCTGGATTTATATTCTCATGTTGTTCCATAACTTCTAGAACGATTGTCTCAGAGACGGAAAGGCGTTCTTCCCATTCTGATAACTTTGCGGCAAGCACCTCTTTGCGAATTGGCTTACTCAAATAATCATCCATTCCACAATCAAGACAGCGATCGCGATCTTCTTTGAGTGCATTTGCTGTCATCGCAATAATCGTGATTTTTTGTTTTTCCGAATTTAACTGGCGAATAGCCATAGTTGCCTCATAACCATCTAATATCGGCATTTGACAGTCCATCAAAATTAGATCGTAATTAATGCGATCGAGCAAGTCTAAAACTTCTTTTCCATTCGCAGCAACATCAGCTTCGTAACCAATACTGCGTAATTGATGGAGAGCAACTTTTTGATTGATCAGACTATCTTCTGCTACTAAGATTTTGAGTTTGGAAGTATTAGAGTAATCGATCGCTTCAAGGTTAAATCGTTCGTACTTAGATTTTGGTTGAGCTTTGGCTTGAGATTGCCACAAAGATCGAACTTTATAGGAAGCATAGGATAAATTGGGATGATCGGAAGCAACTACATCCATCAACACATCAAGCAATCGAGATTGTTTAACAGGTTTGACTAGATACGCCTCAAAGCCTAGCTCTTTAACCCGACTCACAGCGCCTTGCTGATTTAGGGAAGTCAGCATAATTAGTTTAGTAGCACTCAGCAGAGGATTGTCTTTAATTTGTTTACCCAACATTTCTCCATCCATATCGGGCATTTGCATATCGAGAATCGCTAACTCATAGCGATCGCCTTCTTCAATTGCTTTTTGCAAAACGGCGATCGCCTCAGATGAATGTTGAACAGCATCAACACGCATTCGCCAAGCCGTGAGTTGATAAGTCAAGATTTTACAGTTGGTTTCACTATCATCGACCACTAAAACACGGATATTGTCAAGGTTAATATCACGATGGGGGGGCGAATCGGCGATCGCGGTTTGGATTTCACTTGCTGATTGCTTCACAAAAGGAACTGTAAACCAGAATTGCGATCCTTTACCCTCTTCGCTATCAATCCCGATTTGACCTCTCATCAAATCCACTAGTTGTTTACAGATTGCTAAACCTAGCCCAGTACCACCATATTTACGAGTAGTTGACGCATCAACTTGAGTGAATGGTTGGAACAACTTTTGTTGGGCGGCGGCGGGAATACCGATACCTGTATCAATCACGCGAAATTCAATATTGGCAGTTGTCTCTGTTTCACTCTGTAGAGCAACTTTAATGATTACTTCCCCTTCCTTGGTAAATTTAATGGCATTACTCACCAAATTTGTCAGAACTTGACGAAGCCGTGCAATATCACCGCGTAAAAATAGAGGTACATCATGATAAATGAGTGAGGCAAGTTCCAGTCCTTTTGTCTGAGCAAGCATCGCTAATAAATCCGCTACTTCTTCCACAGCATTCGTGAGATTAAAATCTAGCTCCTCTAATTCTAGTTCTTGGGCTTCAAGCTTAGAAAAATCAAGAATTTCATTAATCAAAGTCAAGAGATTTTCGCCACTGATCCGCACTGTCTCGACGAAATCTCGCTGCATCGCTGAAAGCTCAGTATCAGCAAGCAATCCTGTCATCCCTAGTACGGCATTCATCGGTGTACGGATTTCATGACTCATGGTGGCAAGGAAAGAGCTTTTCATTCTTGTTGCAGTTTCTGCTTCATGACGTGCTTCCGCTAGCTCAATATTTTGTTGTGCAAGTTGCTCTCGACGTTGAGTTTCTTGTTCTAATAGATTGGATTGATTAATGGCAATACTAACTTGATTGCCAATTTCTGCCACTAGGTCAATCTCAAAATTGCGCCAGATGCGTGGAGCGTTGCATTGATGTACGATTAATAGACCCCATAGATGATCACTTTCCAGAATTGGCACGACTAGATTAGCCTGAACTTCAAATTCAGCCATTAGTTGTTTATAGCAATCAGGCATATCTGAGTTAGGAATATCATCGATCGCCACCTTGCGACCTTGGCGATAGGTATCCCATAGCCCTTCGCGAAAACAAGCATCTTGAATATCAACATCCATCGTGGGAGTCCAAGGTGGTAATACGGATTCCACAACTACGGTTCCCTCCCAATTACCATCAAAACGATAGGCAATCACGCGATCGGCATTGAGAAACTGCCTAATTTCGCTAACAGTCGTGTTTAGAATTTCCGTTAGATCCAGCGATTGTCGAATTTTCAGTGTAATCTGCGAAAATAGAATTGATCGCCAATTTTGTAAGCGCAATTCGTCTTCAGTTTTCTTGCGATCGCTAATATCCACACCAGTAACGATGCTATATTCGACCATATTTTCTGAATTCAGTAATTTTGTGGCTTTCCATGAAACTAGACAGCGATCGCCCTTTTTCTTATGCCAATAGGTTTCGTGAGCGTTAGAATCATGATGTTCCTGCTGTTGATCTTGGAATTTCTCCCTATCTTCAGGAGATAGAAAAACATTAAAAAAATTAAGATTTCTGACTTCTTCAACATGATAGCCAGTCAATTTTTCGCATTCACGATTTAGGCGGATTATTTTCCCCTGAGCATCTGTGACAACTACCAGCGCTCCCACCGTATCTAATACTGCTACTGTAAAATCTCTCTCTTGCTCAAGATCACCCCCCAACTCATAACGCTTCAAAGTTTCAGTATAAATAGCATAAAACAATAGTCCCAAAATACTCAGGGTCGAGACTAACGTGATCAACGAAATATTGATAGTATTTTCGGTTAGAGATGTGATTTCTAAATCATTGAGGGAATATTGAGTTTTAGTTAACCTTTCTTGTTGCTGAATAAACGACGTATTTTTTTGTTGTAATTCCTTGAGATTTTTATAAGAAGCAATGGATGTCGTTATGGCTATTAGAGCTGCCAATCCAGTAACTACAGCAATTTTTGTTAAAAATCGATCTTTGATTCTTTTTAATGGTCTATTTATGGATAATCGATTAACTTCTAATAAACTTCGTCTCGTTTGAATTAGATAAGTAGTTTGAGCAGCGAGGGCATGGAAAGCCGTAATTTGTTCTTTGTTTAATTCCCTTGGTACGCAGTCAATTACACAAAGAGTTCCTAACGCATATCCTTCGGCAGTTTTGAGGGGAATACCTGCGTAAAAGCGAATATTTGGCGCTCCAGTAACTAATGGATTATCAGAGAATCGGT
>JBILGV010000026.1:0-44385 GCA_044350865.1 Pseudanabaena sp. | reverse complement strand
TCCTGACTTATTTCTCTGGGTTGTCCCTCGCATGAGACCCCTGCCTTTACCAAGAAGATCTCTCAAAACTCCAAAACCTAAAAAGCTTACCCTATAAGCTGTCCCGCCTTAAGTTGCTACCCCATAACAACTAATAAAGCTAAAGGAAAGAAGGGGGGATTAGAAAATTATGCAAAAGTTGAAAATGATATTAATCGCTGGCTCAAGCAACAAAACAAACAAGATGTAAGATTTACAACAATGTTTGATCTATATGCTTTACCAAATGAATTTCCGTCATTTGAGCAAGCTAATAAATTGTCAGATCCTTATCGTAAAGTCGAGGTTTTAGAATCTGCGTTTGCAAACAGTATTAATGATAATCGTTTTATTCCCTATATTCAGTTACATGAGTTTGAATCTTTAATTTTCACTAATTTAGAGGAATTGTATAAGAGTTTTCCTGAATATGATCAATACAAGAATGAAATTGATCGATTGTCAATAGAATGTAGCAGCTATTCTCCAGAATTGATTAACCAAGGCGTGACTACCGCGCCCTCTAAGCGACTAGCTAAAGTTATTCCCAGATATGATAAATTGAAAACGACTTTAGCTCCCCAAGTAATACAGAAAATAGGACTATCAAACATCAGAGAAAAATGTCCGCATTTCGATCGCTGGATTACGCAGTTAGAAAGTTTGCCAATCTGAGTATCAACCACCTTTCCGCAACAAATCTGTTAATAAGCATGACCTTATTTCGATCGCCAAAATCGCATCACGAAAATATATCAGAAGCGATCGCCTATTTGTAATATCAGCGATCGCCCTGTAATTTTAGCTTCCTAGAAAGTACCCGCTAATGCACCAACACAGCGATCGCATATATGGGGATGCTCAGCAGACTCACCGATATGGGTGGAGTAGTTATAGCAACGAGGACATTTTTGACCATCAGCTTTTTCTACAACAATGCGTACTCCTTCAAATCTATACTTGTCATTGTCTGAAGGTTTTGCTTCTTCAGTTCTTGTGGAATCAAATAATATAAGTCTTGAATCTTCTGGTAAATCGACTTCCACCAATGCAGGGAAAGTAGCAGGAGAAGAGATTGTGTCATTTTCATCAAGTAGAACAATTAAATCATCAGAAGGGTTATCAGGTAATCCAATAACAAATTCAACTTGTGAAGAGATGAAAAGGTCTTCTAATTGATGATCTTTGTGCAATGACAGTAAGTCTTCCTGTATTTTCCCCAAAGTAACCTGAATCTTTACTTTAGCCTCAAGTGAAGATCCAATCACCTTTTGTTGACGTTGCGTTTCCATCAATCTGTTCACCCTATTACGAACAATACGTAGACGTTTCCACTTAGCTGCAATTTCAGAATCGTTCCATTCATCATGAGCAGTAACCCAACCCGCTTGAAATACCGATTGGTGTGGTACAGGATAGGGCAGATGTTGCCAGATATCTTCGGCGGTGTGGGAGAGGACGGGGGCGATCGCTTTCGTAATCGCTTCTAAACAGTACATCAAAACTGTTTGGCAACTGCGGCGACGGGGCGCATTGGGCGCACTGATATAGAGACGATCCTTGGCAATATCTAAATAGAAGTTAGATAAATCGACTGTACAAAAGTTTTGGATCGTTTGGAAAAAGCGCGAAAACTGGAATTTATCGTAGGCTTCGGTGGTGTCTTTAGTGACTTCGGCGAGACGGTGGAGGATATAGCGATCGCTTTCTGGTAAATCAGCATACGGAACAATATCTTTAGCTGGATCAAAGTCAAAAAGATTACTGAGTAGGAATCTAGCGGTATTACGAATCTTACGCGACACATCGGACATTTGTGCCAAAATTGTCTTACCGATGGGAACATCACCGTTGTAATCGACACTCGCCGCCCAGAGACGGATTACATCTGCACCATAGGGAGGCTCTTTTTTCTGGTCTTTACCGCCATTAATGACAATCATCGGATCGACGATGTTACCAAGAGATTTACTCATCTTCTGTCCCTTTTCATCAAGGACAAAGCCGTGAGTTAATACCGTCTTGTAAGGTGCATAGCCATTGGTTGCCACGCTCGTCAGGAGCGAAGATTGGAACCAGCCGCGATGTTGATCGGAACCTTCGAGATACATATCCGCAGGATAGTTCATCGCATAGGGAACAGTTTTAGAATTATGACTTTCTCCGCCGAGTACTCCTGCCCATGAAGAGCCAGAGTCAAACCAGACATCCATCGTGTCCGTACCTTTGCGATACTTGTGACCATTGTTTTTATAGGATTCAGGAAGCAATTCTTCTACTTCCCTTTCCCACCACACATCAGAACCATACTCACGAATGAGTTCTTGAATATGAGTGACGGTTTCTTCAGTAAGCAAAGGCTCGTTGGTTTCTTCGTCATAGAACACGGGAATCGGTACACCCCAAGTGCGCTGACGGGAAATACACCAATCTGATCGCTCTTGCACCATTGAGGTAATCCGATTCTCACCGATCGCAGGAATCCAGTTAACTTCTTTGATTGATTTCAAAGCTTCTTCACGGAAACCATCAACGGAGGCGAACCACTGCTCAGTGGCGCGAACAATTACAGGCTTCTTAGTGCGCCAGTCATAGGGATATTTATGGTTATAGGCTTCTTCTTTAATTAAGGTTCCATTGGCGGTCAAGATTTCCACAACTTTCGCATTGCCTTCCTTAAGGACGCTCAAACCTGCCAACTCTTCACTAGCATCTTCATTAAAAATACCGCGATCATCGACTAGAGAAATCATGCCCAAATTGTATTTTCTGCCCACCACAAAGTCATCTTGACCATGATTAGGAGCAGTATGAACCAAGCCCGTACCTGAGTCTGCTGTGACGTGATCGCCTAAAACGATGGGGCTGGGGCGATCGCTAATAGGATGTTTTGTAATTACACCTTCGAGAACATCACCCTTGAATGTATATTTCACTTCCAAAGATTGCTCAAAGGTAGTGGCTAACTTCTCAACTAGTTCCGTTGCCACGATATAATTTTTGTCGCCAGCAGCAACGATGCTATAGCTGAGATGAGGATTGGCGCTAATTCCCAAGTTGGCAGGAATTGTCCAAGGTGTAGTTGTCCAGATCACGGCATGGAGATTTGGTAGATCGGCGATCGCTACTAACTGATCACTAGGTTTAGTAACCGCAAAAGCGACATAGATACTACGCGAAATATGATTTTCAGGATATTCCAACTCAGCTTCCGCAAGAGCAGTATGGGAACTGGGCGACCAATATACAGGCTTTAAACCACGATAAATATAACCCTTCAGCGCCATACGACCGAAGACCCCAATCTGGGCAGCTTCGTATTCAGGCTTCAAGGTGTAATAAGAATTCTCATAGTCACCCCAAATCCCCCAACGCTTAAAGCCTGTTGCTTGCTCGTTAATCGTTTGCAATGCAAATTCTTTAGCCTTTTTTCGCAATTGCAAAGGCGTTAAGTTAGCGCGTTCCTCGGCTTTCATGTTCTGCAAAACCTTGAGTTCGATTGGCAGTCCATGACAGTCCCAACCCAATACATAACGCGCTTTACGCCCACGCAAAAGTTGATAGCGATTGATGATATCTTTCAGAACTTTATTGAGTGCATGTCCCATGTGCAATGTGCCATTAGCGTATGGGGGACCATCATGGAGCGTAAATACATCACCTTTGTTGTTAGCGCTTAAGTTTTCGTAAATGCTTTGTTCTTGCCAAAACTTTTGAATCTCTGGCTCTTTAATAATTGCGTTAGCCCGCATCGAAAAATCAGTTTGCGGTAGGTTAACTGTGTCTTTGTATTCAGACTGTTCAAGGCTTTTGGGCGCAGGATTCTCAGAGTTGGCTTTAGGAGCAGATGTCATCGTTCTAGGCTATGTCAGATTTTGCAAAGGTTTAGTCTTTATGATACTACAAACCAGTTTGTGGAAGAGTGACCAAAAATAAGGAAAAAGTAAAAACGAAAAAGAGAAAACTTACAAATGCGCGGTTACATCGGGAATAAAATTCTGTAAATACATCGGCGGACGCACATACACCATCTTGTTTTGCAGATTCGGCAATTCAAAAGGTGCGGGTATAACATCCTCATAAGGGATCTTGGCTAATACATGATTAATGCAGTTGAGCCGCGCCCGCCGCTTATCATCGCCATCGATCACATACCAAGGCGATAATTGTGTATCCGTCGCATTGAACATATCATCCTTCGCTTTGGAATATTCCACCCAACGCGCCCTCGCCTCTAAATCCATCGGACTGAACTTCCAGCGTTTGCGTGGATCTTGAATGCGATCGCGAAATCTTTTTTCCTGCTCCCCATCATTCACCGAAAACCAATATTTAATTAAGATAATCCCCGATCTCTGAATCATGTTTTCAAACTCAGGACAGGAGCGTAAAAACTCAACATACTCCTCATGGGAGCAGTAACCCATCACATGCTCAACCCCAGCACGGTTATACCAACTGCGATCGAACAGCACCATTTCACCCGCCGCAGGGAGTTCCGCCGTATAGCGCTGAAAATACCATTGAGTGCGCTCTTGATCCGATGGTTTACCAAGGGCGACAACTCGACAAATACGCGGATTGAGAGATTGAGTAATACTTTTAATTGCTCCACCTTTACCAGCCGCATCACGACCTTCAAACAGAATCACGACCTTCAGCCCCTGCTGTTTAATCCATTCTTGTAGTTTAACTAGTTCTATCTGTAAGTTCTGGAGTTCTTTTTCATAAACCTTCTTTGATAGTTTAGGTAAATTGTTTGACAAGCCAATTGGGCGATCGCTTTGATGAAGCTGATTAGTAGAGGGATCAACAGAGTGATTCACATCGCCATGTTCATGAGTCAAGTTACTATCTAAATCCGCCTTCGGTTTTATTTCAACGTCAACTTGAGACTGCTTTCGCTTAGAGCTTTTATCTTTCTTCGACATCGCTTTGACACTCCCAATACTTTAGAAATCAACCTAGGGGCAATTCATGAATTAGCCCTACGAAAAATCAATGCGGGTTTCAGATTGTTTTTTCGTAAGCCACAACACTATGATAATTCAAACTGAAAATTTAGGACGAATAAGCTCTGGTTTACCAACCATGTTCTGTTAAAAAGGTTTGGGTTACATCAGGACGCTCAAGATTAATTTTTGGATTATGTCCCGATCGCAGAAACTTTTCGACATATTTACCCAAGATATCGCCCTCTAAATGCACCGAGCTACCAATATCAAGATATTTCAAAGTTGTATTCTCATAGGTATGGGGAATGACGGCAACTCGAAAATTTGTTCCTGAATCATTGCAATAGGAAACTGTGAGACTAATTCCGTTAATGGCGATGCTACCTTTAAACACGATATAACGAGCGACTTCAGGAATTGCTGCAAAACTTAGCTCCCATGAGTTACCAATTAGGGCGCGATCGCTGAGTTTTCCCATGCCATCAATATGTCCCGACACAAAATGTCCACCAATTTTGTCACCAACCGCCAGCGCGGTTTCTAGGTTTACATATTTCATTTTGCGATCGCCGAGATTAGTGCGTCCTAAAGTTTCGGGCGAGACATCGGCGACAAAACTGGTCGATGAAATATAGGTTGCCGTTAGACAGACACCATTCACCGCCACACTGTCACCAATCGCAATATTTGCCACTAAATCTGGACAATGAATTGTGAGGCGATCGCGATCGCGTTGTTCGATGATACCGATGGTTTGGATTAGTCCAGTAAACATTTTTGATAATTGGTGATTAACTTGTCTTTGAAATTATGCTAGCATTATGCTAGCATTGTGTCGCAACTAAATAATAATTCTCAAGACTATGGCTGCTATTACTATTCGTAACATTTCCGAAGAATTAGTTGATCGCATTAAATTTTTGGCAGAACAAAAAGGTATTTCGATGGAGCAGGAAGTCCGCGATTTTCTGCAAACACGTTATGGTAAACGATCAGATGTGATTGAGCGAATTCGCCTCAGAAATGAGACTTTGCCGCTTGAAAAAGAGAGCCATGTCCAAACATGGATAGAGGCAAGCAGGGATCATAGGGTAATTGAATGATTATCGATACAATGGTGTTCGCATATGCATTACTCCATGTGGAAGGCAAGTATGAGCAAGCCCTAAATGCTTTAGATTCCACAACCCAGATTGTCGTACCCGATTCTCTATTTGCCGAGTTAGGTAATGTGGTTTGGCAGTGGATTAAATTTCAAAACCTACCCTTGCAAACTGGGCTGAATGCATTGCAAGATGCAGAAGCAATGGTTGATATGACAATTATCAGTTCTCAGATTCGCGATCTTGCCTTAGAGTTAGCAGTTAGTAATGACCACCCTTTTTACGATACTTTGTTTGTGGCTGCTGCCCTGCAAACTAACACAGAGGTTATAACCTTTGATCGCAGGTTAGCCAACAAATTCCCTGATTATGTCATATTACTAACATAATTCAGTTAACAGACTAATGCTGTGGGCAGCTAATTTTGCGGGATTAGTTGTTGGTGTGCGATCGCGATCTAGCCAAAACGCAGTGATCCCCACCGCCGATGCTCCTTGGTAATCCTCGTTAAAACTATCGCCAACATGCCAAGCCAAATCAGGCGATCGCTCAAGTTGATGCTTAGTTAATGCTGACTCAAAAATTAAGCGATCGGGTTTCGCTGCCCCAATCTCTGTGGATATGGTGATCGAATCAAAATAATGATCCAGCCCCAGCGCTGCAATCACTGAATAGAGCCGACTATCAAAATTTGATAACAAGCCTAAATTAATTCCTTGCTCTTGCCATTTATCCAAAGCCGCTCGCGTTTCTGGATAGACAAACCAAGGCTCAGCCGTGGCAAAGTAACTATATAAGCTTCTAAAAAAAACATCAAAATCTGCAAATTTGCTTAAATCCCCTGTTTGTCCAAAAGTCTTCTCAGCAAGCGATCGCCACCAAATATATTCAGCGATCGGGATATCCGACTGCGGTAAATCAGGAAAAGCAATCTTGGGCGCACCCTGAAAACTTTGGTAAAAAGCCCAATTAATTAACTCAGGATCGAGATTGACATTGAAATTAGCTGCAATTTTGGCATATTGCTCACCAACACTACCACTAACACCAAATATCGTACCAACTGCATCTAGAAAAATAATCTTAGGTTTAGTTTCAGGTTTACTATTAGACTGACTATTCGGCGATCGCATTAGATTTGGGAGAAATTACTCAAGTAAAATATTGGTCGTACTGATACAATGACTGCCAAAGCTTGCAGTAAAGTTAATGTCGGTAGGGTGCTTGGTTTATTATGACAGGTATTCGGTTTTTAAAGACTAGTTACAATCACTAAACGGTTGGTTAAGGAGTATTTCTATGCACATTTCTCAATCTAATTCTCAATTTAGCAAAGTTAGTAAGATAATTCTATTGACATTTCTAGCTAGCTCACCTTTGCCAATTTCGGCACAGAATACGACAATTGAGAGAGCCGTCCCCACATCAACACCTACAACCGTTAATTCTAATCTCAAACCATTGATCAATACCCCAACGCTAAATGTGGGAGACTCTCAAGATACATTTCGCTATACATTAGGGGCTGGGGATACAATCAAAATTGATGTTTTTAATGTGCCAGAACTATCAGGAACTCAAACGATCGCC
This sequence comes from Pseudanabaena sp., assembly GCA_044350865.1. GTDB lineage: Bacteria > Cyanobacteriota > Cyanobacteriia > Pseudanabaenales > Pseudanabaenaceae > Pseudanabaena. The sequence goes on along the minus strand of JBILGV010000026.1, from coordinate 36,719 downwards.
CCAGATGGCACGGTTAATATTGCTTTAATTGGAGCCGTTAAGTTGGAAGGGTTGGGGTTAGATGAAGCCAATGCTTTACTGCGCGACAAGCTGAATCCTTTCCTAGTCCGCAATATTGTGAATGTATCATTGCTTTCTCCCCGTCCTCTGAATATCGCGGTTGTTGGTGAAGTCAACCGTCCAGGACCAAGATTTTTGAGCTATAACGTTGTCTCTGGTGGTACTGCAAATCTAACCACCAATGCAACCACATTAACGAAGGCGATCGAATCGGCTTCAGGAATTACCTCTAGAGCCGATATCAGTAAGATTCAGATTTCTCGGCGTGATGGTGCTTCAGGTCGTCGTATTATCAAGATTAATCTTCAGGATTTGCTAGAAAAGGGGGATGTTAGTCAAGATATCCGTATCCTTGATGGCGATTCGATTTTGGTTCCACCATTGACCGAGGCAAGTACATCACAGACTCGCCTCGTTAGTACTTCTACCTTTTCACCAGACACCTATACGATTCAAGTGGCGATCGTCGGCGAAGTAAATCGCGTTGGACCACAAACATTACTTTATTCACGCAACGGCGTTAGCTCTACAGGACTAGCTAGTGCTACCACTGCGGCGGGTAATACTTCAAATGGTGGACCAGTTACCCTCAGTCGCGCCCTCCAATCCGCTAACGGTGTTACCGAGATCGCCGATATCCGCAATGTGGAAATTTCCCGCTTAAATTACAAGGGAGAGCGCACAATTGTCAAAGCTGATTTATTGAGTTTGATTACCAAAGCCGATCTCAGCCAAGATATCACGCTCACAGACGGTGATTTAATTACTGTGCCTCGTCTCGCAAAGACAAATCCTAATGATTATTTGCAAGTTGCAAAAGCGACTTTCTCGCCGATCGCCATTACCGTTCAGGTAGTTGGGGAAGCCGTGCGCCCAGGTCCACTCCAACTCAGACCAAATAGCTCATTTACTGAGGCTATATCCTTTGCGGGTGGGCTGACCAATGATGCAGCTTGGAAATCCGTCGAACTCTATCGCGTCAATCCTGATGGCACAATTTTACGTCGTGAGTTAGTTGCCGATTTAAATCTGCCCATGAATGAAGAGACAAACCCTGGATTACGCGATCGCGATGTCATTGTCGTCCGTCAATCTCCTGGTTCTAGTTTTCTCAGCACGACCACCAAATTGCTTGGCAACATTGTCACTCCCTTCGCTTTGCTTAACAACCTATTTAGATAGTGAGAATGAAAATTTTAGTTTCGGGTGGTGCGGGCTTTATTGGTTCGCACCTAGTTGATCGGATGATGGAAGCTGGTCATTCTGTTGTATGTATTGATAACCTTTACACGGGTAGAACATCCAACAATTTGCAATGGGAATCGCATCCTAATTTTGAATTTATTGAACATGACATTGTGGAACCGATCGCGATCGCTGATCTCGATCAGATTTACCACCTAGCATGTCCCGCTTCACCAGTGCATTATCAGTTTGATCCCGTCAAAACCGCAAAAACCAACTTTTTGGGTACGCTGAATATGTTGGATTTAGCCAAGCAATGGAAAGCGCGAATTTTTTTGGCTTCTACATCTGAAGTCTATGGCGACCCTTTAATTCATCCGCAGACTGAAGACTATTGGGGCAATGTCAACTGCACAGGTATTCGCAGTTGCTATGACGAAGGTAAGCGCATCGCAGAGACTCTCACCTTTGATTACCATCGTCAGTATGGTGTCGAAGTCCGAGTGGCACGAATTTTTAATACGCATGGCACAAGGATGCTCGAAAACGATGGTCGAGTAGTGAGTAATTTCATTGTTCAAGCCCTTAAGGGCATTCCCCTAACTATCTATGGTGATGGTTCTCAAACTCGGAGTTTTTGTTATGTATCCGATCTAGTGGAAGGATTTATTCGCTTGATGAATGGCGACTATATTGGTCCCGTGAATTTAGGTAATCCTGGGGAATATACGATTCTTCAGTTAGCGGAAACCATTCAGAGCTTGATCGATCCTAGTGCGGAGCTAGTATTCAAGCCATTGCCTCAGGATGATCCTCAGCGCCGTCAGCCTGATATTTCACGAGCTAAGTTCCATTTAGGCTGGGAGCCAATTGTGCCATTGGAAGAGGGTTTATCAAAGACGATCGCCTATTTCCGCGATTATCTATCAACTAAATAGAAATAGTAACGTAGGGGCAACTCATGAATTGCCCCTACTACCGTTTTGTAGGATGCGTTAGTGCAACGTAACGCATCAATTGGCTAAAGATGATGGGTTACGCGATCGCTAACCCATCCTACATTTAAAACATTCAATCAAAATATTTTAACTGAGTAACAAAATATGCGTGTTTGTGTCATTGGAACGGGCTATGTTGGTTTGGTAACAGGTGCTTGTCTTGCTTACATTGGGCATGATGTCATCTGTGTGGATAACAATGAAGAGAAAGTCAAACTGATGAAGTCGGGGCAGTCACCGATCCATGAGCCGGGGTTGCCTGAAGTAATTTCGGAGTCGATTCGTCAAGGGAAAATCGAATTTACGACTGACATTGCCGCAGGGGTAAATCATGGGGAAATTCTATTTATTGCTGTGGGTACACCTTCTCTACCCGATGGTCGCAGCGATATGCGCTATGTAGAGGCGGTGGCGCGGAGTATTGGTGAAAGTTTGACCGAAGGTTATCGGGTGATCGTCAATAAATCCACAGTACCAATTGGTTCTGGAGATTGGGTACGCATGATTATGATGGATGGTATGGCAGGCAAGAGTAATATTGATCAAATTCAATTTGATGTGGTCAGTAATCCTGAGTTCTTGCGCGAAGGGGTAGCGGTTTACGATACGTTTAATCCCGATCGCATTGTTGTCGGCAGTGGCAGCGATCGCGCTCTGAAGTTAATGCAAGAACTATATGCACCAATTATTGATCGTTCCTTTGCGGCAGATAAGACTTTGCCGCCTGTGCCTGTGGTAGTGACGGATTTGAATTCTGCCGAAATGATCAAATATGCCGCCAATGCTTTTCTGGCTACCAAAATCAGTTTTGTCAATGAAGTTGCCAATATTTGCGATCGCGTTGGTGCTGATGTCAAGGAAGTTGCAAAAGGAATTGGGTTGGATTCGCGGATTGGCTCCAAGTTTTTGCAGGCAGGGATCGGCTGGGGCGGCTCTTGTTTTGGCAAGGATGTCTCGGCGCTAATCTATACGGCGGAGGACTACGGTTATTCTACGGAAATCTTGAAGGCTTGTGTGCGTGTAAACGAGCTTCAGCGCACTCTTGTAGTTGAAAAATTGCAGCAAGCGCTGAAAATCCTCAAAGGCAAAACCATTGGTTTATTGGGCATGACCTTTAAGCCCGACACCGATGATATGCGTGATGCTCCTGCTCTGACCTTGATTGAACAATTGAGTCGCTTAGGAGCCAGAGTTAAGGCTTATGATCCGCTAGTTTCACAATCAGGGCTACGCGAAGGATTTTCCAATGTGATTGTCGAGACTGATTTGGAGCGTCTTGCCGATGGCTGTGATGCGGTGGTTTTGGTGACAGATTGGCAAGAGTTCTTGGCGATCGATTATGCCAAAATGTTACCGCTCATGGCGCAGCCAGTCATCATTGATGCGCGTAATTTCCTTGATGGTAAAGCACTCAAAGCTTTGGGTTACAAGTACGTTGGGATCGGGCGCTAAGTATAAGCAACCCAAAAAAATGTAGGGGCAATTCATGAATTGCCCCTACATTTTTTTGGGTTTATACAGGGAGCATTGGTAAAACGCGGTTTTGTCTCTAATAATTTACAGAAGTTTATCGATTTTTTGGGCTAATTCAAAATCGAGGGCGCTGATACCATCAGCATCATGGGTGGTGAGATCAATTTTGACTTGGTTATAGACGTTGAACAATTCAGGATGGTGATCCATTTTTTCGGCAATGATCGCCACTTTGCTCATAAAACCAAAAGCTTCGACAAAATTGCGAAACTTAAAGTTTTTGTGTAATTTCTGATTAACTAAGCTCCAGCCTGCTAGTTGAGCGATCGCCGAGGAAATTTCTACTTCTGATAATTTCTTAATAGTCATGATTTCAATAAGAGCATTGATTGCATTTACAAGATTATAATCGAGGATGACCTGATTTATTCATCGAAAAGTCATGAAAGTCTTAACTATCAAATAAAAAGTAGAGGGCGCTTTGCGCCCTCTACTTTTTATTTGATAGGTTGATCTCGATACCACCAAGACAAGATCTGTACCCAATTCCAGCCATTTTCAGCCATTTGTTGAGTCATTTCTTGATCGAGATGCTGTCCATCGGAAACAGGCATATAGCCACCGCCCCAACTAATCCAGTTACGCGGTAAGCGAGCGCGATAATAGCCTTTAAAACCAGGTCTAAGCATATAACCTGCGGTCGAGGCAACTGCCTGATCACTCCGACTATGGATTAAAGCGATCGCTTGTCCTGTTTGAGTATCAAAGCGATAAAAACCTTTATATACCTGATCGCGAGTGTCACTGACTAAATCATAGGGAGCCTCCCCCCATTTACGTTGGCGCTGAGTATTGACGGCATAGCTACGAGCGGCAACTGCTTGCGCCATTAATGCATCCATGTGCCAACTGGCAGGCATTTCGCTAGGGACGACGCTGCGTAGATATTCTTCAAGGGAGAGAACATTAACCGCGATCGCCTTGTTATTCCAAGCGCGTAATTCGATTTCACCTGGGTAAAGATTACTGCCGACTTGCACCAATCCGTTGTTACTAGGAGTAATCCGATATGCAGATGTTAATGGCAATGTATACCACTGACCTGGATCGAGACGGCGGTTAGATTGTCCTGAAGTTTGAAGAGTTGATGGCTGTGTCACGGCTACAGCCATTTGAGAGCTACTGTCTTCTTTAACCAAAACTCTCAACAAATTTGCAGCAGCAGCTTGGGAGACTCCTGCAACAATTACCAAAACCAAGGACAAAAACAGCGTGTACATCCCTTTGGAGAAGTGTTTCATCATTTAGTTAGTCACTCACACCTATGAGCAGAGAATGTAAAGTTTTTTGATTTATCGTTTTTTGATGTTTTCTGAAGCAGCCTGATTTGCCCAGAATAGCAATGTATTTTAGCAAAACAATTTGAATTTAATAAACATTATTTACTCTTGATTTGTAATGTTTTTACATGAATTATATCTAAACGAGTCAACGATCGCATTATTATAGCTACCAAATAGCTACCAAGAAACAAAAGAGAGTTATGGCGCATCGCGCGATAACTCTCTTTTAAATGAAGAAGGGACGCATTACGTCCCTTCGCTAAATCAAGCGGTTTATGTTTTTAGAGTTTGACATTAAGCTTTGACAGCAGTTTTACGAACACCTGATATTTTAGAGCTATTGTATTTGATTTCTTCTTCAGTCAAAGGAACGATGTCAATGTGATTAAACAAAGTTGTGACAAAGGTAAATAGCAAAAAGGGTAAAGATGTCACGACAATTAGTCCAACTGCACCAAAGGAATACACTGGTTTGCTCATGAGTGAGAGCGCCGCCGCTAGAGATGCAAAAATTACGCCTAACCAAACAATTACCTGACCCAAAATATCGCTGAGGGTAAGGGTGCAAACAAAGCGATACTTACCGATGTCGTTCATCATGTTTCACCTATTGGGATAATTTTAAAAGTTTTTGTGTAAATCAATTTCTTGTATTAATTCACAGTATACGAACCGTTTTTAAAATTTAGGGTTACGTTTTATTGAGAGAATATTTACAGCAGCTAAGGGTAACTTGGCGTAATTCAATATAAAATCATGGCGCACGCGGCGCATGTGTCACAGTTTTACATTCATATTTAAATAAAAATTATGTGGGATCAAATTACACTTGCCATTTCACAAACAACAGGTGAAAAGTTTATAAGCGATCGCCATCAATTGTTATCGGGCGGATGTATTAATCAAACAACTAAGATATCCGACGGTAAACGGAGTTTTTTTGTGAAGACGAATATTGCCAATCGTATAGATATGTTTATGGCTGAGGCGATCGCACTGGAACAAATCTATGCAACCCAAACAATTCGTGTTCCACAGCCAATATGTTGGGGAGTGGCAGGTGAAGGGGCTTATTTAGTGATGGAAAGTTTGGAATTGGGCGGTGGTCAAGATTGGGAAGCAATGGGGCGAAATTTAGCGGCGATGCATCGAGTCAAGAGCGATCGCGGATTTGGTTGGGAGCAGAATAATACGATTGGTTCAACGCCACAAATTAACGATTGGACAGAGGATTGGGTGACATTCTGGCAAGAGCATCGACTCGGGTTCCAAATCCGCTTAGCTAAACGCAAGGGTTGGCATTGCCGTATTCCTGAAGATCAGATATATGATAGTTTACCAAAGCTTTTTCGTAATTATCAACCGCAACCTGCGATGGTACATGGCGATCTCTGGGGTGGAAATGCGGGTTTTGTAAATGGGGAGCCTGTAATTTATGACCCAGCCCTATATTTTGGCGATCGCGAAGTCGATCTAGCAATGACCGAATTATTTGGCGGATTTCCATCACAGTTTTACCGCGCCTATAATGCAGCCTATCCATTAGATTCAGGTTATCAACAACGGAAAACTCTCTACAATCTCTATCACATTCTCAATCACTTTAATCTATTTGGTGGTGGGTACGGCGCACAGGCTGCTCAGATGCTCGAAAGTATTTGTAATTAATATCGCGATAAAAATTCAAGCAGTAATTCCTCCTCGGATAACTCCTGTGGCTGCATGAGCTGACTTGGACCTTTCAAAAAGTCTTTAATCGTGATGCGGCGATCGCGAAAATCAGATACAAATTGCTGCACCTGTTCAACAACTCCAATTTGTGCTTCTACCTGACTCATTGCAACTTCAATGGGATCGACACCATATTTTTTCATCCGCTTAAATTCAGATGTCATCGCCCCTTGATCAGTTTTCTTAGTTGAGCGCAGTTCTTGTTTTAAATTTTCCAGTTGATTTTTCAGGAATGAATTTTCAGATTCCACCTTGGCACATCGGCGCGTTATATCATCTGAGCTATCACGATTAATGATCTCACCCAACTCTTGTTGCTTTTCGATCGCTAGCAACTTCGCCAAATCCCCACTTTGGTAGGCTTCATTAATTTCCTTCATCACCTCGGTACAGTATTCTCGATCTGCTTCATCAGCAACTTTATCAGGATGAAAAGTCTCCGCAAGTTTTAAGTAGAGTTGACGAATCTTTTTTAATTCATCGCGGTCGGGTTGAGCAGCCTCTTTTTTGCCAAATCCAAATCCACGTGATCGCTCTTCCTGCTCTCTAGGATCGCCCCAATCCTCCGTTTCCACATTATCAAAGTTAAATTCGTCAAATATATCTTTTACTTGGGTAAAGGGACTCAGCCTAGGCGAGATGATTCCACCAGCTTGCAGACTGTAATAAACAGATTCAATATCTTTGCGTGACTTTTTTCCCAACTTTCTACCCGTAAAGATTTCTGTGAATAACTCATGAATTTTGTTGTCAATTTCCATAACTTTTTGCATCAAAGGCGCAGTACGCTGAGTGATCTGACGACCAATTTCTTGAATACTCTCATTCAAATTATTTAACTCGCTACGATTTTTCTCAATTTGTTTGAGTAGTTTTTCGTTTTCTTTCTCTAGAAAATTTAAGCGGAGACGTAGATCGGAAAGCCCAAGATCATTAGACTTCGTAGATACAGAAGATTTTGTAGAAGTTGTAGATTTTGGAGAAGATTTTTTGGGTTGCCGAGCCATGATGTATGTAGATTGGGAGTATTTAATCTAATCAAAGTGATAACTTTAATATTTTAAGCTAATCTTTCTTGCTTAGGACGATTTAGCTGCAAAGCAAACTTAACATTTTTTAATAAATTTGTCATAATATAGGAACTAATCAAGTAAATTAAGCTTTTCACTCTAAATCTATGTTGGAATCTTCTCCTATCACAACCTCAGATTCTGCCTTTCAAGAAGACTTAAGAGTTCCAGCCTTGGCGAATAAACCTCTTCTCAAGGACTATTTGGGAGAATGTCTCAGTGATAAAGCTTTTGCGCCGACTGATAGTTTTGTCCGTCGGCACATTGGCGCGAGTTCTAGCGAGATTCAGGAAATGTTAGGGGCGATCGCCTGTGAGTCGCTTGATGACATGATCGATAAAACTGTACCTGCGGCAATCAAGATCAAACAGCCGTTGCAATTGGGAGAAGCGCGGGGGGAATATGAACTACTGCAAGAATTAAAGGCGATCGCATCAAAAAACCAAGTATGGCGGTCTTATATTGGCACTGGCTATTACAACTGCATCACACCGCCGATAATTCAGAGAAATATCTTGGAGAATCCAGGCTGGTACACCCAGTACACGCCCTATCAGGCTGAAATTGCTCAGGGACGGTTGGAAGCATTACTTAATTTCCAGACCATGATTATTGATTTAACAGGGTTAGAAATTGCTAATGCTTCGCTTTTAGATGAGGGAACTGCTGCTGCGGAAGCGATGACGATGGCGGCAGGATTAGCTAAGAATAAGGGGAATAAGTTTTTTGTATCGAGTGATTGTCATCCGCAAACGATCGCTGTGGTCAAAACCCGTGCGATTCCTTTGGGAATTGAAGTAGTAACAGCAAGTCATGACAAATTTGAATTTGACAAGAATTACTTTGGCGTTCTGTTGCAATATCCTGCGAGCGATGGCGCAATTTATGACTATACCGATGTGATTAATCAGATTCATGCTCAAGGTGGTTTAGCGATCGTGGCTGCGGATTTACTAGCTCTTACGATGATTAAAGCCCCTGCTGAATTTGGTGCGGATATAGCGATCGGTAGCGCTCAGAGATTTGGTGTTCCCTTTGGATATGGTGGACCTCACGCCGCCTATATGGCTACCAAAGATGCATACAAGCGCCAAATGCCAGGACGAATGATCGGAATTTCTAAGGATGTGCATGGTCGCCCTGCTTTACGTCTAGCTCTACAAACTCGCGAGCAGCATATTCGCCGCGACAAGGCAACCAGTAACATTTGTACCGCTCAGGTTCTCTTGGCAATCATGGCAAGTATGTATGCGGTTTATCATGGTGCGTCAGGATTAAAGAAAATCGCAGAGCGCGTAAATCTATTGACTTCGACTCTTGCTCAAGCGATCACAAATCTTGGTCACACAATTACACATCAAGCCTTTTTCGATACAATTCGCATTGAGCTAAAGGGAGTTTCTGTCGATGAGATTAAAGCTAGAGCCGCAGCCAAACAGATTAATTTGCGCTATTTCGAGGATGGAGCGATCGCGATCAGCCTCGATGAAACCGTCTCCAAACAAGATCTTGTAGATCTGATAGCAATATTTTCTGAAGATCAATTCGTAATTCGTAATTCTCAATTCGTAATTCCCAATTCCCTAATTCGTAATTCCCCCTACCTCACCCACCCCGTTTTCAATTCTTACCATTCTGAATCAGAACTTTTACGCTATATCTATCGTTTGCAATCAAAGGATTTATCGCTTACCACATCGATGATCCCTCTTGGTTCCTGCACGATGAAGCTGAATGCCACTTCGGAAATGCTTCCCGTGACATGGGCTGAATTTGGTAATATTCATCCGTTTGCACCATTGTCACAAACTCAAGGTTATCAGATTCTCTTTAGTCAATTAGAAACTTGGTTAGCAGAAATCACGGGCTTTGCTGGCGTGTCATTGCAGCCCAATGCTGGCTCACAGGGAGAATATGCAGGATTGCTCACGATTCGTGAATATCATCAACATCGTGGTCAAACCCATCGCCATATTTGCCTAATTCCCACATCCGCACATGGCACAAATCCTGCTAGTGCAGTTATGGCTGGAATGAAGGTAGTAACGGTAAATTGCGATCGCGATGGCAATATTGATGTCGATGACCTAAAGGCAAAAGCCGAGAAACATCAACATGAACTTGCTGCCTTGATGGTGACATATCCTTCCACTCATGGCGTATTTGAAGAAGCTATCAAAGATATTTGCGATATTATCCATTACTACGGCGGACAGGTGTATATGGATGGAGCAAACATGAATGCTCAAGTCGGGCTTTGTCGTCCAGGAGATTTTGGTGCGGATGTCTGTCATTTAAACTTGCATAAAACTTTCTGTATTCCTCACGGTGGCGGCGGTCCGGGCATGGGGCCAATTTGCGTTGCGCCACAACTCGTTCCATTTTTACCCAAGCATCCATTTATTAGTGATATTATTAGTGATAGCGAACCAAGTACAATCTCTGCCGCGCCTTGGGGTAGTGCTAGCATTCTTACGATTTCATGGGTATATATTGCCTTAATGGGAGCGAAGGGTTTAAAACTAGCCACCGAAGTCGCCATTTTGAACGCTAACTATATGGCGCATCGTCTTGCCCCCCATTATCCAATTCTCTACACTGGCAAAAATGGTTTGGTAGCCCATGAATGCATTATCGATCTCCATGATTGCAAAAATATTGCTGGTATCGAAGTCGATGACGTGGCTAAGCGTTTAATGGATTACGGTTTCCATGCGCCCACAATGTCATGGCCAGTGGCGGGAACGATGATGATCGAGCCAACGGAGAGCGAATCGAAAGCCGAACTCGATCGCTTCTGTGATGCGATGATTGCGATTAAACAAGAAATCAATGCGATCGCCTCTGGTGATCTCGACAAGCTGGATAATCCTCTCAAAAATGCACCTCACACTGCCGCAACTTTACTAGCGGATGATTGGGATCATTCCTATACGCGCCATCAAGCCGCCTATCCTGCACCTTGGCTGAAAGAGCATAAATTCTGGACAAGCGTAGGACGAATCGATAATGCCTTTGGCGATCGCAATTTTGTTTGCTCTTGCCTACCCATCGAAGCTTACAAGTAATTAGGACTTACGAAAAAAATGTAGGGGCAATTCATGAATTGCCCCTACATTACTAAAATCACGCGCAAATTATTGCTTTAAACCGAGAAAGAAGTCAGCTTGGAAGCGATCGCGAGTTTCGGAATAGACAAACACAGCACTACCCAATTTATCAATCTGCTTTTGGATTGGCTCAGGTATCTCCGTATTAATCGGTAACTTAGGCGGTTCGGGAGCATAGATTGAAGTTGCAACTACATAAAACTTAGCCACCTGTTGGGCGATCGCCTTCACATTCAAGTAAAAATAGCCAAAATTTGGTTGTGGCATATCTGCGATCGCCTCACGAAACATTTCTGATTCTGCCAAAGATGGCTTAGCTGTAGGGACAAAAGCCGAAGTAGTTGGTGAACCCGAAACCAGCATTAAAGTTTGGCGATCGCGCCAACCATAGGCAAAAAAGCTTGGAGTGCCGCGCCAGTCTTCATGTTCGGGAAACTCAAAGCTGGTCATTAACACTGAGCCAACTTGCCGCTTTTTCACTTGGATAAAATCTTTACCCAAGCTACTCATATATTTAGTCAACTTATCAAGTGTTGCGTTAGCAGCTTCAGGTTTCGATGTGCGAATCAACATTCCCAGCGCCAAATCCATGCCAGCATCCTTGAAGGGAGAGCGATCGCTAGGAAAAGCCACAAATGCATATTCCCCATCCATCCACGAAATCACATCCTTCTCAATATCAAGATCTAGTCCTGCCCCAACTATCAAAGGTTTAAGCATTCTCAATCCTTCGATAAACATCTTGTAAGTCGGTTGCACTTTTGACTCTTCTACAAACCATTGCCACTGACGATTGAGATTGCGACTGGTAATCGCGCCATAAATGTTGGATGGCAGATATGACAGTAGGCGATCGCGTGATTCTTTATCAGTCGGTAAAGGTGATCGCACCTCAGAGAAATAACTATTACTTTGGCTTCTAACGCCTTGAGGTGTAAGCCATGCAAATAGATCAAAACTGTTGTATTGGCTCAAAGTATATTTTAAGCCTTGGATATACTCGGCACGGTTAAATCCAAGGATCTCCGAGGTTTCGGGTAGATCGGCAGCAAAAAATTCGGATAATTGACCAATTCCTTTGTAGTCACCATAACCTGCCAACAATGAGCGATTCCATAGTGGATTATTTAGCGATCGCAAAAAGAGGGATTGTTCGGCTAAAGATGGTAATGGCTGCTGAGAATTAGCATCTTTAGTATTAGATCTCGCAACAGATAGATCAATCATCTTCTGGATAGCTTGACGATCGGAAGCAACTACAGCATAGCCACTCGGTAACTTTGCGATCGCCAAACGCTTAAAGCCGAAATCGGGTAAATTCGGTTCAGTGGTCTCCTCGGTCGGAGGCATTTCTTCAACAGGAGCTTCCGCACTTGGTTTAGTACTTGGCTTATAGTCTGCTGATGGCGGCTCTTTTGCCTCAGTTGATGGTCTCTCACCACAACTAGGCTGATTATTCGGTTTAGAGGGTTTTCCCTGTTTGAGGAATGACAGTGATGATTCGGTATTACCCAAACCAAGTTTGGTGGCAGATTTTGGTATACATTTATCACTGTTATCTTTCAACTGCCATTCTAAAATCTGTACCCCTTGATATAGAGTTTCTGTGGGTTCAGATGGCAAGATTACGGGTAGTTTTTTGGCAAAAACCTCAAATTGCTTGTCATCACTGATAGGAGCTAAAGCGGCAACGATAATTCCTTCTTGGGGATTAGGATTTACGAAAAAAGCGATCGCTACTTCTGTACCTAACCAAAGTGGAATATCCTTGGCGATCGCATATTGCGATGAGGATAAAAAGCTTAGCAATTTGTTAATTGCTAATAATGGATTGGATGTCTCGGCTGAGAATGTTGCAGAGATTTGCCAAGAGAGCGGATTAACATTAAACACCAATAAGCCGATCGCCTCTGCGGGAATTTGTTTTGCGATTTTTAGAGAACCCTGTGCGAAAAGACTACCTGCATTTGCACTTGTTGCTTGTGTCGGTTTAACATTTAGAGCTAACTTTGTTTCAGTTAACGTTCCAGTTAATTCATTGACTGTACCTTGACTAATCGAAGATGCACCATAATCATTAGCATTTGCGATCGCAGGTAATGTTAAAGTCCCAGTACTAATCGCTAAAAGCGTAGCTAACAAACTCCTCATTAAAAATCTCCTCAAGTTGGTTACAGCTAACAAGGGGCTTAAGCCCCTTGCCTATTCAATTTGTTACGGTAAATCGCAGCTAGCGATTTTGGCTAGAAGACTAGCATACTGAGATTGAAGCTCTTTTGCCTTACTATCTTTGGATTGATGCCAAGCCGCCAACCAAAGTGGAGTCGGAAAATGTCCATCGGGTGCGGGCTGGGTTTGTACTGCATTGGAGGCAATCCAAGTACCATTTTGTCGCCAACCGATGCGATCGCTAAATGCCTGCCAGCCTTTAACGGCCTTATCCTCTTCGATTACTGCGCCAAATATTTTACTGACCTCATCAGCAGAGGCGATACTCATCGCGTTAGCCTCTGCTTTGGCAGATTTAGCAGATTCCATTTTGTTTATGAAATCAACAGGAAGCAATTGCAACAATTGTGGCGACACCTTAATTTCACGCGCTCTTTGTGCAAGAACATGCTCTTGAGACTGTTTGATCTCTTTAATCAAAACTGGCGCAAGTGCGCGAAATGGATTGTTCGGATTACCTACGGCTGCTTTTACTGATTGAATCATCGTTGACCATTGCTCAAGACCAAAGCGATCGCCAATTTCCTGTAATTGAGTGCAGATGCCTTCGAGATTTTGACGACTGCGGGGACTATCAGGCTGTTTAAATAACTCCAACATATTTCGCAACCGTTGCGGAACCTCCGATTGAAAAACACTCAAAAGCTCTTTGATATCACCTTTAGGTGCAATCTTTGGCTCAGATTTAAGGGTGATTCTCGATGTTGTTGTAATCGCTTCGTCCGCCCCCTTACCTGAAATCAAATTTTGCAAATGTGTCTTTAGGTTCGCAAAAATCTGATCCGAGCCTGACATAATTACATCCACAGCATCCTTTGTCAGTCCGTAAGGACTTTGAAGAAGTTCCACTAATTCTTGCAACTTATCAAAAGCTTGCAGAAAGAGGGTCTGGAGATGTTGATCGACTTTGAGGGTACTATTTTCACGCATAATCTTGAAATAATCTTCAAAATTGTGCGAAACATGTTGAATACTACTAAACCCCAACATAGCTGCCCCACCCTTAATCGAATGTGCGGCGCGAAATATTTCATTAACCGCTTCCGTATCAGACATTAGTGTTTGCAAATTCAGCAAACCTGACTCAATAGTTTGTAAGTGTTCCTTTGCCTCCTCAATAAAATATCCCGTAATCTGCTTTTGCTTGTCCTGATCCATGATGTTAACCCCTTATATTTTTATATACATAAATTCTTTAGCCGAGAATGGATGACATATAGATTTGGTTTTGAGTGCTAAATCCATAACGACCTTGACTATACTGTTTCCAAAGACTATCAATTATCTTCAAATCATCACAGGCTATTTGTTTAATGTCCTCGGCAGACAGGACAGAGCCAGCATTTTTACGCGCGGCCTGACACATTACATTCCATGTCTCTTGATTCGCTTCTTGCCATTTACTAGCCGACAGCAAAGCTCGTAGTTTTGTATAGTCACCCCCCGTATTGGATAGGAGAGCCTGCCCAGTAGTATCAGAATTAGTAGCTACTGGTGATGTATTGGGGCGGCGAAATCGTAAAGTCATGCTCCCGTGGCTTTGACCATCGCCCAAGAGAATTGCTTCACCTGATTCTGTGAGCTTAATGGAGATTTCTACTTCATCCAGAAGCAGTCCATTATTGGGCAGTCCATCATTGGAGCTTTGCACACTTTCAGTCGCTAACTGCTGTACCAATCCAGTAAGTTGTTGAATGCTCTCTTTGATTTTAGTGGTGTTAACTGATTTAAGCGAGGCAATATTCGCCCGATCGCCATTAGCCACAAATTCAATTAGTATTTCTTCGTTGTTCATGACAGCCTTGATTTGGGGATTTATGGGACTAATTCCTTGTTTGAATTATCGTTTGAATTAATTTTTAAATTACTATCTAAATTATTATCTAAATTATTGTCCTTATCACCAGCATTATTGCTAGAACTACTTTTGCCAGAAGTGCTACTAGAGTTTTTCGCCTGATAATTGTCTTCTTTATGATGACCATTACCAGTGTCGTTATTAGTAGTTACGGCTACAGCATTCACTGTGATTGCAGGGACGTTAGCGGCACTAATAGCTGCTGTTGTTTTAATCGCTGTCATTCTAGCAGCGATCGCCCTTTTTGTTAGCGCCGTGTTATAGGCGGTGGTAATTGCAAGGCGATCGACCATGCCGATTACCCGTTTAGGTTGGTTGCGATCGACCACGGGCATTTGACGCAAATCCCTAGTTGCCATGCGTTTGAGAGCCTCCGCTAGGGACTCATCGACATAGGTGCATAGTACTTGACTTGTGCAAATATTTTCTACAGTTAGTTCTTCTATGGGGCGATCGCTTGCGGGGGCGGATAACAAACGCTTAATGTCTTGGGTTGTCAAAATTCCCTGTAAGTGATTGATATCATCCAATACTAAGGCGCTGTGATGATAGCCACTGGTTATAAATTGAGCAGCTTGGAGCAAGGGCATTGAGTACTTGATCGAAGCAGGATTTAGGGTCATCACCTCCGCAATCCTGATTTTTTCCAGAACTTCAATGTCAGCAGGTAAGTTTGACAACTGCACGACCATCGGATTAGTGGGTTTCGAGGTATCGATTTGATCGAGTACCCATGCACACAACCCGACCGCCGCCATCAATGGCAAGACAATGCGGTAATCGCGAGTCATTTCAAAGAGCAATAAAACTGATGTCAATGGGGCGCGAACAGTTCCTGCTAAGACAGCCGCCATTCCGACTAGCGCATAGGCGGGAGAGGCAGCGATCGGAATCGTCGCGGGTAAAAGACTAGCGATCGCCTGTCCATATAAACTACCAAGGACAGCCCCCAAAAAAATTGATGGGGCGAAAATCCCGCCCACAAAGCCGCTAGCGGAACTAATTGCGGTTAATAAAAGCTTGACTACTAATAAAATCGCCAGTAGCGGAATAGTGAAAGGCGTATCTTGCAAGATCGATTCCACTGTTTCATAGCCGATACCGATCGCTTCAGGAAATTTCAAGGCAACTAGTCCCACGCAGAGTCCACCAAAGAGGAGTTTGATCGGCATCGGTAGCGTTTGCATAAATGGCGCGATCGCCCATTCCCCTGCAAAAAATCTTTTAGCTTGCTTGATCGCACGGGTAAACAGTAGGGCGACGACACTGGCAAGAACCCCCAGCCCTAGATATAGAGGCAATTCCCAATAACTACGCACCTCATAAACAGGCAAACTAAAGGCGGGGCGCTCACCTAAGCTAATTTGCGAAACTAACGCTGAAATTACGGAGGCGATGACCACCACGCTGACATCAGAATTTGGGCTGGATTTATCAGTGCGATAGGAGTCACGCAGCAATACCTCAAGGGCAAAAAACACGCCTGCGATCGGTGCATTAAAACCTGCGGCTAAACCCGCCGCCCCCCCTGCACCAATTAACAGACGAATACGTTCACTCGAAAATTGCATCATCTGCCCTAACGTTGAGCCAATGTTGCTGCCTAACTCAACGCTCGGACCTTCGGGACCAAGGGAAGCACCTGCACCGAGAGAAAGCGCCGCAGCGATCGTTTTCAGAGGAATATGTGCATAAGAAATCTGCCCCACATCGCGAGATGCAGGTAGTTTTCCTGATGCTACGGATTCAACTTGATCGAGCTTTAGGCGCACGAGACTAACGACGATCGCACCCAGCATCGGAATAAACACGATCAGCCAAGGTAACTTCTCACTGAGAGCCACTGCTAGATCATGCCAATAGATTTCTTGAGCGAGTAGGATTAGTTTGCGAAACAGTGTTACCCCAGTACCACTGATCAATCCGACCGCGATTGCCGACACAAGCATAACCGTCTCGGCAGATGGCTGAAGACGGTTTAAGACAGTCACCAGTAAGCGGGAAAGCGACATGGTGGAGACTCGAAGGAATAAATAAAGAAATTAGAATATCTCGATCAGGCAAGCCCGAACCAAGCAATGAAAGGGCAATTCATGAATTGCCCTTTCATTGCTTGCTCGATTCGTTTGACTGAAAAATGTTGTAAGCAAACGCTAATATTCTATAGTTTCGTGGTTGTCTTCTTCAAAATTTTCCACTTCAGGTTGTGATTCCGAAGCAGATAAGTTGCGATCGCCTTCAGGTGTAACAACCGCTACTAAATCAATTTGTTGACGATAGTAATCGACACCCTTTACCTGTACCTCAACGCGATCGCCCAAAGAATATTGACGACCACTGCGACGACCGACCAAAAGTGTCGAAGCCCTAGCCCGGCCTTTGCCATTAATTAATGGGAACTCATACCAGTCGTCTTTCAAGGAACTAACATGAACCAACCCTTCTACCAATAGAGATTCGATTTCGACAAAAAATCCATAGGACTGGACACTGGTAATTATCCCGTGGAAATTTTCACCCGTATGCGATCGCATAAACTCGGCTTTGCGAAGTCCATCAAGATCAGAAATTGATCGATGATATAGCGCATCCGCCTGATTAAGTCTTGGCAAAACTGCTTCCAAATCTTCAATCAATTGCCGCTCGGTATCGGGGGGTAAAACACTCCAATTTACTTGTCCATGAGCGCTAGAACTTCGCAGATTTACACCATCTTTGATTCTGATACTACGGCGATCGCGACCTTCCTCAAACACAGTATGCAAAGTGCGCTGAATTAGTAAATCTGCGTAATGATTTTGAGGACATACGCCGTGGGCGTAGGGTTGATCAATTAATCCCAATCCAAAATGCAGTGCAGGAGCTAGAACATGTTCGTTAGTTTTGAACATGGACAGTAGTAAATATTTCAGAATATCGCGACTAGCATCCTGTTCAATCTGATTCAGTTGCTCCAGAATACGATGCAAATCGGTGATTTGAATCTGCTCAGGATTTTCGATCTGAGCGGCAATTCCCATGCTTTCCAATAACTTTAACCAGTCATCAACTTTGCCTTGGTCGGGCGCAATCTGGCGCAGATAAATTGCAGGAATTGCTAAACACTGTAAATGAGAAGCGATCGCTCTATTCGCTAAAATCATCACTTCCGTAACCGTGCCAGCGATCGGCAAAGTAAATGGAACTACGGTTAAACCACGCACGCCTTCATCAGCCTCTTGTGAAGGTGCTTGAGGTAATACGAGTCTGATGGCATTGGAACATCCTTGCAAGAGCGTACCGACCTTCGCAATCAAATGCACCAATTCTTCAACTTCCGTGTCAATTTCTTGACTAGGGGCATCCTGATCAACGGCAACTTTACCATCCAGAATTTGTTGCGCTCTTTGATAACTCAAATTAGCCCGCACTAAAATCGCTGAGGGTTGAATCTCAAAGGAAAGCATATTTCCTACTTGATCCAATTTAATCAACACTGACATCGCCAGATATTCAGGTTGATTAAAGACATTCATTTCAGGCAACATCGGCAAAATCGTATCGCCTAGGAAAAATGACCGCAGACGCTTTTGCGCTTCTAGATCTAAAGGTGAACCACTGGTCACATAGGTAGCTACATCGGGAATATGAACTCCCAAATCCCAACCTGTTTCCGACTGTGCTATGGAAATGGCAGCCGCATTACCGATTCTCACAGTAAGAGTTTTGCGTAAATCTAGACGATGTTTGAGATCCGCTTTTCTGACTCCCCTTGGCAAGCTTGCTGCTGCTGTCAAAGCCTTAGCACTAAATCGCCTTGGTAAATTATGTTTGCAGCAGACCAAATCAATATCGTTAGTTGATTCTGCATCATCACCTAAAACCTGCAAAATTCTCCCAATCGGTAAGTGATTACCTAGAGAAAATCGCACCATTTCCAAATGCACTAGTTTACCTTCGGCAACACTGAGATCGGGATTCTCCTCGTCTGGTAATAGCTCTACTTCAAACAATAGGCGATCGTCAAGCGGCACTGCACGGTAACTATCATCCGTGAGTTTCACAGTTGACAACAAAGTTGGATTTGATCGCTCAAGGATCAACCGCACTTCACCTTCAGGCGATCGCCGCCTCACGCCATCCTTAGTTACACGCACCAATACGCGATCGCCATTCCAAGCATTGCTTAAACGGCTCTCGCGCACATATATATCTTCAGCATCTTCGACATCTTGGATTGCGAAGCAAAAACCTTTACTTGAACAGCGCAAGCGACCTTCCACCAGCCCTTCTTCATGAATGCGGCGGTAGCGTCCTTTATCTTTTTCAAGGATGCCAATTTTTTCGAGAGCATCAAGGGCGACTTGGAGCCTGCGGACGCTCTTATTGTCGTCCCCAATTCCAAGTTTTTTTTCAATCGCTTTAGGCGTAACTAGCTTGTCATCAGAGAAGTTGTCTAACAGTTGGGTAATCGAGAATTCCATGAGGCGAGGGTCGAACGATTGTTTAAGGTGAGCAAATTAGGGCAAACGAGAGGGAGAACAAAATAGCAGCCTAGAAAACAAACTACAAACTCAAACCATAAAAAGACAGACTAGAAGCAGAGGCTCAACATTCTATAGCGGCGAGGCTGCCTCCAATTTAGTCGTAATGTTTAGACTTGAGATAGGTTACGAATTTGCAGAGTCAGCTTATACAAATGTTCCCCACGCTGGAATTATTTTAGCTCAATTACTGCTTCAAATATTTTTATAAACAGAAAAATATCTACCATAAGACATGTTTCGGCAAACTATAGGGCTGATGTGTCAAACAACACTTAACTTTTTGCTGCAATTGTTGATACATTTATCTAGGAATAGATGTACAATCGTTACATTGTGAGGAATATAAATTTATATGTCTAATTTTTCTAAGAAAAATTACAGCTTAGCAGTTTCCGTGGCTGTAGCCGCATCTGCACTTATTAGTGGTGCTGCTAATGCTCAGGCTTCTAAAGCTTCTGAAACTGTTCGTGCTGCAAGTGCTGATACCCTTGTCGAACAAGTTCAATTGCGTCCTAGTGCTGTTGCTCAGAATGTAACTTCAGTATCTCAGCTTAGTGATGTTAAGCCTACTGATTGGGCTTTCAACGCTTTGCAGTCCTTGGTAGATCGTTATAGTTGCATCGGTGGATATCCTGACCGCACTTTCCGTGGCAAACAAGCAACTAGCCGTTACGAGTTCGCTGCCACCTTGAATTCTTGTTTAGACAAGATCAATGAAATTATTTCCGCAGGTTTGGCTGACAAGGTTGGCAAAGAAGATCTCGCTACCTTACAAAAGCTTCAAGAAGAGTTTGCTGCTGAACTAGCAACCCTTCGCGGTCGTGTAGATGCTCTCGATGCTAAGACCGCTAAGCTCGAAGATCAACAGTTCTCCACTACCACCAAGCTACGCGGCGAAGCTGTCATGGGTCTAGCTGCTGCTTCTGATGGTACTCCATCTGGGGGGCCTGCTGATAAGACCAACACAACTTTTAGCTACCGTGTCCGCTTGAACCTTGACACCAGCTTCACTGGTAAGGATTTGCTAAGAACTCGCTTAGAAGCTGGCAACAACCCTAACATTGGTGAAGCATTAGGTGCAGGTGCTTCCCCTCGTCTATCTTTCGACACAAACACTAGCAACGCATTTCAAGTTGGTCGTTTATTCTACCGTTTCCCCATTGGTGAAAGCATTACTGCTTACCTTGCACCAATCGGCGCTCCTGAAGATGTAATTAGCCCACTGAACCCTCTAGAAAGTGATTCTCAAGGAACAATTTCTCGCTTCGGTCGTTTCAATCCTTTAATCCGTATCGCTTCTAGTGGCGGCACAGGTTTGGCTGTTGCTGGTTTGAATTTCAAGTTCACCAACCAAGCAAATCTTGAACTAGCCTATACTGCTGCAAACTCTCCAGATGCAACAGGGGCTGGTGGTTTAACTGGTGGTGCTACGAAATTGGCTGCTCAGTTGGTTTACAAGCCATCTAGTGCTTTGACATTGGGCGTTGGTTATGCGAATGCTTACGTTCCAGGTTCTAATTTAGGTTCTGGCTTGAATGTGGATTCAGTTGTTACTGTTCCTGCTGGTATTGGCACAAAGTCTAATACTGTTGTAGGTAGCTTAGTTTGGGATATTACTAAGAAGTTCACCTTCAATACTTGGGGATCTTATACCTTTGCTGATCGCATCAATGCTGCTGGTACAACAACTGGCTCCACCACATTTACTAGCTGGATGGCTGCTTTGTCTGCTAAGGACTTATTCAGAGATGGCGATCTAGCTGCGGTATTGTTCGGTCAACCATTATTCCGTAGCAGCGTAAGCAACGCAACTGGTTCACCCGATACCCCATATCACTTGGAAGCTCTCTACCGTTTCAATGTTTCCAAGAATATCAGCATCACTCCTGGTGTATTCTTCGTATTCAACCAAGGTAGCGCAAGTGCTAACGGTACTGCAACTGTTGGGGTAATCCGTACCACTTTCTCCTTCTAGGATTTAGTTGATCTCGGTTTCATTTAACATCTAAAAAAAGTAGTGGTAATTCATGAATTACCACTACTTTTTTATTATGGAAAATAATATACAGTAAGCGTTATGAGTCTTAGTTGGAGTTGTGGCGATGACTGTGCTATATGAGCAAGATTATGGACTCTGGGCTGAACAGATGGCGGATCTTTTATCAGAAGGTCGGTTTGCAGAGTTAGATATCGATAATTTAGTAGATGAGGTGCGCGACTTGTCCAAGCGAGAACGCGATCGCCTATTGAGTAGTGTGCGGCTAATTTTGCATCATTTACTCAAATGGGACTATCAACCCGAACGGCGATCGCGCAGTTGGCAAATAACTATCCAGCGTGAACGGGCGCATATTGTTCGGTATTTAAAAGATAGTCCCAGCCTAAAGCGCTATCTAACTAATGAATGGTTGGATGAAACCTATGTGATCGCTAATTTAAATGCTGAAAAAGAAACAGGTTTAAGATTTCCAGCCGATTGTCCCTATTCAATTAGCGATGTATTTGATCGCTCTATAGTTTTAGACCCGTAATTATAGGATCATAATTTTAGGCTTTCGGCGATCGCTTATGGTTGGGATCGCGTAGCTTCTGCAACTTGGGGAACAGGATCATTGGCTAGCTTTTCTAAAGCAGATTTAGCTTCATCACCACCGAGTTGACTGAGAGACTGGGAAACACGATGACGGATTTGCCAATCGGGATCTTGGGTTAGGGGTAACAACAGCGCGACGGCTTCAGGATTACCGAGATCGCCTAAAGAACCGATTGCTGCAATCTTAACTAATTCATTAGGGCTTTGTAAGGCTTTGGCTAGGAAATCAAAGCCTTGAGGATCCCCTAACTCGCCGATCGCAGCCACGATGCTAAATTGAAACATCCAATCGTTAGTAGACTCATAGGCAGTTTTTAGCAGACCGAATGATTGCGTAAGTTGTAGAGATCCCAACGAAGCGGCGGCGGCGGCGCGGACATCAATTTCATTATCAGTATTGAGGCGATCGCTTAAAATTTCTAAAGACTTGACTAAATCAATAGTGCCAACTGTGCCAATTTGACTGACAGCATCGTAACGAATACGCGCATAGGGATCGCTCGTAGCGATCGCCACCAGAGAAAATCTTTCCGAAAAAGAAAGAGAGCGACTAGCATGGAGGGCTTTCATCCGCACAGCCATATCATCCGCAGCCAGTTGCTCTTTTAAAGAATCAAATATTTCGCTCACAAGACAAATCTCGCAATTAATACGCTAACGTCTCTAGTGTCTCACGCAAGTAACTACGCACGAGATCATCAAGGACACTTTCTTGCATTTGCGTATCTTTTGAGAAATTATCTTTGGGATCGCCATGCCGAGAACTTTGCCATTTGTCAAATCCTGAACTTGTGGAGATCGCTTGTTTCAGATCGCTCCAGACTTTCGGATCTTTTGCGGCTTCATGCAAGGGGAGCGCCAAATCATTAATTCTTGAGGATAAGTTCATAGCCGTTTCCTAGCTGTTTCCTAAGCTGATGTAAAAATTATAGTAGCTTCGCAAAGACTCAGTGATTTGAGAATGAAGTAAAGCATAATATTGACTTAATTAAATTTATTCTAGCACTTCAACAAAGGAGCCATAGATTTAAAATTAAATGTATATCTATAGATAGAAATCAATTATTTAAATGATTATGACTACTCCAAATTCTTTTGTAAATCCAAATAATGCATCGCAGAATACAGAACTAAATCCCAACTATGCAATTCCCTCCGTACTTGTGTTGGCAGGAATACCGCTCATTTGGGTGCAACCGATTGCTGCGGGTGTGGTAGCAATTTTTGGATTGTTTTTAGTATATCAAGCGGCGACAATCCGTTTAGTATTTACCGCCACAGATTTAGAAGTTTATCGATCGCAAGAAAAGTTCCGTACTTTCCCTTATCAGGATTGGCAAGATTGGCAAGTTTTTTGGGTTGCTTTTCCCGTATTGTTCTACTTTAAAGAAGTAAAAAGTATTCATTTCTTACCAATTTTATTTGATGCTCAAATGCTCAAAACTTGTTTGGAAAAGCATATTCCTTTGCCAAAATCTCGACCATAAAGGGTAGGGCGCAGCCCTACCTTCTATCTTGTGAATTTAAAAATTAGCGATGAATTATTTTCTGGGGATTGATTTTGGGACTTCGGGAGTAAGGGCGATCGCCATTGATGTAAATGGTCAGATTGTTGCGCTCTCTCGACTTGACTATGCTATTCGTGATTGTGAAAGCTGGGAAATTACGCTTTATGAAATAATCGCTAGTTTGCCGATCAATATTAGGCAAAACATCAAAAAAATAGTCATTGATGGGACTTCCGCAACGGTTGTAATGTGCGATCGCAATGGCAAAGTTATCTCATCACCAATGATTTATAGCGATGCTTGTGATAATGACATTCTAGAGCAGGTAAAGGCGATCGCGCCGCCGCAACATTTAGTTTGTAATGCTACTTCCAGTTTTCCTAAGTTAATGTTGCTGATGCAGGGAGAAACATCAAACCCAGAAGCTTATTTTTTGCATCAGGCGGACTGGCTAAGTTATTTACTACATGGCAGATTAGGCGCAAGCGATTATCACAATGCGCTCAAATTGGGTTACGATCCCGAACTTTTGAGATATCCCGATTGGCTACAGGCTTGGCTGTTGAAAAACCCTAAATTAGTTTTGCCAAAGGTATTTGCGCCCAGTACTTGCGTAGGAATTATTCAGGAAGCGATCGCCTCAAGATTAAATTTACCTCTAAATTGTGCGATCGCGGCGGGGACGACCGATAGTAATGCTGCTTTTTTCGCGGCAGTTGGTAAGCCCGAAATCGGTACGGCTGTTACATCCCTCGGCTCGACAATGGTTCTAAAAATATTGAGCAATCGCCCCGTCAATAATTCACACTATGGTATTTATAGCCATCGATTCGATCATCCAACTTTGGGGTGTTTATGGCTAGTCGGAGGCGCGTCAAATGTCGGCGGGGCGGTTTTACGCCAGTTTTTTAATGATCATGAATTGCAAGTTCTGAGCGATCGCATTGATCCAAATATATCGAGTCCCCTCGATTATTATCCTTTACCCAAAATTGGCGATCGCTTTCCCATTAACGATCCCCATCTCATACCGAGATTAGAGCCCCACCCTAATGCTCCCATCGAATTTTTGCATGGATTATTAGAAAGTATAGCGAGAATCGAGGCGCAGGGCTACGCACTTTTACAAGAGTTAGGCGCTTCACCGATGCAAAAAATTTATACGGCTGGAGGTGGAGCCAAAAATCGAGCATGGACAAAGATCCGCGATCGCCATTTGCGAATCCCTATGCTAGACGCGATTCAACCTGAAGCCGCTTATGGGGCTGCATTATTAGCTAAAATATCTCCATGATTACACCACTCAAACGCA
The DNA here is from genome assembly GCA_044350865.1 of Pseudanabaena sp. Taxonomy (GTDB): domain Bacteria; phylum Cyanobacteriota; class Cyanobacteriia; order Pseudanabaenales; family Pseudanabaenaceae; genus Pseudanabaena. The sequence continues at coordinate 11,723 of JBILGV010000026.1, read as the reverse complement.
GAAATTTTGACGAGCTAATCCCTGCTGTTCCCACTTCAGAGCAGTATCAATACTATTGGGGCGATGGACAGAGCGTATTTCGTCGCGTAGCTATCTCGATCGCCAGTGTGATTGTTTTTACACTGCTGTATAACCGCGTTAATGAAAGTAACCCCAATAGTTTTGCGGCTGTCTCCATGTTTGTTTGTGCCGCTTTGGGTGGGTTGTATTGGATGCTAGAACCAGTAATTCAGGCGAGTATTCGTAATGCCAAGTTACGCAGGTTTGCCTATTGTGGTTTTTGGCAGGCGGAAGTTTTAGATGTATATGTTTCTCAGGAAGTATTGGCGCGGGCGGAGAAGGTTGATTCACGCGGGAGAATGGACGTTAGTTACGATGCGGAGAGCTTTTTGAATATTGAGCTTGGGGATGAAACTGAGTTTGTGACAACTTTGCGACTGCCCATGAAGCGTGAACTCAAACGCATTAGACCCGAACAAACGGTTTATATGTTGTTGTTTTCTAACGATCGCCGTTTTGGTCGAGTTAGTCGTCAAACTTCTGATGCTTATATTCCCCAGTACAATTTTTGGATTGGCGATTATCCCTATTTGCGCCGCGATGCTTTTGTTGATCTCACTAAATTTATGGTCAAGCGATCGCAAAAAGTGTCTAAATAAAATAAACAAACTCCGTTCGCTTATTTCAGCGTAAGTGACGATCCCAAAGATTAAGAAACTTGGAATATGTGTGCTATGTCACTGATAGTCATGGGACGATCCCGTAATCTGGGATCACGAGTTGACAAAGTTAGCGTTTGTACACAGGTTTTAAAAAATGTTTAATATTCAGTCGCGTAAGATTAATTCCAAAAGTTTAGAAAATCAGTTTAATCAATTAACCTGTATGTATCGTAACGAAAGCGAATTTATCCAAATAATTCGCATATCCCAATCCAAATCTCAATCTGCTTTCTTTGAAAGAACTGTATTACCTAATCAGTGCATTCAATTTTCGGCTGCGGGGGACGCATTGCTGGAGATTTATGAAAGTTTCATGTGCAGCGCTGTTTATGCTGATACAATTCCCTGCGATCGCTTGGCTATAAGCAGCATGGATACGGGGCGAGGTCTTTCAAATATTAACCCTAATCACAGAGAGCAAGTTTTAGCAGCTTGATAAAACAAGAAGAGTCGGTGCAAAGCGCCGACTCTTCTTGTTTTATCCAATTGGTTTAATTAATTCAACACCATCACGACCATCCCCCGCCGCGCTTAAAAATACTTTTACTTGCTCATCCTTAGAAGTTGGCAAAGTCCGCCCTACATAATCAGGATGAATTGGTAACTCGCGATGACCGCGATCAATCAAAACCATCAATCGTAAAACCTTGGGGCGACCATAATCATTTACCGCGCTTAGGGCAGCCCCAATCGTGCGACCGCTATAAATCACATCATCCACCAAAACCACGGTTTTGCCATTTAGGTCGGCGGGGATCTCGGTTTTGCTGGGTGTTCGCAACCCAATCCGATCCAAATCATCGCGATAAAATGTAATATCTAGCGCTCCCGAAGGAACTACAACACCTTCAAGCACCTCGATCTGCTTAGCGATCGCCACACTCAATGGCACACCACGAGTGTAAATACCAAGGAGTACGACATTTGACAAATCGCCGCTAGCCTCAACAATTTGTGAAGCTAAACGATTAATCGTGCGCCGTAATTCATCCTCTGATAAAATTTCAACAATCTTGGAATGTGATCCCACTTGTTTTTAGCTAAACTTAGCTTCAGTTAATAAGTTCAATATATATAAACCTAAATTAAAAGCCCTACAAAGTAAGGCTTTTCTAGAGAATTTAAACCAGAAGTTGACTTCTGGTTAAACTTAGGATTTCTCGCCAGTGATAAAACCGTCTCTATTTTTGATTGATTCACTATATTCATCGCCAGCCTTCTTTTCAGAAGTCGCAACTTTATCATCTGGTAAATACTTCTCAATTGTGGCAGATAACGTTGTCTTGGGGACAGCACCGACAACTGTATCTACTTTTTGTCCATCCTTAAAGACCATAAGCGTGGGAATACTGCGAATGCCATATTGTCCAGCAATGCCAGGATTTTCATCAGTATTAAGTTTAAAAACCTTAATTTTGCCTTCGTATTGTGTAGCAACTTCTTCCACTACAGGCGCAACCATGCGGCAAGGACCGCACCAAGGAGCCCAAAAATCTACTAGAACAGGAACTTCACTTTTAAGTACATCCTGCTCAAAGCTAGCATCTGTGACTGCGATCGCTGATGACATGCTTAGCTAACTCCCTAAATATTAAAAATTGAATTTCAAAAATTGTGTGTAGCTAGTATAACAGTTGCTTTTACAAATGCTATTAAAAATTTGCTAAAAACCACAATTGTTAAGCTAAATACCCACAAAAAGAAGAAATTACCTTTGCTGCTCATAAGCTCAGGCAGAAATATTTACTAAAGGCACTTTAGATAAAAAAGAAGAAACCGCCTTTGCTGCTCATTAGCTCAGGCGGAATGTGGTGTGAGGAGTGAACGGAAACTTGCGTCTCCGCTTACATATATATTGTAGTCTAATCCGTAAGCATACTTAAGGTCATGATAGATACGGTCATGTACATAGGATCATGAAGGCGATCGCCCAAGTTTTTTTTCGAGCATTCGAGTTTTTTCGAGTTTTTCAGAGTCGCAAAATGGCGGCGCTTTTGTCGTTGGGCTTTGCATCGGGACTACCCTATGCGCTCACCGATGATGCTTTCCGTGCGTGGCTGACTAGCGCTAAGTTTGACCTCAGTACGATTGGTTGGTTAGGACTAGTTTCTCTACCCTATTCCCTCAAATTTTTATGGTCGCCTGTGATCGATCGCTTTGTACCACCATTTTTAGGGCGACGGCGCGGCTGGATTTTATTAACACAGGGCGGTTTGGTGCTGGCGATTTTGGCAGTTGCTTTACAAATGTTTGCAATTGGTAATCTTCTGCCCACAGAGCGAGCAGGTAGTTTACCGATTTTAGCGATCGCCGCCCTAATTCTTGCTTTTCTCAGCGCCACTCAAGACATTGCGATCGATGCCTATCGTACTGATGTTTTGGAAGTACAGGAAGTTGGTGCTGGGATTGGGATTTGGGTATTGGGCTATCGGATCGCGCTGTTATCTGCGGGATTCATTGGCTTTAACTTAGCGAGTCAATTTGGCTGGGCTTGGGTATATGTGGTTTTAGCAATAGTCATGAGTCTGGGGCTGATTGCCACGATCGCTGCGCCTGAGCCTCCAGAAACTAGCGATCGCCCCACTACTTTAGATGAAGCAGTAGTTAAACCATTTCAAGAATTTTTTCACCGTTTAGGTGTTCAGAAAGTTTTACTAATTCTTGTATTCACGATCTTCTATCGATTTAGCGATGCGATGGTCGGGAAGATGGCAGTTCCTTTTTTGAAAACGTTATTTTCTGATGGCACGATCGGCACGGTGCGTCAGGGAATTGGACTGGTAGCAACTATTGTCGGAACTCTGGCGGGTGGCGCAATTCTTAGCAAAATTGGCATCAATCGATCGCTATGGGTATTTGGTTTTCTGCAAGCGATTAGTAATATTGGCTACTATGCGATCGCGGTGGTGGGCAAAAATGACTATGTGCTGCTGGCGGCGATTAATGTCGAGAATTTTTGTGGCGGATTAGGAACCGCAGGATTTTTAGGATTTTTGATGCTGTTGTGCAATCCCAATTTTTCAGCAACTCAATTTGCCTTACTTTCCAGTTTGTTTGCTGTTGGTCGCGATCTGTTAGCTTCACCATTTTCGGGTGAGTCCGCCCAATTCATTCAGCGCAATATGTCCTCTTGGACAGCGATCAATCAAGTCTCGTGGCTAGCTGGCAGTGATGGCAAGGGTTGGGCTTTGTTTTTCTTGTTTACGTTGGTGTTAGCGATTCCAGGGATGATGTTCCTACCATTTTTTGCACCTTGGAATGGAGAATTTAGGAAAGTGGATGACTTACCTCTTGATTAACCAAATCATTACCTTCTTCACCCGATCGCGTGAGGTAAAAAGAGTCTCAGTTCTTTTAGTATAACTATCAATGAAGCCTTAAACTGACTGCACCCAGCGCCGCAAGCGCTGGGTTTTTATTTAGCCGAAGATAGCAACGCTAAAGAATAATAAGTCTACGAAAATAGTACCGAGTACAGCACCACCAAATGCCCAATAGCCAAGATCTGGCGATCGCATAGCCTTATTCCCAATCACCAAAAGCATCGCGGCTAAAATACAAGCCCATGTCATGCCCCAAGGCGTTTCCACTAGAGCTAATGCATTTTTGAGAATTGGCTTGGCAAGGTTAACATTTGACTCCACCTGCATCAGGGCTTGCCAATGGGGAAAAAGATGCGTGATGTAGAAATAAAGGTCGGTAATCGCTGTACCAAGTAAAGAACCGATATAAAACCAACCGCCGACAAGGTGAGATGGCTTGCCAATCGCCCAAATTGCCCAAGGTAGGGCTAAAGCTTCTACAGGCACATGATAGGCAGGTTCCCAACGCAACCATCCCCAATAGATGGAGCCACATAACCAAGTGAGGCTAAAACCCCAAATTAAACTCCCCCATAATTCCGATTTGGGAGAGGATTGGAGATGTTTGGCGATCGCTAACCAACCGACAGTAAAAATCAAGCTCAACCAAGGTGCATAGCGCACAAGCGGAGCTTCAAAGAACACAGGGACAGACACTAAAAATAAAGAACAAAACCAAATTTGCCAATGTTTAGACAAATTGGCAATATTCAGGATGTTTCTAAGGTTGTAATTATTTTCGAGATTTTTAAAGAGATATATTGAAAACGCTCGCGTGGTTTTTTCAGTCAAGGATTTAGCTTGAACTGGTGCTTCACGTTCTAAGGAGCGTTGCGCTAGTTCAACCTTGTCAGGATTTAAAAACAAAGTATCTTAAAAGGTTATGTTAATTTTTATTACTTAAGATTTTAACAGTTTTTTTTGAGCAAGTTGGGATATTCTCTATGTTTTCTTAAGATGTCTAGCGGTTTACATCTAATTGCTTTACAGGCAATGGGCTTAAGCCCATTGTTCCATAGGGTAAACGTTGATTAACCCATAGGAGAGTCGCTATGGCGATCGCTATAATGATGATCAATTTGCTTGAAAAATCAACCTAAAATCAACTTAAAACAAACTCAAAAATTTCAAAAGTTTTCATATAATCTCAAAAAATCATGCATGATTGGATTGTAATTGGTGGTGGTATTACAGGAATATCACTGAGCTATGAACTGCAAAAAGCAGGTTTCTCAGTGTTGCTAATCGAGGAGCATCAGCAACTCAAAGGGTCAAGCAGCCTTGGCTATGGGGGGATTTCCTATTGGGCGGCGACAACTGCGCTCACACGCCAACTTAGCCAAGAGGGAATTGCTCGACAGAGAGAACTATCTAATGAGTTGGGTTTAGATACTGAATTTCGGGAGATAGATTTACTATTAACTATTGATCCAAAAGCCGATCCGATCGCCGTTCTTGCTCAATACGAAGATTGCATGATTGCTCCCAAGTTATTAACAGCACAAGAGGCTAGCGATCGCGAACCTTTACTCAATCAAGCGGGAATTGGCGGCGCATTATTATTACCCCATGCCCATATTAATCTGGATAGTTTTGTCACTGCCCATAGTCAAGCTTTTCAAAAACTGGGTGGTGAGATTATCTATACCAAAGTGGAAAATTTATTAGTGAAAGGTGATCGGGTAAAGGGTGTAGCCACGAAACAAGGTGAACTATATAGCGATCGGGTTGTGGTTTGTGCAGGTGGGCTGTCACGCGCTTTACTCAAAAAATCAGGAATCAATGCGCGAATCTATTTCACCCATGCTGAGGCGATCGAGACAGAATCAGTTGACTTCAAATTGCGATCGATGGTAATGCCTGCAAATTCTACCCGCTATGAACTTGAGTCAGCTACTAGCAATGTTGACCAAGATGCCATTTGGGACATAGCTGGAAAAGAAATCCTACCACCTTCGATTGACGCGGGGGCAATTCAATTTCGCAATGGTCGGATTAGGTTTGGTCAACTTAGTCGTCTTTTAACCGATGCCCATGCAGCGATCGCTCCGAGTCAAAGCGAAGCTGATATTCGAGCTTCCGTTGGCAAAATCCTACCCAAAATTGCAGAATTAAAAGGTGTTTGGCGCAATTGTTTAGTTGCTTTTAGTTGCGACAATTTACCTTTAGTTGGGTCACTAGATGGCTATGAGAATCTACATTTATTTTCAGGTTTCACTAGTCCTACTGTCTATGTACCGACTTTATCCCAAAGATTTGCCGCCCATGCGATGGGACAATCTGACGCGATTATTCCTTTACTATCACCGCAACGATTTATATAATTAGAAATAAAAATACTTATGAATCATCCTATTTCTTTCAAGATGTCTTTTTTGCAACCCGATCTTCAACTCCCTTTAGTTATTGAGCCTGATGGAGATTGTAGCGAGAATCTGAAACTTGAAGATTTATCAGGTTGGCTCATAGATAATAAATCTTTTCTAGAAGAGAAGTTACTGCAACATGGAGGTATTTTATTTAGGGGATTTCCTCTGTCTACAGCATCAGACTTCAATGATTTTGTGCATTCTATCGAACCACAGACACTTCCTTATATAGAAGGCCAATCACCCAGATCAAAGGTCTACAATCAGATTTACACCTCCACAGAGTATCCTGCCGACCAAAAGATTACACTTCATAATGAACTTTCCTATACGCATAATCCGCCGCGTAAAATATTTTTCTTCTGTGAGGTTCCTGCTCAAAGTGAAGGCGAAACACCGATCGCTGATTGTCGTAAAGCCTATGCCAAAATGAATCCGATTGTTCGCGATCGCTTTGTGGACAAACAGGTTTGCTATGTCAAAAATATGTGTAATGGAAGGGGGTTTGGGAAATCTTGGCAAAAAACCTTCGAGACATCAGAGCGCAGTGAAGTTGAGAACTATCTTAAAGAACGAGCGATCGATTTTGCTTGGAAAAAAGATGGTAGTTTGTTGACAACTCAAACCCATCCTGCGGCGATTAAACATCCTGACACGCAGGAAACTTGCTGGTTTAATCAAGCGACTCTATGGCACTATACCAATTTTGGTGCTGCGGGAAATGACCTCATGAAACTTCTAGGAGAAAAGAATCTGCCAACTAATGCCTATTATGGCGATCAAAGTTCGATCGAGCCAGCAGATTTAGCGATCGTGAGTCAACTATTTTGGGATGAGGCGACTTTATTTTCGTGGCAAAAGGGCGATGTGCTGATGTTAGACAACATCTTAGTGGCACATGGGCGCAATACTTATAAAGGCGATCGCCGCATTCTGGTGGCGATGGCTTGAGTCTTCTATTCGCTAGATTCTTCATCCATATCAATAACCTGACCACTAAAGAGATAAGCTATATTTTCTACCATTCTGTCATCATCTGTTTTTCCTGAATAGCCCTGTGTTTCAGAGTTATTTGGCTCCACTAGCTTGCTAATATTTGTCGGTTGGGCTGGTGGCGCTATGGGATGAGAAACTGGTTGACTGACTGGACTGGAATAAGAAGTTGCTGGCGGCGGTGCGATTGGTGACGGTGTAATTGGCGGCGGTGCGATCGCGGGACTGACAGGGAGAGGCGCAGGAGTCTGTATTTGCTCAGCTTGAGGGGATGCTGAAACAAAAGTAAACATGACCTTCATCGGGCGTTGTAAATGCTTTTTAAATGCTTCTTCTAGTTCAGGACGCTTTTGAACCACAATATTTTTAGTGGTTTCGTCACGATTTCCACCCAAGCCAATTTTAACGCTGCCACTATCAAGGGTGAGAATATGGGCTTGAATTTGGATAAAAACTGATTTAGTTGGTGTTGGCAACATCATTAAAACGCTTTGCCATAGCTGACCAAGATCGTAACCAACTGAAGCAAAGTTCTCTAAATTATCGTCACTTCCAGAATATATCGGTGTTTCCGCAACTTGAGGAGGAGTTATAGGATTTGATGATGGTATAGATGGTGATACATTTGGTTGAGCAACTACTGGTGGATCTTGTTTGGGCGGTGTGGAAACTTGAGAGATAGGGTTAGATTTAGGCGTTTGAGGAGTAAATTGTGGTGTTGTAGGATTATTGCGAGATGGAATAAATGGTTGCGATTGGGTTGGATTAGAAGCTTGTGATTGCGCTCCCATTGCCGATGGTAATAAACCCATGAGGGTTACTTCTAGCCATAAACGCGGTTGTGTGGAATTACGGATTTGTAACTCTGCCGATCGCAAATGTTGTTGACCGAGCAGAATATTTCCTATTGGTAAAGCTTGAGCAAGCTGCACTAATCGCGCCCAACCCGTACTAGTCATAGCAACAAGATCACTGCGATCGCTTGCAGTTTTGGCAATTAATAAATCACGATAGACATTGGCTAAGTTCTGCAACACAATCAATGGTTCGCGTCCCCGATCCATAATACGGCGAACATAGTCAATTAATTGAGTGGAATGATCAGCAGCGATCGCTTCGATTAATGATAATAAATCCTGTTCAGGAACGGAACCTACTAGCTCCCAAACCGCCTCAATCGTAATCTCTCCATCTAATAAGCTCAACTGATCGAGAAGAGATTCTGCATCGCGCAGCCCACCCTGAGAAATTTGGGAAACTAAGGTAATTGCTTCAGTATGAATATTAATATTTTCATTTACCGAAATCTTCCCTAAGTGTTTAACCATAGAGTCAAGGGGAATCCGCCGAAAGTCAAAGCGCTGACAACGCGAAATAATAGTCGGTAATACTCGCTGTGGGTCAGTCGTTGCAAGAATAAAGGTAACGCGATCGGGCGGCTCTTCTAATGTTTTGAGAAGTGCATTAAATGCTGCTGTACTCAACATATGGCAGTTATGCACTAGTAGCCCGTTAGCAACAAAGTTATGATTATCTTCTACTTCAATGTCATAAACAGGCTCATCACCAGCGACTGTTACAGATTCGACCCTCTCCAAATTTGTATTCCATTGAGGGAATAGAATATTGCTGTAATTCTGACAACCATTTTCTACTGGCATTTGCTCCGAAGCAAATATAGTTATATCTCTTAACGCCTCTTTTGTAGAACTGTACTTTAGAGTTATATCCAATTGATTGCAGCCAAGATTGAATAAGCTCGTTTTCTGCCAAAGAATATCCCTCTGTAGATAAGTGAATTGTGGGGCTTCCCTCTGGGGTGAGCATAAGCGCTCCATCATCCATATACCACCATGCCAAACCTTCAGGAGTAATTTGCTCAAGCCATTCCATAGAAACGTTTTTGGCAATTCCTGTGGGCTTAACAACGTTAAATACTGTATTGAGTTGGGGATGACACATGGTACTGCTACAGACAGAAAGTTCTCCATATCCATCATTCTTGGCAATACGGAAGTTTGGGCGTAATTCAGATAATCTACTGATTTTGTATTCCAGCCATTCTTTTTGTTTATATCCATGTGTCCATGCAATTCTTGCGAATCGACTGTGCTTATTTGGATAGGTAATGGCAGCATCTCCCAGCAATGTGCCATAGATGAGTCCAAGCGATTCAACTGAAATATTTCCTGCTGCTGCAAGGTAATTGTCTGTCCGCCGTTCCCAGATACCGTGATTTTTTTTGTAAGGATGTCGTTTCCAGTAGGATAGGATACTCTGTATTCCTCTACCTTTTTGAAGTAGGAATTGTGGGATTTCCAGTCTTTCGCCGCATCCGCAACTACAGGCGACAGTATATTCATCCCAATTTTGAGGTTGCTTGCTGGTGTCCATCCTGATTCTGTTTTGATTAAATGATTACCTGTGCATTGAAGCGATCGCTGATTGGTTTTAATAATTAACGTAGGTTTTACACCACGATCTAGCCAGCGTAGAACTTTTTTATATTCCCATTTAGCAGATTTTTCGTTATAACTTAAAACTTGTTTACCTAATAAACCTTGATCGTCAATACGCATTAAACCCTTGTCAGTCTGGACAAGCGTATCCCCTGTCAAACATTCGTCAATGATATAAACCTTAAACCTTGCCTTGACTGGTGCAAACTGAGCGCGTTCGATTAATTCACGAATATTATCAACACCAGTATTACTTGCCGCGTCGATTTCGGTGATATCTAGGGCATTACCATTGGCGATGCTCAGGCATAATTCGCATTTACCGCAGGGATGGGGCGTGGGATTGTCCGAACTTAGGCAATTGAGCGACTTTGCCATAATCCGCGCACTTGATGTTTTGCCAGTACCACGCGCCCCTGTGAATAGATATGCGGGTGCGATCCGCTTGGTGTTTAGCGCATTGGAAAGCGTGTGCGCGATCGCCTCTTGTCCAACTAGGTCGTCAAAGATTTGGGGGCGATATTTATGATGTAAAGGCTCGTAGCCCATAGGAACACTGATTGCGTAAGCGCTACTGGTCAAATATAGCATTCACTAGTATAGCGGCTGCGAGCTAAGTAGCTAGATGCTTGATCATCAGATGACGCTTTTCGCGTTGAAATCCGATTTTGGTGTAGAGAGCTTCGGCTTTGTCGTTCCAGAAATCCACTACTAAGGATAGCGATCGCATACCCTGAGATCTAAGATGCTCTTCGATGAGGACAAATACTTGTTTGCCAATTCCCATACCGCGATAAGCTTCACGAATATATAACTCATCGACTAGTCCACAGCGTCCATGATATTCCATACTAAAAAAGAAGGTCAAAGCAACATATCCAATCGGGCGATCGCGATCGCAAATTAACCAGATCAATCCAAAGTTTTCATCGCTAAGTAGAGCCGTAAAAGCTTTAACGACAGCATCATCAAAAATAATATGATCAAATTGATAGAATTCCTGTGCAAGTTCCATCAGGGGATCAATATCAATAAATTGAGCTAATCGAAAAGTGATATTTGAGTTATCCATGCTACCCAATTCCATCGGGAAAAAACTGATTATTTTGATTATTTATTGTTGCGATCGCTTTGAGCATATATTTGATAGTTGTTAGAATTAAACTTAGGATATGTGCGCTGATAATCCGAACGCGATCTGCTCGATCTGTGTGTGGGACTATATAGATCTGGTTATGCTGTTAGAAAAGATCTAGTTCTTCTCCTGAATGTTCAGGAAGTTGAATTTGGAGTATGCCTTTTTCATCAACTTGGGCTGTCGTTTGGATTGTTTGCATTGTCTTATATCCTCATGTAATTGTTAAGTAAAAATCATATTTTCATGAAATGAGTAAAAATTTGTTACTTGTTCTCTATGCGATCGCACCTTCAGACTTTCTGCCTTTGAGAAATTTGGATGAGTAATCGCAGTGCTTGGTTAACTGAGTCACTTGTGGGGAATGCTTGAGCAACATCAGGATCGAGCAAGACTACATTTGTTCCTGTTTTGTAGCGCTCAACATATTTGCCTCTAACGCCACCTTTCATCTTGCTAAAGTCATATTCAGGAAGCATTTCGTCGTCTAATTCCTGATTATTCTCCATCTGCATAAAATTTCGGCTCATTTCAGGTAGCTTTTGGCATTGATGCGATCGGGTGTAATTAAAAGTGAAAGTTCCGCTCAAGAAGAAATGGAAGAAAGATTAAGCCAATAAGCATCCCAATCTTGATTAGTACGGCAGATCCTAAGAGCAAGCATAGCCTTAGCATTTTCAATC
>JBILGV010000166.1:0-5154 GCA_044350865.1 Pseudanabaena sp. | reverse complement strand
ACCCGCAGGATTTGCTGTTCTCGTTCCGCTATACTCATAATTATCGCGATCCTGATTTTGTGTATATCCTTGTTTTACACCTTTTTCGCTACCTATTATCACCGCGAATAAATAAAGACACTAACAATAATCTCATCCTTAACTGCCAAATAACGACTATAGGCATGACGCAAGAAGATCAACCCCATAACAGGCATGAAATACTCATTACTGGCATAGTTGGAGTTAGACCGCAACGTGTCAGCAGCACCCCACAGGCGCTTTTCAATTGCCTCAATATGTTCGAGTTGCCCCATATTTAACCCTATAACTTACCGACATTCACTTGACTAGGCTCTAGCATAACCATCACTCAACCCATTCGATCAGCGATCGAGAAATAATTATGATTTTGACTAACCGCAGTGCCAATAATTACCAATAATTAATGTGAAGCATCGATTACTTGTTTTCCATGAGATCGCGAATCACGACACTGGCCAGATTTAGACCAAATAAGGCTGGCAGATAGGAAATAGTACCGTAATACGATCGCTTAAAATTATTGCCATCGGTCAACTGCACTGATTCACGATTTACTAGCTCTTCAGAATAAACAGCAACAATGTTTGCATTGCCAAAACCCTTGCGGCGCAGCCCTTTACGCACTTTGTAAGCAAATCGACAACAATCAGTCTCGAAAATCGGTGCAATTCTCACCTTCTGTGGATCAACGCGCCCACCCGCGCCCATACTACTTGCCACCTTTACCCCATTAGTCACCGCCGCGCCCAAAAAATACAGCTTTGGTTGCAGACTGTCAATGCAGTCTAAAACCCAATCAAACTTAGGTGTGACTAACTCTAACATTAGATCGGGAGTGAGAAATTCTTTGATCACCGTCAATTGGATTTTAGGATTAATATCATGCATTCGCGCTGCCATCACATCAGCTTTATGCAGATCAAAGGTGCTATCTAGCGCCACAATTTGACGATTTTTGTTAGAAGGATCAACGCGATCGCCGTCAATAATCGTCATCGATCCAATCCCCGCCCGACACAAAAATTCTGCCGCAAAGCTGCCGACTCCCCCCATGCCGACTACCAATACATTCGCTCGCTTTAGGTGATTGAGGCGATCGGAGCCGATCAGTAATTCTGTGCGCTGTAACCAATCTGTCATGACAAAAAATTAACGATAAGTATGGAGTTGAAATCAAATATAGGATATTTAGGACTATTGCTTGAGATCACAAATCTGTTTCTGTTCTGGAGTCGCTGGTGGCGTTTTGTTTTTGAGATAATTTTCTAAGAGACTACAGCCCCTCTGGACAAGCTGATCAAAATTTAGGGTTTCGGCATTCCACAATTTGACAGTATTATCACGACTCGCCGAAACAATATATGTACCATCGGGACTATAGGTAACAGCATTTACCTCTGATCTATGCCCTTTTAAAGTTTTCAGCAATTCACCAGTAGTTAAATCAAAGATTTTGATGGTTTTGTCAACATTAGCTGTAGCGATCGCCTTGCCATTGGGATGAAAACTGATGCCGACAATCCAAAAACTGTTATTGACTATAATTTCTTTTTCCAATGCTCCCGTCTGAGCATTCCATAGTTTGACCCTACCGTCTTTACCCGCAGAAGCAATTTTTTTGCCATCAGGACTATAGGCGATCGCTAGCCCACCATTGGTGTGTGTGTTGATGGGATATAACATCGGATATAAATTCTGACCATTATGCAGATTCCAAACTCTGACAGTTTGATCGTTACCAGTTGAAGCAATAGCTTGACTGTCAGGACTAAAAGCGATCGACCAAATACTTGCAGTATGTCCTTGTAAGACTTGGAGTAATGGCGGATTATTAGTGTCATTCCATTGCCATAATTTGATTTTATGATCAAATCCAACAGTAGCAATAGTCTTTTGATCGGGACTAAAAGCCGCATATATCAGTTGAGAACCATGCCCACTGAGGACATGCAATAAATTTCCCGTCTGACCATCCCAAATCCTCGCAGTGCCATCACGACTAGCCGTAACAAGCTTAGTTCCATCAACACTAAAAACGGCACTATAGACCGTGTCTGCATGTCCTTGTAATTCTTGCTTAAAAGTTCCATCAGCATTCCATAGACGAATGCTTTTATCAACACTTGCCGAAGCGAAGACTTTACCATCAGGACGATAATTAACAGCCCAGATATTATCCGTATGTCCGTAGCTTGTATCGATCAAGGCATTTTGTAAAGCCCATAGCCGCACACTCCGATCTTTACTTGCAGATAAGAGATAGCGATTATCCAGACTGAAGTTAACATCAAAAACTCCATCACTATGGATACCCACCTTGGTATTAACATCTCCTTCGAGTTCGCTTATCTGCACAGAACCATCTTGATAACCAAACGCGATTCGTCTACCATCTTTACTAAAATTCAGACTCAAAACTTCATTTGAATGCCCTTCAAAGGTATGGATTAATTGAAGTTCGCCATCAATAAGATGATTACTTGATCCAGTCAGTAATTCAGTCAGTAATCTCGTAGTTTTATCAGTTATGCGCCAAAGCTTCACACTCTTCTCAGCGCCAGATGAGGCTAAAAGCTTACCATTAGGATGGAATTTTGCTGTGTAAATAATTTTGTCATCGGCGATCTCGCTAGCTAATAAATTGCCTTGTAAATCCCAAAGAGAAAGATTTTCTCCTTTAGCCGTAACAATCATTTTACCATCTGGACTAAAACTGACATCGCCGATGGTTTCATACTTATGATTGGGAGAGTTTGGCGGAATGATTGTCGCCATCTCTGTCCCGCGATCGCTATCCCAAACCTTGACACTGCCATCCTTACTGCCAGTAAGGAGCATCCTACCGTCACGATGAAAACTAACCCTGAGAATATCATCCTGATGTGCGTAGATTTTACTGATCAATTTTTTTGTAGCGATATCCCAAATGCGGATACTTTTACCTTCTCCCACAGATGCGATTCTTTTGCCGTCGGGACTAAAACTAACTTCGCGAACAGATTTAACTTTCAATCCTATTAATTGAGCAATTGGTTTACCGTTAATCTCGAATAAGTATATGCTGCCATCATAAGCCCCAAAAGCAATCATCTTGCCATCAGGACTAAATTTTGCGGTATAGATTGGAGCATCATTTTTTTCTGTACTGAATCGATACTGCTCACGCATATTGTAAACAATCGTCTGCAAAGCCTCAAAGTTCAGTTTTTTAACTTGCTCGCTATCAATTTCAGAGGCTGTATTCTTCCATTTTTGGGCTGACTGGAGAATGGTAGTCAATGCTTCCAACTGTTCATTAAGAGAAAAATTGGATGTTGCTGAAGAGACTAGAGCCTTAATTTCGCGGATTTCCGCAATTTGTCGTTGACGATTTGCATTAAGAGCTAAGCCCCCTACTACGAACAATCCGAAAATACTGACCAACAAGGCAAATTTAGTCAGACGATTAAGTTTTGTTTGACTAATTTGTTCTGAAAAACGGGCTTTTTGTAATTCGGCGATTAATTCTGATTCTTGATTAGCACGGATAAATGGAACTAGATAATCATGGACTAGTTGATAGCGATAATTGGCTCCCTCTGAAATCTGAGATATTAGCCCAGAACCAGTTAAAATTTCTAAGACTAAATCTAGTTCGCTATCTAGTTTGGTATTATTAATGGAATAAGACAATAAGCCAGTTCGTAACTGAGTATAATTTTGCAATGGTCGTTTCCCCTGATCATCCGTTAGCAGAATTAAAACTTGTTGAGCAATAAAAGCCGCATTACCACAGGCTCTAATCACTTCTTCTACCGACTGCTCAACTAGGCGTTGCTTTCCCCCAGCCGATTGATAGGCTGTAAGAGTATTAATATTATGGGTTTGCAGTTGAGAGCCGACTAGTTGTAATTCGATTGGTCTGACTGATTGGCGATCGCCTGCCAAATCTGCAACTAATGTATCAACTAAAAGCGCTTCGAGGGGAAAATTTGCCTGTTTGGTGAGATCTTCAATTAGTGATCTTGCTTCAGACGGAGAGAAATTCCCGATCGCATATCGAAAATTTCGGCTGAGAATATCGATTTCTGAACGGGCTGAATCTAGTTCTAATAGAGAATGTAAATAGTCTTCACGAATGGAAACTACTAATTTTAGCAATGGGATTTTGAGACAACCTTGCCAAAAATCAATGAAAATCTGTTTGTCTTGTTGTGGTTTGCTGTAGTCAAAAAAGAATTCTTCAAATTGATCAAATATAAGAATGATCTGTGTACCACGCCCAGTTATCTGTTTAAGCTTATTTAATAGCAGCATAGCCAGTTGGAATAAATCACGATCAACTGTTTTCGGAATTTGCCGATCAAGCCGATCAATTGGACGATCAGTAAAATATTGCTCTAGTTGGAGCAATATAGACTTGCTCCAATCTGTATAGGTGCGAATCTGGATCGGTAGCAAAGTTTGTGCTGTATGCGATCGCTGTAATAGCGCGGGAATTAGTCCTGCATTTACTAGCGAACTTTTACCCACGCCTGATTCACCATGAATGATCGTCAGATAATTATCAATAGAGAGAATTCTTTCCACTAATTTCTCAACATCTTGATCTCTACCCGAAGCTTGAATTTCACTAGTAGTAACATTAAACTTACTTGTATCTAGTTCCGCAATTGTCAAATCGGAGGAAAGTTGTTTTGGTTGTAAAACTCCCGCCCCAATGAAAGCTCTGAGTCCATATTGCTGCTCTAGCGATCGCTGTTGCTTTCGGATATGAAATGCTTCTAGGTAACGCCCTTGAGCAAAGGCGATATCATGGGATGTATCGAGAAGACGAATATAGAGTTTTGGGTCGTAAGCAAGATTAAAATCGGCGATCGCACTCGTAATGAGACTAGCGGCTAGATCTAGCTCAGAAAGCTGAAGATTGCTCTGGACAAGTAATAATTGCGACTGTGCTGATTGAATATACTGCAAGCGTAACCAGCTTTCAGCAAGACTGTTATCATCAAATTCGGGAATATACTTGAGTGCGGCTAGGGCTTTTTGAGCATATTCCTTAACTTGGAGCCATTCTTTTTTCTCAATAGCAATTTTAGCTAGATGCCCTAAATCTTGAGCAAGTTTAAGAGAGTTGTGTTGATGTAATGG
>JBILGV010000195.1:0-2548 GCA_044350865.1 Pseudanabaena sp. | reverse complement strand
CAAAGGATAACTATTTCCATCTTTTACCCAACCAACTCGTTCAGGAAACTGTGATACTGATCTTGTATAAACTTGGTATTGTGCTTTAAAACCAAAATGTCCACTCGAATAATATTCCCAAAGATAATTAATTTGCTTTACAGATTCACAAGCTTTTGACTTTGTAGACTCATCAAATTGAGAAGTAGCTAAAGACTTTGATACAACAAGCAAAACATTCATGGTTTCGTTATTGGCGGCTTCCCATTTGCCATCCGCGAGAAATGATTCCAACTGCTGATATGGGGCTATAACTTTTACTCTTGTATTCGGAATTGTGACGTTTTTCAAGGAATTATAAGGTAAAGTAGGCAAAACTCGATCAGCAACTGATAAAACAACTGGCAAAGATTCTACAGCTTTTTTTTGAATTGCTTGATTTAATAAGAAGGTATCAGCAACCCACAAAACACCACCAATTAGAACTAAACGAGTTGTCCCAATCCAAACTATACGGCATAATCCTTGTAAAAGATCTGTGACTTTGGGAACCCGAATTTTGACAAAGGGGCGAAGTGCGGCAGGAATATTTTTATAGGATTCTTTAGTGTAATACTCAATAAGATTTAGATATTCAGGATATAAGACATTAGATTGTGGATTCTTATTATGAATTTGGAGAGCAAGATCAAAATTCTGAATAGCATCTCGATGTTTCTTCAATTGTTGAAAAAGCCTTCCTTGATGAAAATGAGAACAAGCTATCCCAGAATGGCAATAAGAACGCAAACTCTTATAATCTAAAAATTTTGAATACAGTTTAATGCCTTGGGCATAATCAGAGATAGCTTCTTTAGTCTGATTTAATTCTGCGTAAGCACAACCACGAAAATAATACGCATCTGCTTTGATATATTGCCAAGTATTGAGGCTAATTGCAGAGGAAAAATCATCAATTGCATTTTCCAAGTATTTCGGTTTATCCAAATTGCTAAAATTGAAAAAGTATAGCTTACCTCTAGAAAGATAGAGTTTTAAAAGAGTTTCTCGATAAGGATTTAGAGAAATCCCTCTCGAATAGTCTCCCAATGCAAGGTGGATACGCTCTTGATTAGCATAGATATTACCCCGATGATGATATGCCTCAGCATGATTTGGGTTTAATTCGATCGCTTTGGTGTAGTAAGTAATTGCCTGTTGCCAATTTTTGGCTTGAGCATATCGATTTCCCTCTATGAAAAATTCTTGAGCGGGATCGGATGGCGTAGGTGAAAGGTAGGGAGTAGTTGTTGAATTTTTGGACTGTTGTTTCCCTGTCCACTGAGTAGAGTTTTGTTGTGTTGGTTGTCCTTGCTGAGACCAATCTTGATTTTGTTGTTCATACTGTGGAAGTAAGTGCTGGAAACGAGGATCACCTTGCCTAGCCTGCTCCTGCATTCCTTCAAAAGAGTTATAATCCATAATTTATTCCTATTTAAAATACAGGTTTAGATTGAGGGCGAGCATTTCGAGTAACTGAGTCTAAATACTTTGTTCTCGCCTGACCATTTGCGTTTAAAAACGGAGCGTCAGATAAGGTGATAGAAACTTCACGAGAATGACCTCCTTCTGAGGCTTGGAGTACCCGAAATCTGTCTGAAATTGTAGAAATTCCTATTTGTGATGTAATGTTTGATCCTGCTGGAACCCATACAAATCTCTCATTCCGTAATTCAAATGAGCATTGCTTAGGGGCATAACCATAGCAAAAAGTTGGATTCCCATATTTTTGTAAGAGGCGCTGTTGGATTCCTTTCCAATCATCATGCTCTTGAGAAAATTGAACTTGCCAGACCACAGATGTCCCTGGCCGTTTTTGAAAATCCTCAGTAAACAGGACAAAAATACTTATTCTTCGATTAACAGGTCCAGCGCTATAACTGTAACTTAAAGAACCATAGCAGGCTGGCTTTGGTTCCATGAAACTGCCCGTTCTCTCCATCATATTAATCTTTTCAACAAATTGGCTCACACAAAATTCCATTGTTTGTACGCTCGAAGCCATATTTTCTGTAGTAGATCCACCTCCTTCAATCCATCCTCCACCTGGCATCGCTTTCAGGATTTTCTTGACTTCATCTGCGGTCATGCCTAGCTTAATCCCTGCCACATCAAATTGGCGCGGATCAGTTTGAGCAAAGCTATTAGCGGGTAACAAAGTTAAGAATGATACCAAAATCAAAAATTTAATCCATTTCATTTATTAAGACTCCTTAAGATAAGACTGGTTATAATTTAGCTAATGTCAAATAGTTACTGCTGACTAGTGATTGTTACTCCAGTTGCCATTGAACTGGCAATTTCTAGCACCTTCTCTTTACTCATGCCAGAACTCACAATATAAACAACTCCATTCTGTTCCCAAACTATGACATTAATTGGTCTAGATGAAGCTGCACCTCGAAAGGTTATATAGGCATATTTGCCACGGATAGTTGACGTGATATTAATTGATTCAGTTTTCTCGCTATTTGTTGGTAATGACTTGGAGCCACGGGGAGCAACACCAATATAGCCAACTAAGCAAGCT